>JAITOW010000038.1 GCA_031289835.1 Puniceicoccales bacterium | reverse complement strand
CCCAGCAACCCAGCAACCCAGCAACCCAGCAACCCAGCAACCCAGCAACCCAGCAACCCAGCAACCCAGCAACCCAGCAGCATAAGCCTATAAGCTGTTAAGCGTTAGAGAAGCGGCTGAATTTCTCAGCATAAAAGAGCGTACTTTGACGGATTGGTTGACGACTAAAAGATACCCAATAAAGCACATCAAAGTTGGCCGCCTGGTAAGATTTCGAGAAGAAGATCTGCTAGAGTTCATAGAATCGCAGGTACGCACAGCGGCCAAATTACCGGCATAGCCAGCACGGATCCTATGGGCGTGCTGGCACCTTGCGCCGGCAGAGTGTTCCATGCTGTACCGTCATAAATCGCCCGCTGTCCGCTGGCGAAGGATGACTGAGCCACTTGATTTATAGTAGTCCGTTAGGCACACATACATGTCGCCATCTAGCATACCGGTGGCCGGTAAATCCTCGCCGGTGGTGGATGTATCCGTGCCGAATGTACCCTTAAATGTCATGGTATCGAAGGGTAGGAATTCCGGAGGGATCTCCCCGTTTACATCGAGTTGGGGAAGGCCTCCGGGGTGTTAATGGTCGGCCAGGCAGCAGATCCCAATGACTTGTACTTTGGCACAGGCTGGATTTCTCCATTGTTTTAAGTTGTTTTAGCAGTTGAATATTTTCAGAGAATTTGCGGGAGCTGCAGGCTTCAAAACCCGAAGCGTATAATAATACGTGGAGATTTTTGGCGCCAATGGCCACGAACAAATCTTCGAAAATATTCAACTGCTACACTGCATCCGCTAGCATATAAAACCGCATGATCCTGCGCAGATACAGTCCCCGCGACGGTGATGTTCCCTTCGACTCCTTCCCCATTGAAATTTCTACTCCAATCTTTTCATCCCAATCATTCCCCTAAATCTCGGCACGATTCCCATGTCTCCTTTCGCCAGAGCACTTTTTTTTCTTTAATCCTGTCCGGAATCATCTTCATGATCAATCTTTGCCAGGACGGTTCTTTTTGGTTACACTGCTTCCCAAGCCTGTCGAGCTCCCATTTTTCATGTTAACTCAGCTCTTAGTCAGTTTTGGCTTCTATTTTTTCCCATTTACTTAGTGTGCTCGGCCATGGCTGATTCCTAGCTTGCCCCTTCTTTTTCCCTTTGTGGCGAGTGTGGCGTGCTATACAACTATACAATCTGCCAGTGGTTCTCTTTTCAATCCCGCTGAGATACGCCACGAGTCCTTATGCTCAAGGCCATACCATTTCAGTAGCATAAATATAAATTTGGGTCCTCGATACTTTTTTACTGCTTTGTTTTCATCTCCCTTAGATTGCCTGCAAACCTCGGGGTTATGTGGCTTTGAGCCTGGGGTGGCAAACCGGACTCGAACCGGCGACCCTCGGAACCACAATCCGATGCTCTAACCTACTGAGCTACTGCCACCAATAGCTGAGCAGACCTTTAAGGCGCTTTTAAAGGGAATGTCAACGAATAAATATGTTGAGCGGATAATGAAAGCTTCCCCATTTCATCGCTTCCTTCCCTTTCACCAATCGTGCTAATAGGCCCTGGTAAAACCATGCTGAAAAGATTTTGTTGAGCATTTTCTACGGATAGAAATCATGGATCCTGTGAATATCATTTCCTGGAATATTAATGGGTTACGTTCGATAGTTTCAAAGGGGCTGACGGACACAGTCAAACAATTAGACCCGGACATAATTTGCCTACAAGAGATCAAGGTGTCCGTGGATCAAATACCAAAAATCGTTCTTCCGGAATATGTGAAAATATTTAACTCAGCCATCCGCCCTGGCTATTCGGGAACGGCAATTTTTGCAAAATATGAACCGCTATCCAAGTCAATGCAGGTGGACATTGAAGCAACAACCGGTCTCCATGAGGGCAGAGTCATTTTGCTGGAATATGAACAATTTTTTATCGTGAATGTTTATACGCCAAATTCCGGCGCAAACCTGGCGCGGTTACAGTTTCGTTTCCAGGTATGGGACGTAAAATTTGCCGAATTCGTCCGCGGTTTGGCAACGGTGAAACCAACGATTGTGTGCGGAGACTTCAATGTTGCCCGCGAAGAAATAGACCTTGCTAATCCGTCGCAGAACCATTTCAGTGCCGGGTTTACGGATGAAGAACGGCGAGGATTTTCAAACATATTGGCCGGTGGATTTATAGATACGTTCCGCCATCGGCATCCACATGATGAAAATCAATATAGTTGGTGGTCATATCGCGCAAAAGCACGGGAAAGAAATGTTGGCTGGAGAATCGACTACATACTAGCCAGCGAAGTTTTACGACAAAGCATCATCCAGTCAAAAATATACGCCAACGTATGCGGTTCGGATCATGCCCCGGTGGGAGCGGTTATCGACATCGAGTTCTGATCACACGCCTCCCTATTACATCCATTTGCAAGTGGATCCGCAATTTCAAACTCCAAGCTTTTCGGAAAGTTATATTTTCGCAGCATGTTGCGTATAATTTCGGGATTGTTGCAATCACTGCTCAGGTGAACGAAGGTGATCTTCTTCCACCTCGTTGAGTAATTTTTAGAAATAAACGACAGCGCCGCATCGTTGGAAAGGTGGCCATATTTGCTGCGGATGCGATTTTTTATGTAAACCGGGCGCTTTAGGTCAAGTTCCAACAATCGCAGATCATGGTTTGCCTCTATGACAAGCCAGTCAACGCCACTCGCATACTGCGCTAATCCGTGCGGGGCATAGCCCAAATCCGTTATTATGCATATTTTCCTGCGAGACGGTGTGCCACAGCAATTCGGCAAGGAAAAAACATAGCCGACTGGATCGACGGCGTCGTGTGGCAGTGAAAATGCGGTGACCTCCAAATCCCTAAAGCGAAATGTGCGCTCATTTTCAAACGCGACCCAATTAATATCTTTACACATTCTAGCATTTATAGTTTCCGCCGTTTTCTCGTTTGCGAAAAAAATTACATCCTTCAATTTACGCAATCCCCTAATTCCGTTGCAGTGATCATTGTGCTCATGGGTGATAAAAATTGCATGAATGTCGTCGATTGAAAGACCGTGCCGTTCGAGTAATAAAACGATAGTCCTTCCCGAAAAGCCGACATCTATCAATATGTTCGACTCAGGAGTCCTCAATAGGTAACAGTTCCCCTTGCTACCGCTTCCGAGAACTTCAAAACTAATGGCCATTACCCCAAAGCTGAAAAAATCACCCAGATCCGCAATATAAATTTGCGGGATGATCGCTCCTGCTAGGGTACAATTTAGGCTTGGCCTCATAAGTCATCTCCTTCAAAGGAAGGGAAACGTTCTTCGGCTTTTTCAAGGGAAGGAAGGCAATTCTCTTGTGATGGAAATATCATCAAGACAGAACAAAGGCCTATCTTCCATGCTTAACCTCGACAAATCTTCATCCAATTTAAATTGATCGGGTTCCGCCACATCAAACGGAAACAATCCCAGTGCATCCGAGGCGTCATTACCTAAGCCATGCGAAAATTCGCCCGTTTGCTTGCCTTGTTCTTCTTCCACAATTTGACGAAGACTCTTTCCAAATACATCTTGCGTAAAACGGGAGGCAATTTTATGGCAAGTTAAAATCTCGCCAATAAATTTTTCCACTAAAAACTTATTTAAATCAAAGCTACTTAGAAGGTCAAAAAATTTTTTCACAAAATTGGGATAACTTTCATCGTATATGCAAACGACGCAAGTGCGTTCCTCCAAACTTTGCCCCAATACTAATGAAGAAAATTTGGCTGATTCCTCAATTTTTTTGCCATTAAGACAGCAAATGATCCCAGCACCCTTCCTCCCATTCACATATTCAAATCCGAAGTTAGCTTTAACATAATTGTAAACGGATTCGTTGGGGGATATTTCCTCAATGGGCAGCAGGCACCTGGTTTTGATTTCATCTTGGCTAAAAGATTCAGCAACAGCCCATTGGCAAAACATTATCTGCCGATCGGCGCCTGTACCTACATTTGACACATTCATAAAACCTCCCTGCTAAAGGGGACGTAGAAATTGTAAAGAAGTCAATTTAATTTTTAGGGTATGTTAGCGAGTCCTGGTTTCACGCGGAAAATTTGTTAAAAACATTGCCGAAGGGCAGGGAAATTTTCAGCGCACAGGTGAAATTTGCAGCAACCATGTGAAATTTTATTGGGTAGTTCCCGCCCTTGGAAATAACTTGCCCTAGATAAAGCCACGGGTGCTCGTTGAAATGAAGGTAAGTACATTTTCGCGCAGGGAAGAATCGACTTTTTCGTTGATCAGTGTATCCATTGCCTGTTGACGGTTTAAACCGCAGGCATAGAAAATTTTAAAGATGCGCTTGGCATCGTTTATTTGGGCCTTGGAGAATCCGTTCCGTTGCAAATTTAGGATATTAATGTAACGAACTTTTGACGGATTACCATCGGCCAGCATGTACGGCGGAACATCCTGAACAACTTTACTGCAAGCACCAACCATCGCATACTGCCCTACCCTGCAAAACTGATGAATCCCAGCGCTCCACCCAATATTGGCGTAGTCGCCGACTTCGACATGTCCGCCAAGCGCAGCCTGTGCGCTCATCACCACATAATTGCCAACTACGCAATCGTGCGCGACGTGGGAATAGGCCAAAAACGTATTGCCGCTGCCGATGATTGTGCTTGATTCCGGGTTAGTACTAGCGTGCACCGTGCAAAATTCGCGGAACACGTTCCCGGAACCGATTTCCAAACCGGGTTCACCGCCCTTATACTTCAGGTCATGGGTGAGGCCACCGATGTAAGCATAGGGATGGACAATATTGCCCTCACCGAGGGTCGTCCGCCCGTCAACGGTGGCATGGTGCCTAATTACGCAGCCACGACCGATCTTGGCCATCGACCCGATGTAGGCATATTCATCAACAGCGGCGTCATCGACCAGTTTCGCACCGGATTTTACGATTGCCGTTGGATGTATTGCCATTTATCAGTCCTTGTTGTCAATGATGGTAAACATCAGCTCGGCCGACGAAGCAACCTTCCCGTCAACCCTACATTCACCCACGGCAACGCCAATTTTATTTCCACGACTTTTAGTCAACTTTACGTCGATAACGAGCTGATCCCCGGGAACTACGGCACGGCGAAACTTCACCTTGTCGCAACTCATAAAGTACGCCAATTTGTTCCTTAAGTTTCCCGTCTTAATCATAAGTAAACCAGCGGCTTGCGCCATCGCTTCGATCTGCAGCACACCGGGCATCACAGGCTGCCCTGGGAAGTGACCGGGGAAATATGGCTCATTCATGGTCACATTTTTTATCGCCCGCAGCTCGGTCCCGCTTGTAAATTTTGTGATACGATCCACCAAAAGAAACGGATATCTGTGGGGTAAATTGTTCAATATTTCGTAAATATCCATCACCGATTCGTGAAGCTTGGCCTCCTCCCCATTGCCCTGTTTTGCGCCAGTTTCAGCACTTCCCTCTCCCCTATTATGCATTCGCCTGATTAGCTCCGCATTGATCGTGTGCCCCGGCCTAACGGCTATGATGTGCGCCTTAAGCGGCATCCCGAGCACGGCAAGATCGCCAATTATATCTAAAATTTTGTGGCGTACAAATTCATCCTTAAACCGCAGCGGTTCCTTTGATAAAATCTTATCATCCTTGATCACAACGGCTGAATCCAGGCTACCTCCCTTAATTTTTCCGAGTCTCAGCAATTCTTCAATGTCTCCGTATATGGTAAATGTCCTCGCGGGAGCGATTTCCGAGATATAAGTTTTCTCGTCGATGTCGATGGATAGGTGCTGCGTGTACACACCACGATCATCGGCGGAAGTACAAGTTATTTTTAAGCCATCGTAGGGAAGGGCAATCAACGAACGGTTTCCGTATGAAACGGAAATGGGCTCTTTTAGAACAAAAAAAGTCTTATCCTTCTCCTGGTCAACGGGTTCCGCGGATAGTAGAAGATTGACATAGTGCTTCGCCGAACCATCTAAAATCGGTGGTTCGGAAGCGTTCATTTCGATGATAACGTTGCCTATTTGCAGGCCATTTAGTGCGGATAAAACGTGCTCGACGGTGTGCACCGTGGTGTTATTGGCAATGAGGGTTGTGCAGCGAACGGTATCAGAACCTAAGCTCGGCGCACAAACTTTTATTTCCGGAACTCCAAATTGATCGATCCTGCGAAAAATAATGCCCGTGTTTACCGGAGCTGGTTTGATTTTCAAAGTTACTTCGTTCCCCGTGTGCAGAGCTTTACCACTCGCTGTTACTTCTCTCAAGATCGTACGTTGCTTCATTACCTGCCAAATTCTTCACGCTACCTAAAGGGCAAAAATATTAAAGTAAAGCTAATTGAACAAAACTTAACATTTAACGTTTTTTGGTAAAATTTTTCACAAAAATATTGACAGGCCAAATACAAATTCTTCTTCTCCATTGGCAATGGAGTTGTGTCTAAATTTCTTGTGTTTTCGAACGTGCTAATGGCAAATTTGCTTGTGCTCCCGGGGGCTTTAGTTTGTAAATTTCAACAAACTTAAATTTTCAGACCATGTTAAAAAAGATTCCATTTATCCTTCTAATCCTTGTTATTTTTACGTTTTTCGTTGGCGACTTTCTTCCGCTGTTCGTGCTACGTGGGTTCCTTGCCATCAGCATAACATTGAAATCGGCCATAATGTTTGTATTGCCCGCGCTCATTTTTTGCCTACTGTTTTCAACGTTTCAGAGACTTGGGAGCAACGCATCGCGCGTTGTATTAATAACACTAATTGTGCTATGCTGCTCAAATTTCTCCGCAACTTACATAAGCCATTTTGTGGGAAAATTTGTCCATTCCTCCATGCAACTATCTCCGATAAACATATTGAAAAACAGCACGTTGTCTCCACTTTTTGACTGGCAATTGCCAAAAACAATTCCAAATACACTGGCCATGATTTTGGGTGTACTCGGCGGAATTTTTGCTCCCAAAATCGCGGGCAAAAATTTTCAAAAATTATCCCGCACAATGGATATGATTGTGGCGCGGCTACTCGAAGGCATTTCCCTAATTATTCCCCTATTTTTGTTTGGATTTTTGCTGAAAATGCAACACGATAGGCTGATAATCTTGCTAATTCGGCAGTATGCCAAAATTGTGGTTGTTATCGTCGCTTCCTTGGCCGTTTACCTATCATTTTTCTTTCTATTGGCGAATGGAATGCGGATAAAGCAAACCATAGCTTGCATTAAAAACATGATCCCACCCCTTATTTGTGCGTTTGGTAGCATGTCCAGCGCATCGGCATTGCCCTACACCATCGTCGCCGTGGAAAAAAATGCGACCAACAAGCCGTTGGCAAAATCCGTTGTTTCACTGACAACAAACGTGCATCTTATGGGCGATTGCATAGCGATTCCGATTTTTGTTTACGCCATTTTAAAAAGTTATGGGTTTCCGCAACCATCGGAGGTGCTCTATTTAATTTTTACCCTGCAGTTTGTGATTGCGAAATTTTCCGTGGCCGCTGTCCCCGGAGGGGGAATTATTGTAATGTTACCCATCATTGAGCGCTGTTTCGGCTTCGATGGAGCTATGTCGTCGCTAATTTTCTCGCTCTACGTTCTTTTGGATCCGATTTGTACATCGGCCAATGTTTTGGGCAATGGAGCCCTTGCACAGCTCATCGATCGCATTATTGGCCAATTTGAGCTTGAAAATGGAACGAAACAGAGAAAGAAGCACCATAAAATTGGCGCAAAGAATTAATTGCCTAGCGCCTAAATCTTGCCAAATCGCGCTCCGCTTCGCGCAATTCCGTGCGCTTTTTCAGTGCTTCGCGCTTATCGAACAGCTTTTTACCGCGACAAATCGCAACCTCAACCTTGACCAATCCGTGTGAAAAAAACATGCGCAGGGGTAAGACGGTCAACCCATCCATTTCAATGGCAGCCCTCAATTTTTTCAATTCGTTTTTGTGTAGCAGAAGTTTGCGCGCACGCTTAATTTCGTGATTTTGCACATTGCCGAAGCTATATTCCTCAATGTTGGCATTGAACAAAACCGCCTCTCCACTGGGATTAAACCTGACAAAAGCATCCGAAATCTGCGCACGCCCCTGGCGAATCGACTTAACTTCAGTCCCACGGAGCACGACGCCAGCCTTGAACTTGTCTTCAATGAAATAGTCATGGGACGCCCTTTTATTGCGAATTTCCTTTGGAGAATCGTTCGATCGTTTGCCACTGGCCATGCACAACCCCTACGCCCCGCTGCCCATGTACAGCTTGTATGTAATTTTTCCCTCAATGATCTCGCGCAGGGCAACATCTTCATAATCAAGACGTTCCAACGAATCGATCAGAGGCCTTGCTCCACCCCTTAGCTGCTTGACACGGCGAGAAACTAAATTTATCAAAATGTTTGGCTCACCAATAATCGCTAATGCTGCTTTTAAAAAATCGTCCCGCATATTCCACACCGCATAGATATTAAAAATGTTGAAAATGCAAGTTAAATCTTTTTATAAATCAATGCAACGTTTAATGCCGTGAACAGCAGGATAAAAAATTGCTTAATTTTTGTTATTTCATGCGCTTTGGTGATGTTTTCTCTGCCAGGGCAATCGACAGGATTTTGCGCATTCACCGAGCCAATCCTACGCACAACCGGTTTATCAAGAACGACTTTCAGCACCATGTACATGACTGCAACCATACTCGGAGGCCTGGGGATACTAATAAGCGGCAAGCTGATCGATTACTTCGGCATCCGCAAGTCGCTCCTGCTGGCATTGCCACTTTGGGTACTGACCCTGCTTAGTTTTGGAAGTTACTCGTCCATGTTTAAAGTTGTGCAAAATTTTCTTTCCCGGGAAGTTTTTTGCATTGTCTTCCTAACGGGGTGCATATCCATGCTGCGGCTCCTTGGCCAAAATGTTCTTCCCCTTCTCGGAAGAATGCAAATCGTCAGAACATTCAGTAGTAGAGAAGGCTTTACCATAGCGATCTATGGAACATTTGTGGCGTCGACTAGGGGAATCATCCCGCTGCTGATGAAGTTGCTATCGAGGAACGATGACTGGGAACACGCCTTTAGGGTTCTATCCTTCACCGGTTTAATATTGCTGCTTTTAGTTTTCTTTTTTTTCCACGACCGGAGCGAAGTTAATCCAATCCCGTGTCAGCCTAAAAAAAATAAGTGCATACAGATCCCTTTCGCATCCAAGCGCCAAATACTTAGAACGCCGGTTTTTTGGTGCATAGCATCGGCGCTGTGCCTGAACGAATTTATCGGCACCGGAACGGCGATTCACATCGTGGACATATTCCGCGAAAGGGGAATTTCTGAAAACATCGCGCTTGGCACTTACATACCTCTAAGCATTTTCTCAGTTATCTCCGGCTTTCCTTTCGGGAAACTTGTGGACCTTGGAAAAATTAAGCTCACCATACTGCTTATGTTTCTTACACAATTTCTTGGCCTAGTGGGACTGAATTTTGCCCAAAACTGGGGATGTACAATGTTATACGCGGCGGCAATCGGATCAGCCTGGGGCGCACACAGGGTATTGCTGATTGTTTCCTGGTCAAAAATTTTTGGCCAGGAACGCATCGGCGAGATCCTCGGCATCGTTTATTTTTTATCGACCATAACCGGAGCGGTCAGTGTTCCACTGATGAGTTTGCTAAAACACCAATTCGGCACTTACTTTGTTTTGATACACATTTTACAGCTTATCATCATATCCTGTGCAATCTTTTGCATAAAAAAATTTCCAAAGTTTGGGCAATAGGCATTTGTTTGTGTAAAAAAATTGTCAAAACAGCCATTGACATATCCTTTTCAAAGCTCTACCATTCAAGTTTAATTTTAACACAGGGAATTAAATGGATAGCCTACGAATTTCGGGATTCTCTTCTCCGCATGTAGCTAATGTAAGTCGGAATGCAGTTGGTAATACAATCAGCCGCGCAACTGATACGAATGATTTCCCCAAGCCTCCGCTGGATATTATGGAACAAAGCGCCACAGAACCGCAAGCCCGCATTGGAGAAATGACAATTTCGGCATGTCTGAGCGATGGGCGGGTCGAGCAAGTAAATTTCATGGAAATGCTACATAGATGTGCCAACTCGTCAACTGTGATGAACGGAATCCTGCAAGAACCAGG
>JAITOW010000044.1 GCA_031289835.1 Puniceicoccales bacterium | reverse complement strand
TCTCTATGGAGGCCTTGGCGCTTGCAGAAAATTTATCCGCGATAATGGTGATCGGCCTGCCAAATTCCCCGGTTCCGAGAATTTTTACAAGCTTGTCTGCGGACCTTATGTAGCCATTGCTGCATAGAAAATTTTTGTCAATTAGGGCAACATTTTCGCTTTCCAAATCAGCCAAATTTATAACGGAGTATTCCGTTTTAAACTTAAAATTTGAGAAGCCGCGTATCGGAAAGTGGCGATAAAACGGAATCCCGCAGCAGCACGGCGCAGGAGAATAGCCAGCGCCCGCCTTGCCACCTTTGTGCCCACGACCGGCTGTCTTACCTGGCCCGCTACCCACACCTTTCCCGCGTCACTTTGTCGACTTCGAATAGGCTCTTAATTTTGGCAATTCGCTGAGTTCCATTTTTAAAATTCTCCAATTTGCTACACTAAGTCATCGCCGTTTGCCAGACGAATACTCCTAATTTGATCGTACGTCTTCATCTTTCGCAGCGCATTGATTGTGGCACGCACAACCGAAAATGGATTTTTTGAACCGAGTGACTTTGTCAGAACATCTTTCACCCCAAGTGCTTCAAGAACCGCACGTACGCTGCCACCAGCTATAACTCCCGTACCAGGGCTTGCCGGACGCAGAAGAACCCGCCCTCCATCAGACACGCCAATCGACATGCAGGGAATTGTGTTTTCTTTCATATTAAAGGATGCCATATTTTTTTTCGCTTTCTCAGTTCCCTTCTTTATCGCATCCTGGACCTCTTTCGCTTTGCCGCATCCAACTCCAATTCTTCCCGTTTGGTTGCCAACGACAACGAGAGCTGCAAATCCAAAACGACGCCCACCCTTAACGACCTTCGCACACCGGTTGATATGCACAACCTTTTCTTGGAGAACAGCTTCTCCGTCCACATTACTAGGCAATGTGCCCCCGCGTTCCTTCTTTCTCCTGGAACCCAAATCAGTTTTATCAGTTTTCTTTAAATCACTCATGTTAAAAATCTTAAAATTCCAACCCCGCACCGCGCGCAGCATCGGCAAACGCTTTCACACAGCCATGATACCGACGTCCTCCACGATCGAAAACAACCACCTTGATGCCCACATCAACTGCCTTTTTTCCGAAAATAGCACCCATTGCCGCAGCTCCACTCGCATTTGCGGATAGCTTTTGATCAACACACTCCTTCGATAACGTGGATAAAAACACAAGCGTCCTCCGCACATCATCATCTATGCACTGGGCATAGATATGTTTGGAAGAAAAATGCACAGATAGGCGTAATTTTTCCGCCGATCCGCGCACACGTTTACGCACCCTCGCCTTCCTTTTTGCACGTAAATCTATCCTTTGTTTCAGTTGCATTTTAAACCCAGTTTAATTTTACCCGCTTACTAAGCCGTCTTTTTGCCTTCCTTTCTTCGTACAAATTCTCCGATCACATGCACCCCCTTGCCCTTATAGGGTTCGACGGGATAGTACGATTTTATGTTAGCTGTAACTTGACCGACCAGCTGTTTGTCCACACCGGAAACGGACAATTTTGTCCCGCTTTGATCGATATTCACCTTAATTCCGGCTGGAATTTCGTACAAAATTTCATGGGAAAATCCGAGATCGAGATCGATAACTTTCCCCTTCATTGTTGCCTTGAACCCAACGCCGGTGATTTCCAGATCTTTTTTATAGCCACTTGTAACCCCAATAACCATCGAGGCTATTATGGAACGTACCGTTCCGTGCATTACCAGGGAATGATCCCTATCCGCATCAGCCGGAGAAACGAGCACTTCATCGTTTACAACCTTGATAAATACAGAATCGTCAAAAGTTTTCTCATTTTTTCCGAGCGACCCTTCAACGACAACACTCGCTCCGTTTACCAAGACTTTCACCCCCGCGGGAATTTTTATCGGTAATTTTCCTATTCTACTCATACATAATTCGCCTACCACGCATAACATAATAACTCACCACCAACACCTTGCTTGTTGGCTTCGAAACCGGACAATACTCCATGGGACGTCGACATAATAACAAGGCCCATGCCGCCGAGCACGTTTGGAATTTTTTTGATACCGCAGTATTGCCTACATCCCGGCGTGCTCACCGTATGAATTTCTGTGATGGCCGGGATACTGTTGACGTACTTCAAATTAATTCTAAGCACAAACTTGTTGTTCCCATCATCGATTTTTTCAAAATTTTTTATCATGCCGCTATCTTTCAACACACGGGCAATTCCCTCCAACAGACCCGACCACTGCGTAGAACAGGACTCCTTTTCGGCTAGACTACCGTTCCTTAGTACGGTAATAAAATCACTCACAATATCCATATATTTAAAAATTTTTCTCTATTTCCTAAAAAGCGCTACCACGAAGACTTGGTTATGCCGGGAATTTCCCCAAAAGATACCATTTCGCGCAATTGAATCCTCGATAAACCAAACCATCCATGATACCCCCGCGAACGCCCGGTCACAGCACAGCGATTTCTTATTCGTATGCGAGAGGAATCTTTGGGAAGTTTTGCCATGTTTCTCCGTTCCGCCCAATACTCATTATCAGATAGCGACGGGTCCAGTAACTTCTTTTTTATTTCCGCTCTGCGGACAGCATATTTCTCCACAAGAACCTTCCGCTTTTCGTTTTTAACTATCGACGATTTTTTAGCCATATAAATATCTTCCTATTGCTTTTTTCTGAACGGCATACCAAACTTTGACATCAAAGCATGCCCCTCTTTGTCGGTGCTTGCGGTTGTTACGAACGAGACATCCATCCCAATAACTCTTTTGTCGCGATCTATACTAATTTCTGGAAAAATCGTGTGATCTACAATTCCTATCGTATAATTTCCTCGACCATCAAACTTATTTGCCACACCCCTAAAATCCCTTATCCGCGGTAGCGAAACCGCTATAAATTTTAGCAAAAATTCATACATTTTGTTGCCGCGCAGCGTAACCTTCACCCCAACTGGCATACCTTGGCGCAATTTGAAATTTGATATGCTCTTCTTTGCCTTGGTTATCACAGCTTTTTGCCCGGCAATCAACGACACATCCTTTTGCACATCCTGCACCTGCGTTTTATCGGCTCCGGCGTCAATTGCAGAATTGATTGTTATTTTTTCAACCCTTGGAACGCAATGAACGTTTGGATAACCAAATTCCCTTGTCATTTCCTTAACTATTGTACTTTTATATAATTTTTTTAAAGATGGTCCATTCATATAACCCCTTACCGCGAGCAGAACCCGATCCTAACGTAATCGACACGCTCAAAAAAGATGTTGGCGACAACTAAGTCAAGACATTTTTATTTAGACACTCCATGTTTATGTTTGGATTCATACCTAGATTTTAGCATAACATTCGAAATATGTATTGAATGTTCAATCTTAACGATAGCTCCTTCCGGATGCTGTTGCGACTTTTTAATATGTTTCGTGGCAATGGAAATTCCCTCAACGACGACACGAGATTTTTCACGCAATACCTGCAAAATTTTGCCAAACTTTCCCCTGTCGTCGCCACAAATCACGACCACCTCATCATTTCTCTTTAGGTTGCTTCTCATATTACTTCCGGCGCTAAGGATAATATTTTTGTAAAATTTTTCTGCCGCAACTCCCTGGCAATGGGGCCAAATATGCGCGTCCCCTTCGGATTTTTCTTATCATCTACTATAACACACGCATTCGAGTCGAACTTTAGGTAACTACCGTCCGAGCGCCGAATCGGATATTTGCTGCGAACTATAACTGCGCGAACAACCGAACCCTTCTTAATTGCAGCTTCGGGTATGCTTTTTTTAACACTACACACTATAATATCCCCCACAGAAGCTGTGCGCTTTACCTGCCCCAAGCGGCGAATCATTTTTACCTGGCGCGCGCCGGTATTATCAGCTACCTGTAATATGCTTTCCTGTTGCAACATCTCAATTTCCTCGTTTGTAAAAGCAAAAACTTACCCCTTCACTTCGGCCACAGAACTAATCACTTTGCTTAGCCTCCAGCGTTTCAACTTACTCAATGGTCTAGTTTCAACAACTTCGACGCTGTCGCCCAACTTGCAACTATTATCCATATCATGGACATGAATAACAGTTTTACGTTTGATCTCTTTCTTGTACATCGGATGTGGAATTTTGTACGAATACGCAACCTTCACCGTTTTATCGCCGGTGCGGCTAATTACAGTACCAGTCAAAACCTTCCTTCTATTTCTATTTGCCATCATCAATCTTGTTTTTTGCCAGTGCACGTTTAGTAGTCACGATCGCCGCAATGTTACGCCTTATCTCAGAAAATCTACTAGGCTTGGACATTTGGCTAATATTTTTTTTTAAATTGAGCATCTCCAACTCGGTGCGTAACTCATTTTCCTTTTGGGTAAGCTCATCCATTGATAATTCTGTGAATTTATTTTTGCCCATTACCACATCCTCAGAAAGAATTTTGTTCATCCCTACTTACAAACCGGCAATGGAATGGGATTTTACCATCCGCTAGCCGCATTGCCTCCCGTGCGATTGTTACCGACACTCCGGCAACCTCAAACAGAACATTACCCGGTTTGATCTGCGCAACCCAGTATTCAACGGGTCCCTTACCCTTGCCCATGCGCGTCTCGGCTGGTTTCTTGGTTATCGGTTTGTTTGGGAATACACGCATCCACATTTTGCCTTTTCTTTTTAAGTGCCGATTTATAGCCACACGGGCCGCTTCCATCTGCGAAGCCGTCATTTTGCCTCGCTCCAAAGCCTGTATGGCGAAGTCCCCGAAGGCTATCGAGGCTCCACCCTTGGCGCATCCGCGGTTCCTGCCTTTTTGCACTTTTCGATACTTGGTCTTTGCTGGTAGTAAATTACTCATTTAGGCAACCCCATTATACGGTTTGTTTATCGACCTGTTTGTTGCAAATCCAACATTTTACCCCGATTTTTCCGTATACCGTATTTGCTTCGGAAAAACCATAGCCAATATTCTCGCGCAACGTGTGCAGCGGTACGCATCCGGCCTTTTGCTCCTCGCTCCTTGCAATTTCAGCCCCACCTAATCGTCCGGAGCACTTAATCCTGATACCACTCGCTCCGAAACCCATGGACGTTTGCACGGCTTTTTTAAGCGCACGCCTAAATGCAACCCTGCGCTCCAACTGGGACGCAATCCCGTCCGAAACCAGTTGCGCAACCAAATCCGGCTTCTTAATTTCCTGGACATCAACGAGAACATCACGGCCCGTGATCCTGCTCAAGGACCCACTTATGCGCTCAAGTTCCTTTCCTTTAACACCGATTACAACTCCCGGCCGCGGCGTAAGTAACTTTACGCGAACCTTCTCTCCGGAACGCTCAATATCAACCTCGGCCACGGAGGCATGCTTCAATTTCGACCTTATAAATTCGCGAATTTTGAAATCTTCACCAACAAACTTCGAAAAGTTTTTTTTGCCAGCAAACCAACGGGACTTCCAATCCCTCCTAACCGGCAATCTAAATACTATGGGGTTTACTTTTTGTCCCATGTTACCGTCCCTCCAAGTTGGACTGTTTTAACACTACGCGTATGTGACTTGTTCGCTTACGAATTGGATGGGCCGACCCCCTGGCAGCGGGCGTAAATCTCTTGAAAACGGGCCCCTCTTCGATGAAAACATTGTCAATTAGTAAATTGCTAGCCAATAAATTATTATTATTTTCCGCGTTGGCAATGGCACTCGACAGTGTCCTAAGAATCAACCTGGCCGACTTGCGCGTGGAAAACTTTAGAAATGACAGCGCATCCGTTGCACGTCGACCGCGCAGCACACGCGAAATGTCACGCAGCTTTTTTGCCGACATGCGGGCATATTTAAACTTTGCTTCTATTTCCATTTGCTACTTTGATGCCTTTTGTGTGTGCGGATTATGGGATTTAAACGTCCTCGTATGGGCAAACTCTCCGAGTTTGTGACCAACCATGTTCTCCGTTACATAAACGTCAATAAATTTTCTGCCATTGTGCACCAAAAAAGTCAAGCCAACAAAATCAGGAGTTACGGTTGACCGACGCGACCACGTCTTAATTGGCTTGGTAGATTCGTTTTTATGAGTGCCCGCTATCTTGTCCATCAGACAAACATCCACAAAATAACCCTTCTTTTTAGATCTCGTCATACTCTACCCCTTACTCTCCTTTCTCATTTTTTTACCATTTCTACGCACTAAAATCATAGCATTGGAAGTTTTTGTCCTCTTGCGCGTAGGTTTGCCCTTGGCTAGCTGCCCCCATGGCGACACGGGATGTCCTCCGCCGGATGTGCGACCTTCTCCGCCACCCATTGGATGATCCACCGGATTCATTGCCACACCGCGCACACGCGGCCGGCGCCCCAACCAACGATTGCGGCCAGCTTTTCCAAGCGAACGCTTGCTATGTTCTTCATTGCCAACAACTCCAATCGTTGCCATGCAATTAGTGTGCAAATACCTAATTTCGCCGCTTGGCATTTTCAATGTCGCCAAACTGTTCTCGATTGCAACCAGTTGCGCACTCATTCCCGCAGCGCGCGCAAGCTTGGCACCACTGCCAGGCTCAATTTCCACGGAATGTACAAATACACCCTGGGGAATGAATTTTAGTTGCATCGCTGTCCCATCGGAAAAATCATCGGTCTTAGAATTTCGGCTATATATTATGTTCCCGACCCTCATGTCTTTCGTTGCCAAAATATACCGCTTTTCTCCGTCCTTATAGCTTAATAGGGCGATGTTTGCGGACCTCGTTGGGTCATACTCTATGGCCCTAACGACGGCAGGGATGTCAAACTTGTCTCGCCTAAAATCCACAATGCGATCAAGTCTCTTATGCCCACCACCACGCCTACGCGACGTAATTCTACCATAGCAATTTCTTCCGCAACTACGAATTCTAGCGCACAGCAACTTTCGCTCAGGCTTATTTCGAGTAGAAGACAACTGCCCGCTGATTTTCGTCAGAAATCTTTGCCCGGGAGTTAACGGTCGCGATTGTATTATTGCCATTTTTACACTACCTCGATTTTATCACCATCTTTCAATGATACAATTGCCTTTTTGAAGGCTTGCGTTCTTCCTGGCCTCGCTTTTTTCACGCGGGCGCGCCTCCGCTTGCTGCTCGTATTTAACACGTTAACCGATTTAACTTTCACATTAAAAATTTTCTCGATTGCCAATGCTATGTTGTGCTTTGTGGCACACGAACACACCTTAAAGGTATATTTGTTTAGATCGGCCGACAGGACATTCGACTTTTCAGTCAACATTATCTCCTTTAAAATTCCAAAATGACTCATTTTGTTTCCTCCACAAGCAACCCGGAGCGCCTCAGTAAGGAATCAATCGCGCTTTCGGATACCATTATACTCTTAAAATGAATGATATCATATGCGTTGACGGAATTAACGTCGATCATGTAAACATTACTTATATTTCTCGACGCCAGTGCAAATCTTCCCGAAAAAGTATCGGAAATTAGCAGTATGTCTTTACCTCCAGCGACGGAATTTATCAGCTTTGCCGCCTCTTTTGTCTTTGGCTCGGAGACGTCAAACTCTGAAATCACAGAAATCCCCCCCCCGCTTATTTTGTCTGACATTACCCTAGCCAGGGCTACATTTTTAACCTTCTTGTTAAGCTTCTGGGAGAAATCGCGGGGCTTTGGCCCAAAAACAACGCCGCCCCCAGCCCAAATGGGGCTCCGCTTAGACCCTTGGCGAGCCATACCGGTTCCCTTTTGCCTATACGGCTTTTTTCCGGTGCCACTAACATCGCCGCGGTCCTTAGTGCAGGCATTGCCCTGTCTAAGATTCGCTGAGAAAGCAACAATGTACTGGCGCAAAGCTACCACTCCTTTGCCTTCGTCAAGCAACGTTAGGCCATCAACCGTTTTCTCCGGTAGAGCATTCCAGTCTTTACTGTAAAATTTTAATTTCATCAAACACTCTACCCTACAAAGATTTAATAGCTCGCCTCACCAAAACTAACCCATTTTTTGCTCCAGGAACGCTGCCCTTTACCAGAAGTAACTCCCTGTCATGGTCAATTTTTACGACCAACAAATTCTGGATCGTACGCCTATCGCAACCGAAATGTCCCGGCATTTTGCGACCTTTAAACACGTGCCCAACCCACTGGCGCTGCCCATATGAACCGCCACGCCTGTGAAACATCGACCCGTGTGACGCTGGTCCGCCACAGAAATTATGCCTCTTCATAACGCCAGCAAACCCACGTCCCTTGGTGGTTCCTATTACGTCAACAACATCAGACACAGCAAACTCCTTCAATAAATCAACGTCACCAATCGCATATCCATCCGTTGAATCAACCCTCATTTCGCGCAATTTCAGGGGAGAGGAATCCGATATCGATTTGTTTTGGCCAAGGTCGGCTTTCGTTGAATGTTTGGCGTTTTTTTTACCAAATCCAAACTGAATGGCGTTATAACCATCTGTTTCGGATGCCTTCACCTTAGTTACCGCGCTCTTTTTTACTTGAATTACGGTCACAGACACAAGCTCGGATGACTCGTTGTAAATTTGAGTCATCCCTATCTTTTTTCCAATCAAGAATGTGTTCTTTTTTTTCATACTAAGCAACAGGCAATCCTGCTTTAGGCATAGGAGTTATAAAATGTGGTTTGCTTAAAAAGCAAGCACAAAAACAAAAACTATGCGGCTAATAAATCGATTTTTATTTCAACTCCGGCCGGTAAATTTAACTTCTTTAGAGATTCGACGGTATCTGCGGTTGGCTCAAATATGTCAACCAAGCGACTATGCGTACGAATCTCAAATTGATCGGACGATTTTTTGTCCTTGTAAGGGGAACGATTTACGCAAAATTTCCGAATGTGCATAGGTAGAGGAATGGGGCCTGCCACGCGCGCGCCGGATCGTTTGGCTGTGTCAACGATGTCAACACTCGCTTGATCGACGAGCCTGTAGTCAAAACTTTTCAACCTAATCCTGATCTTTTGTTTGGAATCTGATTTTGATTTTTTCTGGACCATTTTTTCTGTATTCCACTTAACGCTTGTTTGGAGAGTTTTCAACAATTTTTGCCAATATACCCGCTGGGACCTGTTCGAAATGAGCTGGCTCCATGGAATATGTTGCGCGTCCCTTTGACAGTGAACGCACATCCGTGGCATAGCCAAACATCATTTCAAGGGGAACAAATGCGGTAATTATTGTCAAGCCATGTTTGGCTTCGATGCCCTGTATCTGTCCGCGGCGGCGATTTAAATCCCCCACAATGTCTCCCTGATATTCGTCGGGCGTCGAAACATCAACTTTCATAATTGGCTCGAGGAGTATCGGGTTGGCCTTTCTCATGGCCTCTTTGAAACCAAAAATTCCGGCCATCTTGAATGCTAATTCGGACGAATCGACTTCGTGGAAGCTTCCATCGACGATCCTTGCCGTGAAATCGACGACGGGATAACCCGCCACGACACCGATGTTTGCACCCTCCAGGATGCCCTCCTGTGTAGGTTTAATAAATTCTCTCGGGATAACACCACCAACAATTTCGTTAATAATTTCGATTCCTTTTCCTCGCTCAGTTGGCTCAATTTTTATTACGGCGTGGCCATATTGCCCGTGTCCACCCGTTTGTCTGATAAATTTTCCTTCGCCGGTTGCTGCCGCGGAAATCGTTTCCTTATATGCGATCTGTGGGCGTCCAGCATCCGCTTCAACCTTAAATTCGCGGAACAATCTATCGCGAATAATGTCGAGATGCAACTCTCCCATGCCAGCAATGATAGTTTGTCCAGTTTCTTGATTTGTTGTGACCACAAAAGTGGGGTCCTCTTCGGCCAAACGCTGAAGCCCAGTCGAAAGCTTTGTTTGATCGGCTTTAGACTTTGGCTCAATGGACATACTTATAACCGGTTCGGGAAAAGTTGGTGGCTCCAAAATCAGGTCGAGGTCATCATCGCACAGGGTGTCACCGGTCACGACGTTTCTAAGTCCAACCACGGCACAAATATCCCCCGAATACGCGACTTCAATGTCTTCACGCGCATCCGCCTTCATTGTAACTAGGCGGCCTATGCGCTCGTTTTGGCGAGTCCTCGGATTATAAACCGTACTGCCTTTCCTCAGCTGGCCAGCGTATACGCGGCAAAAAACCAACTTCCCAACGTAGGGATCTGTCATCAACTTGAACGCTAACACGGCCACCTTGCCGCTGTCATTAACGGGTATGCCAACTTCTTCGCCATCATCGTTGAACGCACGCGTAGGCGGCAGATCAAGCGGATCGGGAAGATAATTAATAACGGCATCCAACAACATTTGCACACCCTTATTTTTGAACGAACTGCCCGGTATCACCCCGATGAATTTCATGGACAATGTAGCTTTCCGAATTCCGACCTGAAGCTCATCGGTGGAAATTTCAATGCCTTCCAAATACTTATTGGCAACATTTTCATCGAAATCCGCAACGGCCTCAATCAACTCCTCGCGGTACCTTTTTGCAGAGTCAAGCATGTCGGTGGGAATGTCAACCGTGTCGTACTGCACCCCATTAATATTGTCTTGGCGATATATGTAGGCCTTCATTTTAACGAGATCAATCAAGCCTTGAAAATTTTCACCGGAGCCAATGTTCAAAAAAAGTGGATGCGCATTGGCGCGCAATTTTTCCTTGATGTCGTTAACCGCTCCAAAGAAATCCGCCCCCGTGCGATCCATCTTATTGATGAAAGCGACCCTCGGAACATTGTACTTGTCCATCTGCCGCCACACCGTTTCCGACTGCGGTTGCACGCCGGCAACACCGCAAAACACCGCAATCGCTCCATCCAATACGCGAAGCGAACGCTCAACCTCGGCCGTAAAATCCACGTGGCCGGGGGTGTCTATAATGTTTATCCTGTGGCTTATGCCGGAAAATGGGCCTTCTTTCGTTGTCCACGAGCAAGAAATTGCGGCGGACGTGATCGTAATGCCGCGCTCACGCTCCTGCTCCATCCAATCGGTGACGGCCGTTCCATCGTGTACCTCCCCCATTTTGTGCACTACGCCGGTATAAAACAATATGCGTTCCGTCGTCGTTGTTTTGCCAGCGTCGATGTGTGCAGCGATACCTATATTCCTCGTGAACTCCAGCGGTGTACCGCGTGACTTTGAGTTTGCTGCCGATATTTCATGCTTGAACATCACATTCCCTCTTAAAATTTTCCATGTCACCAGCGCAAATGCGCGAAGGCACGGTTAGCCTGTGCCATGCGGTGCACTTCTTCTTTCTTCTTGACAACGGAACCCGTATTATTATACGCATCAACAACTTCCTGCGCCAGAGCCTCCTTCATTGGAGTGCCCTTCCGCGAAGACGCCATTTCAATCATCCAGCGAAAAACCAGAGTGTACTGCCTTTCATACGGAACCTCGACGGGAATCTGGTAGGTTGCCCCGCCAACGCGCCTACTTTTCACTTCAACTTTCGGACGTGCATTCTCGAGTGCACCCAACAATAGGTCAACGGGATCGCCCTTTTCCAACTTCTCACTCACGCGCTCTATGGCGCCATAGACAATGGATCGGGCAAGAGATTTTTTCCCGCGCTCCATAACCATGTTTGTCAATTGCCCAATCAACGCACTGCCATAGCGCGGATCTTTGGCTCCTGCGCGCTTTTCTGCTTTTCTACGACGCGACATTTTTTCCTTTTCCCTAAATTTTACTTCTGCTTCGGACGCTTGACCCCGTATTTTGAACGACTTCTACGACGTTTTTCCACGCCGGAACAATCCAATGTGCCGCGAACAACGTGGTAGCGTACACCGGGTAAATCCTTCACACGGCCGCCACGGACAAGAATAACGCTGTGCTCCTGCAACTTGTGGCCTTCATCGGGAATGTAAGCTATAACCTCCATCCCGTTTGTTAGACGTACCTTCGTAACTTTGCGGATAGCTGAGTTCGGCTTTTTTGGCGTGCGAGTCATGACCTGAACGCAGGTCCCCCTCCGAAACGGATTTTTATCCAATGCCGGCGCCTTCGACTTGAACGACTTGCTGACCCGCGGTCGCTTTATTAACTGATTAATTGTAGGCATGAACCTCCACGAATTTTAAAGTTTCCAGAGTTGAATTAAAACCATGAAACAATGCAAGAACTTTTTTTGAAAAGATCCGCTTTATGCCCCATATCTTCGCTGATCATTGTTCCAATTCCTCCGGTTGAGGTTCCCGTTGTTGGCCAGACGGCTCCGCTGCCGTGGCCGGAACCAGTGTGTTGATCTTCACGTATCGATACATTGGCAAGCCCGTTCCAGCTGGAATTAGGTGCCCCATAATGACATTTTCCTTGAATCCTTTAAGTTTATCAACCTTGGATGTTGTTGCAGCGTCGGTCAAGACTCGCGTTGTTTCCTGGAAGGATGCCGCCGCGATGAAACTCTCCGTTTCAATGGAAGATTTTGTGATGCCGAGCAAGACGGGCTCGGCGGTGGCTGGTTCTCCACCGGATTCGATAATTTCCTTGTTGGCTGTCATAAACGTATCCTTGTCAATTTGCTCTCCCCAGAAAAAGTCGGAATCTCCCGGATCAATGATGCGAACCTTGCTCAACATGCAGGTGACAATGGTCTCGATGTGCTTGTCGTTGATGGTTACGCCTTGCATGCGGTACACCTTCTGAATCTCGGAGATTAAATATTCCTGCAAGCTGGCAGTTCCGAGGACTTCGAGAATTTCGTGGGGATCCTGGGAGCCATCGGTTAAATTTTGCCCCCTATTGACAAAATCTCCCTCGTGTACGATGATGCTCCGCCCGTGAGGAATGAGATGTTCCTGGCGTTGACCGGATTCGCTGTCGGTGACCCATATGCGCCTCTTATTGCGCACGGTACCACCAAAGGACACTATGCCATCGATTTTAGCCATTTCGGAAGCATCCTTTGGCCGACGAGCTTCAAATAATTCGGCAATGCGCGGCAACCCTCCGGTAATATCCTGTGTTTTCGACGCAGAGCGCGAAGTTTTGGCTAATAATGCACCAGCCTGGACCTCATTCCCATTTTCAACGATAATTTGAGCACCCGTAGGTACGCTATAGGTTGCAACAATTTTGTCGGCGGGTATTCCCTGATCGTTGGCGCCAATGGCGATGTCGATGGAAGGGTTTAAATCTTCCTTGTGCTCGATGACAATCGTTGTGATTCTACCGGTCGAGACATCGACGTCGCGTTTAATCGTAACCCCGGGAACCATGTCTCGGAAGGTGATGACGCCGTCTTTTTCCGATAAAATCGGCATATTGTGTGGATCCCACATGGCCAAAATTATGCCCTTCACAACCCTTTCACCGTCGGAAACCGACAGCAGTGCGCCGGGTACCATGGTATAGCTTTCAATTTCACGGCCATTGTCATCCAGGAGTCGCATCGTTCCGGTCTTGTTCAGGACAATGTTCGCCCCATCCACCGTTTGGACAAGCCGCAATCCATTAAATTTTACCGTACAATCACGTTTCGCACGATACTCCGAGCTCTTTAGAACTTGACTGGCGACACCACCGACATGGAATGTGCGCAGGGTGAGCTGCGTCCCGGGTTCGCCGATCGACTGTGCCGCAATTATTCCGACCGCCGTGCCACGCTTAACCATGCTGTTTGTTGCGAGATCAATGCCGTAGGCCTTCGCGGGTATCGCACTTCTAAACATCTGCGTCAGTGGAGACATTACCTTAACCCGTTCAATGCCAGAGTCTTCTATGCGATGGGCAATGTCAACCGTTATCAGATCTCCGGCAGTGACTATGATTTCATTGGAATCGAGCGGATTTTTGACGTCCTCGCTGGAGCATCTCCCGGAAATACGCTCTCTCAGGCTTACTATTTCATCGTCTCCATCGATGATCGCCTGCTTCCAAATGCCGGAACGATCCCCGGTATCCTCGTCCCCTATCACGCAGTCCATGGCAACGTCGCACAATTTTCTTGTCATGTAGCCGGCATCGGCAGTTTTCAGAGCCGTATCAGCCAATCCCTTTCTGGCTCCATGGGTGGATATGAAGTACTCGAGCACCGACAAGCCTTCCCTGAATGAGGAGGTAATTGGCCATTCAATGATTTCACCCGATGGTTTCGCCATTAATCCGCGCATTCCGCAAAGTTGTCGTACTTGCTGCCGATTCCCACGTGCTCCGGAATCCATCATTAAAAAAACGGGGTTGATTTCGGAGCGTCCAGTGTTGTGCGCAAGCGAATCGAATGTTAACACAGCGATTTCATCCGTCGCCGAAGTCCAGATGTCGACGATCTTGTTGGAACGTTCGCCGGAGGTTATAATTCCCCGTTTGTATTGCGTCTCAATGTCATCGACTTTTTTACGCGCGGATGCGATTATTTTGGCCTTATTGGCTGGAATTATCATATCGTCAACGCCAATCGATAATCCCGCTCGCATCGCTTCCTTGAATCCGAGAGATTTAAGTCTGTCGAGAATTTCAACGGCGTTTTCTTTACCGGCAACCTTGTATGTGTTGAGGATTAAATCGCCCAATTTGTTCTTCGCAACCGGTTGATTTATGAATCCTAGGGATCGCGTAAATATACTATTAAATACCACGCGTCCCAGGGTAGTTTCAATTATCCTGAATTCGCTGTCTCCGTAGCGCGTCTTCTTTTTAAAATCAGGGTTTACGAAGCGGATGCGGTCGTGCTTTTTCAAGATGCCCTCCGTGTCAAGCATCAGGGCCTCCTCAACGGTGCTGATCAGTGGTAATCGTTCGCCGCTGGTATTTTTCTCAGGTTCCAAAGTTAAATAGTAAACCCCCAGCACTATGTCCTTGGATGGTGTCAAAACCGGCTTTCCGCTCGACGGAGAAAATACATTGTGTGAAGCAAGCATTAGGAACTTGGCTTCCATGACCGCCTCGAGAGACAGTGGCACATGCACCGCCATCTGGTCCCCGTCGAAGTCAGCATTGAACGCCGAACATACGAGCGGATGCAAACGTATGGCGTCCCCTTCTATCAAAACTGGTTCAAAGGCCTGGATCGACAGCCTGTGCAGCGTGGGAGCACGATTTAGCAGAATTGGATGGCCACGGGTAACTTCGTCCAAAATGTCCCACACCTCCGGAGCCTGTTTCTCTATCATTTTACGCGCACTGCGGATCGTGTGAATAAACCCGAGCTCCTTCAGACGGCGGATGATGAACGGTTCGAATAAAACAAGCGCCATTTTTTTTGGTAGGCCGCATTGGTGAAGCTTGAGCTCAGGGCCAATCACGATAACCGAACGACCGCTGTAATCAACCCGCTTTCCTAAAAGATTTTGGCGGAAACGTCCCTGCTTACCTTTAAGCATTTCACTTAGAGATTTTAGTGGACGATTTCCAGCACCAACGATCGAGTGCCCGTGCCGATCATTATCAAACAGCGCGTCAACGGCTTCCTGCAACATGCGCATCTCGTTGTGAATGATCACATCCGGCGTTTTGAGGCTCAGTAAACTTTTTAAACGATTGTTTCGATTAATGACACGGCGGTACAGATCGTTGAGATCGCTCGTGGCGAAACGACCACCATCGAGCGGAACCAGCGGGCGTAAATCCGGCGGAATTATGGGTAAAGTTTCTAAAACCATCCACTCCGGACGCATGTTGCCCTCTAAAAATCCATTGACGAGCTTCAATCGCCTTGTAATTTTCTTTTTGTTTTGGCGGGAATGTGTGCTGCGCAACTGTTCCTGAAGCTCATCGGCGAGCCCGGCCAGGTCGGTGCTTGCCAACACTTCGCGAACTGCTGCTGCCCCAATCTTTGCCTCAAATGCCTCATCTCCATATTCCTCTTGCAGCTGGACGTATTCGTGATCGCTGATCAACTGGCACTTCGCAAGTGGCGTCGATTTCGGGTCAATGACCATGTAGCTTTCGTAGTAGATAACCTTTTCAAGGTCCTTGGCTGTCATGTCGAGCATCAAACCAAGCCTGCTCGGCAGGCTTTTTAGGAACCAGA
This sequence comes from Puniceicoccales bacterium, assembly GCA_031289835.1. Lineage (GTDB taxonomy): Bacteria > Verrucomicrobiota > Verrucomicrobiia > Opitutales > JAIRKQ01 > JAIDVZ01. The sequence goes on along the minus strand of JAITOW010000044.1, from coordinate 2,736 downwards.
CATGGGCGATGGGTACGGCGAGTTCGATGTGTCCCATGCTCTCGCGGCGTATGCGCGAAACGGTAACCTCAACTCCACATCTTTCGCAGACAACTCCTTTGTATTTTATCCTCTTGTACTTCCCGCAGGCGCATTCGTAGTCGCGCACGGGCCCGAAGATTTTTTGGCAAAACAATCCTCCCGGTTCGGGCTTGAAAGTTCGGTAATTAATTGTCTCCGGATTTTTGACCTCACCCCGCGACCAGGAACGTATGGCGTCCGGGGATGCGACCGAGATGCTTACCTGGTTGTAGTTGTAAATTGGATCAAATCCCAAAATTTCTTTTACGTTTTGATTGCTCATCTGATTGTAGTGCCACTAAATTAAATGTTATCGATCTCCAGCGTTGGATCGTTTTCTAACCTGATGTCGAGGCATAGCCCTTGCAACTCCTTCATCAAGACGTTAAACGACTGTGGAATTCCGGCATCAAGCGAAGTATCGCCCTTAACAATCGATTCATAAATTTTCGTTCGTCCCTGCGAATCGTCGGATTTCACCGTCAGCAGCTCCTGCAGCGTATAGGCCGCTCCGTACGCTTCCATCGCCCAAACCTCCATTTCTCCAAAACGCTGGCCCCCATATTGCGCCCGACCGCCGAGCGGCTGCTGGGTAATCAGGCTATATGGCCCAACTGCGCGAGCATGAACCTTATCGGCGACCAAATGGTTGAGCTTCATCATATATATGTACCCTACCGTGACGCGCTGGTCAAATTTTTGCCCCGTACAACCATCAAATAGCTCCGTTTTGCCGTCAATGGGGAGATTGGCTTCTTTCATTAGTTCTTGAATTTTTTCTTCGGAAGTACCGTCAAACACGTGAGTTGCAACCTTGATACCGAGCTTTTTACACGCCGCACCGAGGTATGTTTCTAAAACTTGACCCACGTTCATTCGGCTTGGAACTCCAAGTGGGTTTAGAATGATGTCGACGGGACGTCCATTTGGCAAAAATGGCATGTCTTCCCGCTTAACTATGCGGGAAACGACACCTTTATTACCATGTCTCCCCGCCATCTTGTCACCAACCTGAATTTTGCGCTTATTGGCGATGAACACTTTGACATTTTTGATGATACCGGATTCATCAAGGTCGCCCGATTCGATGGCTGAGATCTTATGCAACCGCTCCCCTTCGAGGTCATCAAATCTTGACTGAAACTGATCGATGATTTCGAAAATTTTGTTTTTGACGGGTGAAGACGGCATGTCGATGTTGCGTCCGCTCGCTGCCAATCGGCGAAGCAGGGTCTTTGTGATTTTGCGATTTGCCGCCAAAATCGTCTCGTTAGTTTCCGTATCGATGATATCAAGCGGGATTTTTTCTCCAAGTAATATGCTGGAAAACGCCTCGGTTAGGTCGTCGCGAATGTGATCGGCCTGCGTGCGAAATTCCTCATTTACCTTTTTTACGCGACGGCGGCACTCGGACTCCGAAATGTCCTCCCTCTCATGGTCAGTTCTGCTGGATATTTTGACGTCCATGACAGTTCCGTAGCAGCCCGCGGGGGCAACCAGCGATGTATCCTTCACATCGGCCGCCTTTTCTCCGAAAATCGCTCTCAGCAATTTTTCCTCGGGGGCGAGGTCGGTTTCCGTTTTCGGTGTCACTTTCCCGACCAAAATATCTCCAGGCTTGACCTCTGCGCCAATTTTAACTATCCCATCACGATTTAAATTTTTTAAAGCTTCGTCACCAATATTCGGAATGTCGCGCGTGATCTCTTCTACACCAAGTTTTGTGTCCCGTGCCGTAACTTCGTATTCGTCGATGTGGATCGAAGTGAAAACATCATCGGAAATCATCCTTTCACTCAAGATTACGGCATCTTCAAAATTATAGCCGTTCCAAGGCATGAAGGCCACGAGAACGTTTTTCCCTAGCGCAAGCTCGCCATGATCCGTTGAAGCACCGTCCGCAAGAACGTCACCAGCCCTTACGGACTGTCCCTTCGCCACGCTTGGATGCTGATTAAAGCAAGTGGCCGCGTTCGAGCGCATATATTTGTTTAATTTGTAAACCTGAATGTTTGGGTCTTTATTTTTTAGCTCGTTGAAGTTGTTTGGCAAAGTTCCATCCTTTGAAACTATAACCCTTCCCCCATCAACGGACGCGATAGTGCCATCTTGTTGCGCGATAACAACATGTCCCGAATCTCTAGCGATCTTTTCTTCGATACCGGTGCCAACCAGTGGAGCTTCGGTTAGTAGTAACGGCACACCCTGCCGTTGCATATTTGCACCCATCAATGCGCGGCTGGTATCGTCGTGCTCAAGAAATGGAATCAGCCCCGCAGCGATGGAAATAACTTGCTTAGGGGATACATCCATGTAGTCAACTTCGGATGGCAAAACGTCTAAAAGCTGATCGGATTTGCGAACGGCAACTTTGCCGATCAAATTTCCCTTGGCATCCATCTCGGAGTTTGCCTGAGCAATGACTTTTCCTTCTTCGTCATCGGCGCTCAAATATACAACTTCATCGGTTACGCGACCGTCTTTCACAACGCGGTAGGGGGTTTCAATAAATCCAAACTTATTTATGCGCGCGTAGGTGCTTAGGGAGTTGATAAGTCCGATGTTTGGGCCCTCCGGAGTTTCAATTGGGCAAATTCTGCCATAGTGGGAAGGGTGGACATCGCGGACTTCCAAGCCAGTATGCTCGCGATTCAACCCATTTGGTCCAAGGGCAGA
>JAITOW010000001.1 GCA_031289835.1 Puniceicoccales bacterium | reverse complement strand
GCAGCCGTAGTATTCTACTTGTACGAGTATCTTGCTCGGGTTGCGCCGAGTGTGATGGAGCAGGAATTGGAGTTAGCTTTCCAAGCTTCGCCCGTGGTTATAGCGAGTGCACTTGGTGCATATTACCTTGTTTATGCACCGATTCAATTGCTTGCGGGGGTGTTGTTCGATCGCTTCGGCGGTAAAAAAGTTTTAATTCCAGCGTCATTGCTCGTTGTTTTGGGATGCCTGTTTATTTCACTGCCATCGGCGGATCTCGGAATGCTCACGGCAAGCCGCATACTTATGGGCATTGGCTCCGGATTCGGGTTCATCGGAGTGATGTATCTTGCTGCCGTGTGGTTTCATCCAAAAAAATTGTCGCTAATATCCGGACTCACAACCTCCATCGGGATTTTCGGCGCACTAATTGGCCAAGCACCACTATCGCGGCTAACGGATGCGGTTGGCTGGCGATCATCCTGGGTATACATTGCTTTGGTTGGCATATTATCCACCCTCATGCTCATATTCTTTGTTCCGGAGATACCGGCCTGGGAGCGGAAAAATATGAAGAATATGGAGAGTCACAGCAAAGATTCTGGCGCCAAAAGTTTTCTATCCGGACTGCTGTGCGTGTGTAAAAATAGGCAAACCTGGATCATCGGGTTTGTCGCATGCGCGCTGTATACTCCGCTCGTGGTCTTTGGTGACCTTTGGGGGGTGCAGTACGTGCGATTGGCTACGGGTGTCACAAAGGCGGAAGCTGCCCATACGGTTGGGATGCTGTACTTAGGCTGGCTCATCGGCGGCCCGCTGGCCGGATGCGTTGCCGATCGAATTGGGTGTCGACGCAAGCTGTTGATGGCGAGCTGTCTATTGGTAAGTTTAATTTTAGGGATAATATTTCTTGTCCCAATAAAATCACCGATATTGCTGGGTATATTGTTGTTCATTTGTGGAATAAAATCCAGTCCGCAGGTGGTGTGTTTTGTGGCAAGTCTGGAGGCAAATCCCCCCTTTGCAAAGGGCAGTTCGATTGCGGTGGTTAATATGATCGTCATGCTGTTCGGTGGAATATTTCAGCCGATTGTTGGCTGGCTTATGCATTCGAGCAGCGCTTCCTACAACATAAATTCGTTCCGTTCCGCCCTGCTATCGCTCCCATTGCTGACCCTGCTCGGATTTTTCGTGGCAGCTTTTATGACGAAGGGAAATGAAGATTCTAATGCCGGATAAGCGCTTGAAGTTAAAGCTCTTCCACGTATTTTGAAATGATGTTCACGACACTTTGCAAGTCGTGGAAACCTGTGTCTATGCGAATAACGCCGTCCTGCCACAGGGTGACGTACTCATCCGCCAAATCACGCTTAGCAATTGGATCCATCGCCATTCCGTGATTTCGACGCCGTTCACGCTTATCCATATCGGCATGGAGAAAAAATCGCAGATCAGCATCGGGAAACACCACGCTTGTCATGTCACGGCCCTCTATGGCTAGTCCGAAAAAACCGTGTTCGCGGGCAATGGATGCCTGACTGCGCTGATAATCAAACAGAAATTTGCGCACGCGAGCAATGTGGGCAAACTGCGTGACGTGCTCGTTTATCTCCGTCGATCGCAAGAGCTTATCTTCCACTTGGTTGCCCGAAATGGTAATTACGCAGCGATTTCCGACAATTTTGCTGCCAATTTTAGTTCCTTCAAGGGCACGCTCGACCGCCGATTTGTCACCCGGATCCACGCCCATGCCCAGCAGCTTGTGCGTGATCGCACGGTAATGTTCCCCCGTGCTAACTCGCATGAATCCGTATTTATCGGCTAATATTTTTGTGGTTGTAGTTTTTCCGGATGCGGCAGCACCGTCGATCGCGACAATGGTGAACGACTTCACATCTAAATTCCCTTCAACATGCCTAGAAACTCGGCGTTGGTACGTGTTTGCTTCATGCGCTGCAAAATGCTTTCCGTCGCTTCTTCGCTGCGCATGTTGCCAAATGCCCGCCGCAGAAACTCAACGCTGCGCAAAATCTTCGGAGCGAGAATATTTTCCTCCCGCCGCACACCCGATTCTTTGAGGTCGACTGCCGGCCAAATGCGCTGCTCCGCTAGCTTTTTGTTCAGGACAATTTCGGCATTGCCGGTCCCCTTAAATTCCTGAAAAATCAGATCATCCATCTTGCTTCCCGTTTCGACGAGGGCCGAAGCGAGTACGGTTAGACTACCGCGGCCACCGAGATCGCGGGCTAACGAGAATAATTGCCGAGGTTTTTCAAGCGCCCGGGAATCCACGCCGCCGCTCATCGTACGTCCTCCGCTGCTAAAATTGTTGTACGCGCGCGCGAGGCGGGTGATGCTATCGATCAACACAACGACGTCATGGCCAAGCTCGACGAGATTTTTTGCCCGTTCACAGGCTAGCTCGGCGATGCGAGTGTGATTGCGCATTGGCTGGTCGTTTGGAGATGCGAAGATCTCAGCGTCAACGGAGCGCTTAAAATCTGTCACCTCCTCCGGCCTCTCGTCGATGAGGGCAACGATGATTTTTATGTCCGGATAGTTTGCTGAAATCCCACGGGCGATTTCGTGCAACAGCAAAGTTTTCCCCGTTCTTGGCGGAGCAACGATCAAACCACGTTGCCCCTTGGCAATGGGACAAAACAGATCAACTACCCGCGAACTAATTGTGCAGCCATCATTTTCGAGGCGCAGTTGCTCGCGTGGCATGGTCGACTCCATCGAAAAAAACTTTGAACGGGCAAGCACCCTTTCGACCGGTAAACCATCAATGCGATCGATGGAAATAACCTTTGGGTTCGGAAAATTCGACCTCGGCATGGCATGAACATCGATCAGCTGCCCGCGCCTCAGCTCAAATTTTTTCAGCAAATCGTGGCCAACATACGGGTCGCTGGCGTTGATATAACCACCCAACTTCGGGTCGAGGAGCTGGCCAAATTTGCCATTTTCCAAGATTTCGAGGATTCCGACGCATTGCATGAGCTCTCCGTTAAATGTCCTATTTTTTCTGTCGTTCATCTAAAAATTTTCACTTTTTTCAACTGAAAAACTCGTCTGCGCATCGTTTACCAGCCACCCTGACGCTTCAATTTTCAGCCGCAGTTCGTCCGCCAGGGCATAATTTTTTTGCATTTTCGCCTCCCACCGCGCATCGGCCAATGCTTGAACTTCGCCCGGAATTGAAACATTTTCCCGTTCCAAACGCAACCCGAGTGCATATTTCAGGGCAAAAAATTCCCCAGCCAAAGTGGACTTTTTGCCATGGCCCAATTCGCCAACATCGATATTACCGAATTTTTTAAACAAATTTCCAAGACAAAGTGGAATATTCAAGTCGCTCAGCAAAGCCCCGTAGGCGTCGCCCAAAAAAGACCACGTTACCGGACAAGATGGCACATCGATTTCGGAAAATTCTGCCAAAATTTCACCGTACTTGGTAAGCTTTTTCAGCGCATTATCGGCAGCATGTAGCCCATTCATCGTAAAATTAAGCGGCTGGCGATAATGGCCAGAAATCAAGCAATAGCGCAGGGCATCCGGGCTAAACCCGGCCTCTTCGATGTCACTCAGGGTATACATGTTCCCCAAACTTTTCGACATCTTGGCACCGTCGACCATTAGATGGGCGATGTGCATCCAATGACGCACAAACGGCTTGCCCGTGCATGCCTCCGACTGTGCAATTTCGTTTTCGTGGTGCGGGAAACACAGATCGACCCCGCCGGCATGGAGGTCCACAGTCTCGCCCAGGTACTTCATCGCCATTGCGCTGCATTCGATATGCCAACCCGGACGGCCCTCTCCCCACGGACTTTTCCAAAAATTTTCGCCATCCCCGGGCTTTCGAGCTTTCCACAGGACAAAGTCCGAAGCATCTTCCCGGTCGTACTCATCGGCCATGTTCCGCTTACCAGCGCTATCTAGTGCCTGGGTCTTCAATTCGCGCCCGGAAACATTGGACAGGCAGCCATATTTTTCAAAGGAACTCACGCGAAAATACACCGAACCCTCAGACTCGTAGGCGTAACCGTGCCCGACCAACGTTTCAATCATGGCTATTTGCTCGCCGATGTGCTCCGCTGCGCGTGGTTCGACATCCGGAGGCAAAATATTCAACTTGCCACAATCCGCATGAAAAATCTCGGTGTATTTTTCCGTAAACTTCGACAGTGTCATGCCAACTTTTTGGGAATCGCGAATGGTTTTGTCATCCACATCGGTGATATTTCGCGCAACGAATGGCCGATATCCAGCTAATTTTAAAACGCGCACCAACACATCTTCGATCAGATATGTGCGAAAATTTCCGACGTGGGCACGATTATAAACCGTTGGTCCGCAAAAATATACAGTAAAACGTTCCCCGGAGGAGGCAACCCGTTCGATCCGTTTTGTTAGGGTATTGTAAAGGGTGAGGTCATTCATCGTACAGCCCGCTGCGAATCAGTAGTGGCTCAAGCTTCGGGTCGCGGCCCATAAAATTTCGGTAAAGTTCATCCGCATCCACGCTATCCCCCTGCGACAGTATTTTTGCCCGGAATTGGTGGCCAATCTCCTCGCTTAACACTCCCCCATCATGAAAGCGCGTAAACGCGTCCGCATCAAGCACTTCTGCCCATTTGTACGAATAGTATCCAGCCGAATATCCACCGCCAAAAATGTGACCAAATTGCAATGTGATCGTCGGGATTTTTTCCTCAAACTGTACGCGATACGGCTCCAAAACTTCACTCAATTTTTCTTCGACGTCACAATCTTTGTACGCTTTGTAGTTATGATGTAACTCGAGGTCAAGCTTTGCACAGCACAGTTGCCCCATCATGGCCATTCCAGACATATGATTCCGCGCGGCGAGCATCCTGTTAAACAGCTCATCGGAGATTTTTTCGCCGGTTTGATAGTGCTTCGCAAACAAGTCCAAACTAGAGCGATCCCAGCAAAAATTCTCCATTATCTGCGACGGTAACTCAACAAAATCCCAGGCAACGTTCATCCCATTTAGGGATTTGTGCTTTACTTTACCAAACATGTGGTGCATTAGGTGGCCAAATTCGTGAAAAATCGTCTCAACTTCGCCATGGGTCAGCAGGGATGGCGAAGATTCCGTGGATGGCGTCAAGTTTCCGCAGATCGTACCAACTGGATTTTGCCAACGCCCATTCAAATCATTTCCCCCTTGGAAAAGCCCATTGGCCCAAGCTCCACCCCTTTTTGGCTTTCGCGGGTACCAATCGGCGTAAAAACTACCGATATAGGCACCAGTTTCGTCAAAAACGTCGTAAAA
>JAITOW010000043.1 GCA_031289835.1 Puniceicoccales bacterium | reverse complement strand
ATTGGAAAAGACGTCAAACTTTGCGAGGGCAGGGATATCTACTCAGGATCTCGACGATTTCAATCGCGATCTCATGAAAGAAGCTGTAGCAATGAGCGCATGTTTCGGGTATCCGGGATCACAATGCAAGTATCCGGCTTACTCTTGCATATCGCATAACGATGAGCTCTTTCACGGAATCCCATCGAAGGATGTAAATTTAACAGATGGCGATGTGTTGAGCATCGATCTTTCACTATTTTACGAATGGTTTGTTGGAGATAACACGCGCATAGTGAGAATCGGTGAGGTCTCTTCGGAAGCTGAAAATTTATCAAAAACGACCGAGAAAGCTCTAATAGTCGGCATTGCAAAGGCGATTGCAGGGAATCGCGTCGGAGATATTTCCCATGCCATTGAGGTGCATGCCAAGGAAAACAATTGCGGCATCGTCAAGGAGTTCGTCGGCCATGGTGTGGGTAGGGATATGCACGAAGAACCGAAGATACCGAATTATGGCCGCGCCCATACGGGTCCAACTTTGAAGGCCGGAATGACACTGGCCATAGAGCCGATGTTCACGCAGGGAAACCCCGCTGTGTACGTGTGCGATGATGGATGGACCGTGAAAACTCGCGATGGGTTGCTGGCGGCTCACTGCGAACATACGGTTTTAGTTACAAATAGTTCTCCAGAAATCTTGACTTTGGTGAAAAAATGATTTTTGAAGTGGTGACTTGTGAAAATTTGTTTAAATAATTAAAGTTATGCCTCGCATTTTAGGAGTTGATATTCCAGACAACAAAAAGATAGTGTATGCACTGCGGTACATACAGGGGATTGGTTTGACTCGTGCTCAAATCATAGTTTCGAAAGCTGACTTAGACCCGGATATGCGCTCCAATGAATTAAATGAGGAGCTCATAAATAAAATAACCTCTGTGATTAACAGCGAAGGTTGGAAAATTGAGGGTGATTTGCGCCGTGAATTCATGGCGAATCTTAAGCGACTGCAAGCGATTAAGAGTTACCGTGGGGTTCGGCACTATCGCGGATTGCCGGTCCGTGGTCAGCGCACTTCGACAAACGCCAGAACGCGCAAGGGAGCCCGCAAAACGGTTGGGGTAGCTAAAAAGAGTGATTCTAAATAGGGAATAAGAGTAAATGAGTGATCAAGCAGATAGCAAAGTTGGTGTTCCGGCGTCGGTTGTCGAAGATGCGCCAAAGGTTCAGTCCGGCATCGATGGTTTGTTTGGCAATGAGCCCACGGAAGTTAAAATAAGGAAAGCAAAGAAGAGCAAAAACATATCCAAGGGAAAATGTATGATATTGGCCACGTTTAACAACACGCACGTTAGTTTCACGGACATGGGCGGCAATGTCATTTCATGGTCAAATGCTGGGAAATGCAACTTCCGAGGTTCGAGAAAATCAACAGCCTATGCAGCACAAGTCGTTGTACAGGATGCTGGGCGCACGGCCATGTCCCACGGAATGAAAGAGGTAACGATTTTTATCAAGGGACCTGGTATGGGACGCGATTCGGCCATACGAACGGTCCAGTCTCTCGGTTTATCGATCGACGAAATCGTTGATGTTACCGCAATTCCACACAATGGGTGTCGGCCGCGCAAACCTCGCCGCGTCTGATGAAATTCACAGGTAAGGAAATTTAATATGTCACGTTACACAGGACCAAGAGCAAGGATTAATAGGCGTTTTTCGCAATTTATTTTTACACCAGGAAATGCGGAAGAGCGCAAGCCTTACATCCCGGGCATGCATGGTCCGAGGTTACATCGCAAGGCATCGGAGTATGCCATGGGCTTAAATGAAAAGCAGAAAGCTCGCTATACCTATGGTATGTCCGAGAAACAGTTTAGGCTAGCTTTCAACAAGGCGAAAAACACGAAAGGTGTTACGGGCACGCTTTTTCTGCGTTCCCTTGAACTCAGATTGGACAGCGTCGTGTACAATTTGGGGCTTGCAAAGAGCCGTGCAGCAGCGAGGCAGTTTGTAACACATGGTCACATTCTCGTCAATGGCAAAAAAATTGACATTCCCAGTTATTTATGTTCGGCTGGCAATGTGGTTGAAGTTGCGAATCACGCCCGTTCCCGCCAGTTGGCGGTCAGCAACATCGAAATGACTCGCTTCAGAAACGCGCCGATGTGGCTGGAATTCAACTCAACACTCATGAAGGGGGTTGTCAACCGCGCTCCAGAGCGCGATGAAATTGCACAAAATATAAACGAACAGTTGATTGTGGAGTTTTATAGCCGCTAGCTTCAAGGAATTTTTTATGGTCAAGCGATTAGGAAAGTTTGAACTGCCGAATAGATTAACAAAAGTCGAACAAACGGCAACGGACACGTACACGATGTTTATCGCAGAGCCGTTCGAAGTTGGATTTGCACACGGCATAGGAAATGCTCTACGTCGGGTGCTTATGAGCTCGATAGAGGGCGTCGCCGTTGTTTCCGTTGAGATCGACGGGGTCAGCCACGAATTTCAGAGCATACCAGGTGTGGTCGAGGATGTCACCGGAATAATTTTGAACATTAAGAGAGTTTTGTTTAAGATGGACGGCAAGGAAAACACGACGTTAAATATCGACGTCACCCGCGAAGGGGAAGTATTTGCAAAGGACATAACGAGCGATGGGGAATTCATCGTCCTGAATCCTGACCAAGTAATTTGCACATTAGACACTAAGCAGAGATTTTCAGCCAGGTTGGAGTTGCAAGCCGGCCGAGGGTACTTGCTAGGAAATCAGCATCCTCGACGTTCCGATATCGGTCTTTTGCCGGTTGATGCCATGTTTACTCCCGTTAAACTGGCACGCTATTCGGTTGCTGACACGCGCGTTGGACAGATGACGGACTACGATAAGCTCGTATTGGAAATTTGGACAGATGGGCGAGTTACTCCGGCCAATGCGCTAAAGGAGGCTTCAGTCATTCTAAAATACCATCTATCGATATTCGACGGTGTAGCTGACGATGAAATCGAATTCGACGACGTTGAAAAGGAAGTAAACGAGGAGCAAAATCGCCTGAGAAAGCTCCTTAACATGAGCGTAAATGAGATCGAACTATCCGTCCGTGCGGCAAATTGTCTAAATAATGCCAATATAATGACGGTCGGTGAGCTGGCATCGAAGACCGAAAGCGACATGTTGCGTTACAGAAATTTTGGGAAGAAATCTCTCAACGAAATTAAGGAAAAACTTGAGGATCTTGGAATGTCTTTGGGCATGAAAATTGACTCCAGTTTGTTGGACAAGCCACTTTAGCTCGGGGAAGTAAAAATTTGAGGAATACAAATGCGTCACTGTAAACATCGGTTTTCTTTGGGATGTAAGAAGGAACATCGCGAAGCGTTAATGGCCAATTTGGCTTCTGCGCTGTTTGAACATGGAAAAATTAATACGACTTTGGCCAAAGCCAAGGCGCTGCGTCCATTCGCTGAAAAATTAATAACAATGGCTGTCAAAGCATATAAGTCTGCCGATGTTGCAGAAAAATTGCATTACAGACGCCTGGTTATTTCCCGCATTCGCAGCGAAGGAGCTGCAAAGGAGCTGTTCGACGTAAAGGTGGTCGAATTTGTCGAAAGGCACGGTGGGTATACCCGCATTTACAAACTTGTTCCTCGCATGGGAGATGCTGCCAAAATGGCGATAATCGAATTGGTGTACGCCGATGATAGGAAGTATTCGAAACCTCGCAGAGCAAAAAAGAGAGCGGCAATGCAAAATAAATCGGATGCGATGCAATCGACTGAGCTTGTAGCCAGTGAAAGCGGTGAAGCATCGGGCTAGCATTCAGACTGAGTGTAATCGCTGCCAATGAGTCTGTTATCAGCCATCGTTTTATTTTCGGCCCTATCTATTTTTTTCGTCTTGATGTTTGAGTACATGGGCGACAGTTTCTGCGCAATTCCATCTAAATTTCGCAGAATTTTATGGTGCAAAAATTGCGACCATTTGGAAATCAGTGAGGGAACGGTAAAGTTGTGTTCCAATTGCGGCTACACGTGCACGGTAATCAAATTTTAGGAAATGTTTCGAAAAATTGCAGTGGTGGTGAATGCATCGAAACCCGGGGCGTTATCCTTCGCGGAAACACTTAAAAAGCTGTTTGACTCGGAACACACTAAATCTCAAGTCTTTACCGAATATCCGATCGACGAAAGTGTTTTGTGTAAATATGACCTCATTGTAACAGTTGGTGGCGACGGGACGATTCTCGGCATAGCGGCGGTGGCAGCCAAGTTTGAAATACCTGTTTTTGCCGTAAATCATGGGGAAATTGGGTTTTTATCGACGACAGATCGGGAACACGTACCGCAACAAATCGAAAAACTGAAAAATAATAATTTCAAATTATCAAATCGATCGATGTTGAATGTTAGTTTGAATGGTGCACGGTACTCAGCTTTAAATGACGTCGTCATTCGCAACAAAAATTGTGTCCGCCTGATAAAATTAGCGGCGAATTTTAACAAAAATTTGGTGGCTGAATATCGCGCCGATGGCCTCATAATAGCCTCTCCAACTGGGTCCACAGCGTATAATTTCTCCGCCGGCGGGCCCATAGTTCACCCCGGGTTCGATTGCCTGATATTGACGCCGATATGCCAACATGATCGGCATACCCGTTCGCTTGTTTTGCCAAATTCCGGTTCACTTGCGGTAAAAAGGATTGACGGTGAGTTTGCCGTCTACTGCGATAGTAACCTAGTTGGCTATGCCCGTGAAGCGATTGTCACGGTTTCCGAAAAAAAACTGCAACTCGTAGAAGCAGAAGATCTATCCTTTTTCGACATTCTTCGAAAAAAATTGTAACCAACTCGGCGTCATATTAGCGAAATTTTCTAAAAATCACCC
>JAITOW010000028.1 GCA_031289835.1 Puniceicoccales bacterium | reverse complement strand
TTGCCTTGCGGCAGGCACATGGCTTCGCGAATGGCGTATTTGGCAAATTCGTAAAAATTTATGGGATCATCAAACGTGCAAGCGCGCTCCATATTTACCATGGCCTTGCCTAACCTATTACCGCCTTTCCCATTTTTTGAAAAAGCATTGTGCGAGTAGGATTTGTAAACGAAAATCCCAAAAAAAACCATCAGAATCAGCAATATCGATATTCTAAGTACAAAATTCGCATCCATGTTATCGTTTCCTGGTTGGAAGTACCTGTTCTATTAGGAGCAGGCAAAAACTTACCTCCAGAAGCAAAATTTCTGCATTTAGCTCACCGCTGTCATATGCCCCTAGGGAGGCTAAAATCCTGCCAATGGGCTGGCTTATTTCCAAAGTGACTTTAAAGTCCACCAATGACAGACAGAGGAGTATGCCTGCAATGGTAAGCAGCATAGTTTTGGCAAGTCTGCTGCATTCGTTGCAATTTATGAGCATTCGCGACAAATTTTTATCACGAATGAGCTTGTTCAACAAAATTTTACGCTTCAATTCTCCGTAAACCGTGAAAAGTAACACCGAAAATACAAGGAGCGTTATTATTGTGTTTATCCCATTCATGGCAAGGTCCTTAGTACGGTATTTCTAAGAAAAATTTCACCCAAAGTGGCAAAAATTGCGAATTTTACCAAAAAAAATGATGTTGTCGCTCCGCCAATTGAAATACCACACAGCGAAAATGTAATCGCTGCCATTGAGCATAATCGCAGCACAAATAACCAGTCACGATGCTTGTATTTGACCTGGCTGTTGGCCTGTTTAACAAACTGTATGTTTGACCAAATAATCGTCCCAAGCTTAACTTTGGGTTTGACAAAAATTAAACCCAAAATAAGCGGCAGCATCAGCAAAAATATCGGATGTTCTATTTGCACGGTGAAATTCCTCTTTTGGACCTGCTGACGTTAAGTATCAGCCTGCAGGCTTTTTTGTACATTCCCCTCTGTTGCTGAACGGTTAATTCCCGTTTGGCGAATTTTACCTGGTCGGCCAGTGAAAAAATTTCAGTTATGAGGCTCGAAGCTAACCAATCATTCGTAATATCGAAAACAAATTTTGCCAATATTTCATCGCTGGTTTTGGCGCCATCAACGTATTTAAACTCCGCCGACAGGTAACATTTTATCGCGTATGTGAGCAAACCTATGAAGGTAAAGCTCGAATTTTTACCAATGTTTCCTCTGGCAATTTTCAAATTTTTGATGGCTAATTTTAGGGAAGTTGGTGTCGCTTTGATTTGTTTGGGAATTTTTGCTTTTCTTTTTACCAGTTTATAGGCAACGGCTGACAACGCGATGCCAACAAGTAAGTACAAAATAGCGCTTTTCATGAAATTTTGCCCCATTGAAGAGATGTTACGGCGGATACTATAAACTTTCAATGCATAAAATGAAATATATTTTTGTTGCTTTTTTTAAAAAAACGTTATAATAATTGCGCTAATTTCGGATGGGAGGAATTTATGACGAGAAAAATACGCTTTGCTATTACCGTCGCACTCACGTGTGCAATAGCATTGTTTGCTTGTCCCTGCAAAGGAATTGGAAATAGGGACAGTCACCTTACGTGGGACGAAAATTCGCACTTGGTGCAAATGGATAAAGAAATGCGGGAAAGCGTGACAGGCTTGAATTTGATCGAAGCTAATCCGGAATTTGTTGAAATTATGCCGGATTTGCACTTCCTAATAAAGAGAAGTTATAGATCGACGAAGCGTAACGAAGATCAACAATATGAAAGAGTTCAAATGCTGGAGCATGACCAGCCGGAGACGATACCGGGAACGGGGCACAATTGGCATTGTATCAGAAATTTCCAAGGGCAACAGGGCACATTCGCTACCCCAAATATAGGTTGGCGAGTAATCAAGTGTGTTCTTTCGCTGTTCACAAAAGGGAATATGGTCGTTGAAGTTGACTATCCGGGATTCGTGGCCTATAGGACAGATTATGGCCATGGGGACGATACAATTTGGATTGTTGTCGTTTTGCGAGGATCACAGGGCGAAGATTTTCAGCCATTTGGAGGAATGCTTGGTTCGAGCTGGATAACTAATTTAAGCGTGGGAACGGCAAGTTTACCGGCAAAGGATTTTCCATTTAGCGGCGATGTGCACTCTGGGTACCTGAATAAGATGCTTGCCTGTGGGATATCGATGAAAAACTCTATTAATGAGGCATTGGAAAGCATAGGTCAGGATAATTTCCATAGGGTAAAGTTCGTAGTGACCGGGCACTCCCAGGGCGGAGGGCTGGCCCAAATAGCTTTGCCGATGATAATCAAAGAGTTTTCATACATATACGCAAATGGCAAGGCGCACGGAAATTTCGAATTCAAAAATAACAAAACTCCGCGTTTTTTCGGATATTTCATGTCGGCGCCTCGCGTATCTTGCGGGCAAAAAACGGCGGATACTTTCACTAAATACATAGGAAAATATAACATGATTCGCCATGGAGCCCATGGTGATATCGTCCCGATGCTGTGTCTGCCAAATTACTACGCTCTGGGCGTGTTGGCCGTGGATCCTTTCTACGACATATTTTGTAGGAGCATAAGATCCGAAGTTGCCCACTGCAGTATCAGCTCACTATTCAGCGAATTGAAGAATCTGTTTAACTCTGATAAATTCGACATCGACGAGAAAAATAATGTGTGGATCGCGAAGGAAAACCGACATTTCAGGATATATTGGACCGAAATCGCTAAAATTGCCAAAATTACCGGTTCCAATTGCATACTTCGGTACACCTCCGCTTTTAGACTATTTAAAGGTCTTCTAAGCCAAGGATTCACAGCTGCCAATCCTTTAAGGGAATTCGAAGAACCGGAAGGTTTTCCAAATGTGAGCAAAGAGTTTGTCGAAGGGCTAATGAAAGGGTGGTACAATGTCGAAAACATTAGACTCCTAATAAAACACTTCTCTCTCTTTGATGACATAAAACTGGACGAAAAGAGGAAGGAAAAAGTTTACATGCTTTCGGATCAAATGGAACAATGGTTGGGCAATGGAGAAACTTTTGGGTTTTTGGCGGCAAGCTCTTGCATAAATTCTCTGAATGCCGTTAGCGAAACTGCCAGTGCTATGAAAGGGTTTAATTCGGAGAGTTTCAAAAAATATGCCAACGTCATTGAGGGTGACACCGTTGTTACCGCCGATACTTTATCTCCAATTGCTAGCATTTCAGCGGTGGCCATAGCTCATTTTGGTTCCCACTCAAACTTCTATGGAACAACCTTGTTTGACAGAAATCTTCCAAGCAAGGACATAAATTTGGCTCTACGCAATGGAGCCGAATTGCTGAGAACCAAGGAGAAAAACGAAAGGTGCGTATTTATCTACGAAGAAGGATTGCCGGAACTTTTGGTAAAAATATGCCAAGAAAATGAGGATTTTCTCGCGGACGAGTAGCAATTTACAAATCTTCCAGAATAAGCATAATCTGAAAGGCGTTCAATGCAGCGCCTTTCCTTATTTGATCGCCAACCACCCACATGCTCAAGCCGTTTTCCACAAAGGAATCCATCCTCAATCTGCCCACGGCGCAGAGGTTTTTTCCTCCCATATCAAGCGGACACGGAAATGAATTGTCGCCGCAAAAATCCACACTTTTACTGCCTCTCAAAATTTCCTCGGCTTCCCTTGGGTTAACCTGCTTTTTGAATGATGCAAAAATTGACATCGAATGGGCGCGCATGACCGGTACCCGAACACACATTGCCGAAATTCTCAGCTCGCTTTTATCTAAAATTTTCCTGCTTTCATTGCGCATTTTCTCCTCTTCCGTGGAATACCCCGTTTCATCGATATCTCCAATCTTGGGCAAAGCATTGAACACGATTTGATGGCCAAATACTTTAGTTGATGCCTCATGATCGCCGTTTAAGTCATTCATCAGCGCTGAAATTCCACTTTTTCCCACACCCGATACGGCTTGATAGGTTGAAACACAAAACCCCGTAAGCTCAAACGCATCATGCAATGGCATAAGAGCCATTAGGGCAATAATCGTCGAACAATTTGGATTGGCTACGATATTTTGATGTCCCTTCAATGCGTGGGAATTGATTTCCGGCACCACGAGTGGTATTCCATCTTGCATGCGATACTTCGAGCTGTTATCGATGCAAACAATTCCCCGTTTGCTGAAAATCGGGATAAATCTTTCGCTTATGCGGGGACATGCGCAGAAAAACAGGTAGTCAAGATTGGGGGTGTCGCTTTCACATAGTTCGGAAACTGTAATATCTTGTCCTCTGAAGTTTATGGATATACCAGATGAGCGTTCCGAAGCAAAAAACCTGAGATCATCTATGACAAGATCACTCTGTCCAATTATGGATGCCAACTCTTGCCCAACGAGGCCAGTTGCTCCAACGATTCCGATTTTTAACCCGTTCATCTGGTAATTTTAGTTTGCTCTAGAGAAATTTTTTGCAACGGCCACATCGGCGCGTCTCCTATTGTTCAAAGCGTAGCTCCGAACGTCACGTTTACTGACATGCACAACCACCGATTCCGTTCCCCATACCCCTTTTGCGGCATGCGTCATAACCTTGCTACGCGCGCTCATGGACAAGATTTTCCTGTCCAACTCCGATATTTTTCTTCCATAGGAAGAGCACGCATGCTCCAAGTTTCCTATGGAATACCCGTATTTCATGATATGCTGCCTGAAACTTACCATGGTAACTGCCAAACAAAACACAAATAATCCCGAGGCCACCGTACACAGGAATAGATGGTATGCAAAATTAGATCTGGAAGTATTCAGTGTCATTTAATTTTCTCCAGTACGCGCATCTTTGCCGATCGGCTTCTAGGGTTAGAGCTAACTTCACTTTCGTCGGGGACAATCGGCTTCGTTGTCACAATTTTCGCGAATTTTTCTCTGAGCTGAGATGGTTCACCATCCATTCGATTCACCGCTTGGCCGGCCATTTTTTTGAAAAATTGCTTAACGATTCTGTCTTCCAGCGAATGAAATGATATGACAACCAAGCGGCCGCCGCCGCATAATTTTTCAAATAGCGCAGGCAAAGCCTTGCCTAGGGCGTCGAGTTCGCCATTGATCGCGATTCTAATTCCTTGGAAAGTCTTCGTTGCCGGATGCACCTTGCCATGTCTCAAACTGCGGGCGTTGGCAGCAACTAAGTCGGCGAATAAGTCGCAATAAACCAACGCTTCTTTCCCTCGGTTTTCGATGATCAGGGAAATTATTCTTTTCCAATTTCTTTCTTCCCCAAAATCTCGTATGGCTTGCACCAGTTCACTTTCAGGCGCCCTGTTTAGGAATTCGGTTGCCGTTTGACCGCAGGAATTATCCATTCTCATGTTGAGTTTGGAGTGTTCCTTAAACGAAAATCCCCGTACTCCGTCGTCCAATTGGAATGATGACGTTCCCAGATCCATGAGAATGCCATTCAAAGTCGGAAAACATATTTTACCCGCATCGGCAAAATTAGCGTTACAAAACGTGAACCTGCCCGCATATTTTTGCTGCAGCGCATGGGCGCGTTCCCTTGCCTGAGGGTCGCGATCGATTGCGTAGACAAAATTTTCGCTGGACCCATCCAATATGGCCGACGTATGCCCACCGCCACCAAAGGTACAGTCCAGAAATTTTCCTCCTCTGCGCACGCACAGAGCTTCAATCGTTTCTTCGAGTAAAACCGGCCGATGACTGTTTAAAGGCTTATTCACAGACCAAGCTTGGTTAAAATTTTATTTGTTTCATCCCCTTTACCGGATTCGCTACCTATATATTTTTCATAGCGTCCCGGATTCCAGATGCTGAACGTTACGAAATTTCCCACGACGACCGCATCCCTTTGCAAGTCGGCGTGTGTCAGCAAAAATTTGTTGATTTGCACTCTACCCTGCGAATCGCAGGTGAGCTGATCGGCTTTGGAAAAAAGCTTTGTGAGGATTTTTTGGCCAACATCGTCTCCCAAACTGATCTCAGCAGCCTTTAGGCTTAATTTTTCAACCATGCTTGGTGGATATATGGTGATGCATCCGGAGGGATTCGGCAATGCCAAATAAACGCGGTCTTGCTCCGTTCCAAACCGCCATTTTGCAGGCAGAGCCACACGTGCTTTCGCATCAACACTGCGAACGTGCTCACCTACGTAAATACTGGAAGCTTCAACCATTTAAACACTAACCACTTTTCCCCACTATCCCCCACAATGGTGCCTTGTCAAGCAAATATCCTGGATTTTTTTTTGTAAAAATTTGCCTAAAATTTTAGTGCAAAAGTGGCTTTTGGATTTGAAAGAAATTTGCGCCATTTGTGCTTTGGCACAAAAAAACATTGACATGCTTTCTCGGCGATTCATGAATTACCGTATTCCAGACGGGGTAGTAGTTCAGTTGGTTTAGAATGCCAGCCTGTCACGCTGGAGGTCGCGGGTTCGAGCCCCGTCTATCCCGCCATTCAATGCCAAAGTTAGTTTATTGGACAGCTTTATGGGGCATTGCAATGGAGTGCGTGACGCTCTTTTGCAAATACATTTTTTTAAACTCTTTTTTCATAGGGGATGGTGTGCCGGAATAACAAGGGGAAGTACAATTTTTAGGCACACCATCCATTATTTAGGAGAATTTATTATATGGGGAAAGCGGACAAATTTATGTGCATAGCACACAAAAATTCTAAATAAAATTCTTTACACTACCGCGAATAAGCTTCACAAACTCATCGGTCTGTGATGCCTTTTTTACACCATCAGATACCGCGAAATCACCACTACCTTTTTCATCCATAATATATCCTTTAACCATATTTCCCAAACTTCACATTGATATTTTTGGCAACTCTCATAGGCCTCTTCAAAAAAGCTTAAATGTCAAGCTTATTTTTGAGATTTTT
>JAITOW010000055.1 GCA_031289835.1 Puniceicoccales bacterium | reverse complement strand
AACTCTCGCCGGTTGTGATGGATCGACACTTACCCTTGTTTTTCCAAATAAGCCAAGAAAACGCTCAAACATGAATTATATATATTAGCAAAATTTTTACCTTTGCCAATGTAAAATTTTATTGTTGTCCCATTTTCGCACAAATGCGGGATATGTGAGTTTGGGAATAAACTTGGGAAATAACTATCGCCTTGCATATTGGCGGAACTGTGGCTAGCTTTGGTGAAAATGGCAAATTTTCGTCCAAGTATATCCATCGGAACGGATATCGTCGAAGTGGAACGGCTACGGGCAGCCGTTAAAAGGTTTGGCAATGCATTTCTAGGGAAGATATTTACGGAAAACGAGCTGGCGTATTGTTCCACCAATTATTGCTCACTGGCAGCGCGATTTGCGGCCAAGGAAGCGTTTTCAAAGGCGCTGGGAATTGGCATTGGCATCGGTAGTCCATTGAAGTGGCAGGATGTCTCCGTGCAAAATCAAGCCTTTGGAGCGCCGGAAATAATTCTCTCCGCAAAGGCCAATGGCATCATGGAGCAACATGGCTCCAAATTCGCCAAAGTATCGCTCTCCCACACCAAAACACTTGCCCAAGCCGTCGTTATTCTTAGTAGCTAGGGGGATACATTATGTTTGAGTCAATAACTGAAAAAATTTCCAGCGCGTTCAAAAATTTGCGTGGATTGGGTAAGATAACGGAAAAAAATATTTCCGAGGAGCTACACAACCTGAAGTTAGCCCTGATAGATGCGGATGTCAACGTGAATGTGGTAGAAACGTTCATCGCGAATGTTAAGTCCAAGTCGCTAGGGCAAAAAGTGTTGGCAAAAATCGCCCCCGAACAGCAGATAGTTAAGATCATCCACGACGAAATTGTGGAGTTACTCGGGTCGGAGGAAAATGAGAATTTTACGACAAAAAAGCCCGTAAAAATACTCTTAGCCGGGCTGCATGGCGCTGGGAAAACAACAACGGCAGCCAAGCTCGCACTCTTTTTAAAGAACCGGGGGTACTCGCCGTTACTTGTGGCTTGCGACATTCAGCGGCCGGCGGCCATGGACCAGCTGAAAATCCTTGCCGAAGAAAATGGATTGCAGTTTTTTTGCGAGAGGGATTCCAAGAACGTGTCGAAAATTGCCAAACATGCCCTGGAATTCGCCTCCAACGGCGATGATGATGCGATAATCTTCGATACGGCGGGGAGGCTGCAGATTGATGATGCTCTGATAGATGAGGTAAAAACTCTCAAAAAAATCATAGTTCCCGATGAGAGCTTGCTCGTCGTTGACGGCGCAATCGGCCAGGAAGCAGCAAATGTGGCCAAAGTCTTCAACAACGCCCTGGCATTGACAGGTATCATTCTAACAAAACTCGATGGCGATGCCCGCGGCGGGGCGGCATTGTCGATGAAAGGCGTAACCGGTGTTCCAATAAGGTCAGTGAGAGAATGTCGGATCTTGAACTATTTCGGCCAAAGCGCATGGCCCAGCGGATCCTAGGCATGGGCGATGTGGTGTCACTCGTGGAAAAAGCGCAGCAGCAGGTCGATGAGAAGCAGCGCCTATCGATGTCGGAAAAAATAAAAAAGGCGCAATTTGACCTCGAAGATTTCCTGCAGAGCATACAGCAAATACAAAAACTCGGGCCGATGTCCGCGCTCATGAAAATGCTCCCCAATGCTGCATCCATGGGTGTGTCGGAGCGTGATAATGGTCAAATCCAGCAAATCCAGGCAATCATACAATCGATGACGATTCAGGAGCGGCGCAAGCCGGGGATCATCGACCAACATCGACGCATGCGGATAGCCAAAGGTGCCGGCGTTGAAATGAGGGATGTGAACGCTCTCCTGAAGCAATTCGCCCAAATGCAAAAAATGATGAAATCGTTCAAGGGAGAAAAGGGAAAAAAGAATATGCAGGCCTTGGCTGCACAATTCGGAATGATCACCAAATGACGAGAAAAAACTTGACGACGGGCACGAAATGTAATGTTTTGGTTGGTGTACTAGTTTGCCACGCAGCGGAATTTATTGGGTTTCTTGGAAAATTTCTCCGCACGCAGCGGGGTTGGTAGGGTTGACGAATGATAGTTGTTTTAATACTGGCGATAATCGGTGCCCTGTTCATGGCGTTTAATAACGGTGCCAAAGATGTTGTCAATGCTTTTTCCGCTGCCGTTGGCTCGAAGGCCATCAAATTGAAACATGCCCTGGCAATCGCTGCCACGCTGAATTTGGCGGGAGCCATTTTGCTTGGCGGAAATGTTTCGAGTACGCTGATCGATGGAATCATACGCGTTGGAACGTTCCACGATGTGCAGAGCTACATAGTTGGAATGATATCGTGTCTGATAGCGGCCGGGTGCTTCGTCCTGCTATCCACACAAACCGGGTTGCCGGTCAGTTCGACACATGCGATCGTCGGCAGCATGACCGGGGTTGCCCTAGTCATGGGAGGCACACACTCGATAAATTGGCCGTTTTTGGCTATTTTGACCGTATCTTGGATCTGCTCACCCCTGGTGGCTGCGGCGTGCTCGCTGGGTACAATCAAGCTGATCAGGATGGTTATTTTTAACGGAGAAACGGGGCAAATACTAAGGCGAACGTGCCGCTGGGCCCCGGTACTCGGATGCCTAACGCTGACAATAGTGGCGATATCCGTCCAACGGGGAACGGTGTTGCACAGATTTGCCGAAGCAAAGTATCTGAAACTGTATTTCATATTCCTCGGCCTACCGGTGGCCTATTATCTTCTGCACATCGCCGCCAAACACATTTCAAAACTTTCCGAGGAAACGGAACACGGTGCGGAAAGAATTTTCCGGCGATTTCAAGCGGGAACATCGTGCCTGGTCGGATTTGCGGTTGGTTCAAACGACGTCGCCAATAGCATAACCCCCGTTCTCGCCATATATTTCGTGATGAAAAACAACGGCATACCGTCAAATTTCAATCAATGCACGATACCGGTTTGGATACTGGCCATTGGCGGATTGGGCATGTCCGCGGGCGTGATTGCACTCGGCCACAAGGTAATACATACACTTGGGCATAAAATCACACTTCTAACAAGTTCGCGCGGCTTCAGCGTCGACTTCGCAACCGCGACAACCATAATACTCTCTTCCATGTTTGGCATTCCGGTTAGTTCAACCCACGCAGCAACGGGTGCCGTAATCGGGGTCGGACTGGAGCGCGGAATCAAGGGATTAAACTTTATTTTGCTAATAAAAATTTTCCTGATATGGATTGTTACGGTGCCGGCCGCTGCAGTTTTAACGGTTGTAATATTTGGAATTTTGAACGCATTGGTTTCGCTAGTAATATGACACATGAAACCGATGAAATACGTCGAAATCCTTACACTAACATGGGCGAGCAAGCCTCTGCTCTACGCCATCCCCCAACACCTGCAAGATCGCGTGGAGGAAGGGATGCTCGTCGAAGTTCCCTTTGGGCAAACGTCGCAATACGGAATAGTGAGCAAAATCGTTGAAGCTTCTGCCACCGCATCGTTCGAAATAAAGGAAATCTCCAAAATATTATACGAATACCCACTTTTCGCAAAGGATATACTCGAATTGATCGGTTGGATATCGAAGTACTACGCTGCCAGCATAAAGAGCGTGGCCGAAGCCGTTATCCCGACGGCGATTAGGAAGCTCACGAACCCAAAATTCAGCACAAAAATATCCATCGCACGGCCGTTGTCCGAGGCTGAAATAAACATTTTGAAGGTGCGCTCACCGAAGCAATACGAAATTTACAGCAAAATAATCGAGGCAAGTTCAAATAGGAGCGAAATCCTGAAACATTGCTCGCCGTCCGCCCTAAAAGCTCTCATCGACAAGGATATTGTGGGAGAAATTTTTGAACCGATAAGCAGGATAGATTACCAGGATAAATTCGGCCACGATGACCCAAAAAAATATAACATTAAGCTTACAAAGGAGCAGACTGACGCAGTCGAAAGCATATGCTCATCCCTGGACGGCAGTAAATTTAAAACGCACCTCCTCCACGGAATAACCGGCTCCGGCAAAACGGAGGTTTACATCAAGGCCATAGACCACGCCCTTGAGCTGGGCGGTGATGTGATCATGCTCATCCCCGAATTGGCGCTGACACCGCAAACGGTCGGCAGAATACGCAATGGCATCGAAATTTCTGAAAAGTCGAGTAAAAATGCCAAAGTGCTAGTTTGGCACAGCGGCTTATCCGAAGGAGAACGTCGGGATGCCTGGCTTGCGCTTTCGAACGGCGATGCCAAAATAGTTATCGGCGCGCGCTCGGCCATATTTGCTCCCCTGAAAAATGTAAAACTCATCATCGTCGATGAAGAACACGAATCAACGTATAAGCAATCGGAAGCCCCTCGGTATCATGCCCGTGACGTTGCCGTCTACCGCGCAAAGCTGAACAATGCGGTCTGCGTTCTCGGTTCGGCAACGCCGTCTTTGGAATCATTCTTCAATGCACAAAATAAAAAATATCACCTGAACTTGCTTAGCAACAGGGTCGATGGCAGCGTGCTTCCAACCGTTGAAGTTGTCGATATGCGCGATGAAAATCCGCGTAATATCATATCGGCCGCGTTAAACACACTTATAATAGATAGGTTGGACAAGCGGGAGCAAGTAATTTTGTTCCTGAACAGACGCGGATATGCTACAATCGTGCTCTGCAAACAGTGTAACTACGTCGCCCAGTGTCCGCGCTGCAGCCTCTCCCTCACATACCACCGAGACAAGCGCAGTATGCTGTGCCACCTGTGCGGATACGAAGAACCGTTGCCAGAACGCTGCCCAATCTGCGGCAACTTCGACATAATTCGGCGCGGCTTGGGTTCGCAAAAGCTGGAGCAAATCACGGCTGAGCAGTTCCCGATGGCGCGGGTGGCGAGAATCGATTCGGACACGATGACGGGCAAGAACGGTTTTAAGCGCGTGTTGAGCGACTTCCGCCAGGGCAAAATAGACATTCTCATAGGCACGCAAATGATCGCAAAAGGTTTGGATTTTCCAAACATTTCCCTGGTCGGAATCATAGGCATCGACGGTACGATAAATTTCCCCGATTTTCGGTCCGCGGAACGCGCATTTCAGCTCATCGTACAGGTATCCGGGCGAGCGGGGCGGGGCGATAAACGCGGCCACGTTATCGTACAAACGAGAAATCCACAGTCCTACGTGATTCAGCTGGCCAAAGCGCACAGATTTCAGGATTTTATATCATCCGAACTAGCAAATCGCGCGGAATTTATGTATCCGCCGTACAGACACGTGATCAGGGTCGTGCTGATGTGCGCCAACGAAGACATTGTGAAAGCGTGTTCCGTCGAGCTTCAAAAACACATGAAGCAACATTGTCAAACCGCTGAAATTAGGCTACCGACACCGTCAATTTTGGCTAAAATTAATGAAAAATTCAGGTACACAATTGTGATTTTTTCGACAAAACCATCCCACGATGGGGCTCAAATAGCCGAGGCAATGCGCACATTCAAGCATCCGAAATCCATGGACGTAGTAATCGACGTGGATCCGACCGACCTGGTTTAAATATCCGCGAGGATCACCCGTTCCAACTTGGAAGCTGCCAGTTCCTGGTCAATGTTCTTGGCCAAGCAAACAACGCCTTTGTAAATGTTCACTTTGCCATTCGGCAGCCCAACGATTGCGTAATCCGCGTCTCCGGCCTCCCCCAGCCCATTGACAACGCACCCCATGACGGCAATTTTCAAGGAACGGGCACATTCCAGCTTCCCAATTTTTCCTTTTACCACTTCAAGTGCGCGTTGAATATCGTAGTTTGTGCGCCCGCACGACGGACATGCCACAAATTCTGCCGTGAACCTACGCGCGCCGCTTGCCTGTAAAATATCGCGCGCCGCTTGGATCTCCTCGATCGGGTTTTCGGTCAGGGACACCCGCATCGTATCGCCGATACCGTCGAGAAGCAGGCCGCCGATGCCGACCGCGGATTTAATGCGTGCATATTGCCCGTTACCAGCCTCCGTAACGCCGAGGTGCAGGGGATAGTCAAGGCGAAGCCTATCCATCTCCGAGCACGCCAAACGATAGGATTCGACCGTCAAAGCAACGCTGCTCGATTTGAAGGACAAGACCAAATCGTGGAACCCAGCGCGGTTTGCCGCCAAGATGCATTCATGGGCACTCTCCCACATGCCACACGCCGTGTTTCCATATTTTTCGAGTATGCGCTTGGACAATGAGCCAGCATTGACCCCAATTCTCACCGGCACATTGGCCGATTTTGCCGCTTCGAAAAATTTGGAAAATTCATCCAAGGCAAAATTCCGTCCCTCACCGAACGACTTCCCAGGTCTTTCAGCGAAATTACCAGCGTTTATGCGAACTTTATCGGCAACAGCAAGGCAGTCATAGGCAATCCTCGGCGCAAAGTGAACATCGGCAATCAGCGGAATTTCAATGCATTGGGAGCGCAATTTGTCCTTTATTTTTTCGAAAAATGGAACATCCCTCGGTCGTGGAACCGCCAAGCGTACGATCTCACAACCCTTGGAATGTAGCTCCAAAATCTGGGCAACATTGCCATCAACGTCATCGATGTGAACATTCGCCATCGATTGAATACTCACCGGATGCTCGCCCCCAACTCCAACTTGACCAACAAATACGCTGCGAGATTTCCTTCTCAATTCACACCTTCAATCGCGCCTGCCTGGAATACTCTTCGTGCGACTTGCCATCGGCTACCCAACGCTTAACATCGAAAAAGCTGACATATATGAGCAAACCGAACAAAATAAATAGAAACACACTCTGCAATATGCCGAAAATTTTGGCCACGTACTTCCCGCCGGTAGCTTTCTCCATGAGCGAGATTGCCACATATCCACCGTCCAGCACCGGTAGCGGGATCATATTAAGGATGGCAAGATTAATGTTTATCAAAACAACGAACCACAGCAGCAGGCGAATGTCCGTTTTCGAAAACATGTGTAGGGTTCTTATGAGTCCCGTTGGCCCCATCAAATGTTTTATTGAAATGTCGGAATTCTTGTTAAACAAGCCGCCCAACGTCTGAAAAGTCGTGGCGATTGTTTCCCTGATTTGTTCAAATGGAGACTTGTGCAGGGTAACGGTATTAGTCTTCAGGCCAAAATCAAAAATATTCGTGTACACGGCCGGGACCAGCCGCACCTGTGCTTCGGGCACGACGACATCGACAACCGTATCCGATTTGAGCATGGCAAAAGTATTTGCGCCATAGCGATTTATTGCATGGGCAATATCGTACAAATTGTGACAATTGCAGCCATTGATTTTAATTATTTCCATGCCATTGGCAAAATTGTATTTTTGCAGGTCTTCGCACTGCTCCGAAAACAGCAACAATTTCGCGCCGGTGCTTTCCGAAATCGTACTTTTGTCAACATTGTCGAGATAAAACGGAATTATGTCGGCAACAGCATCTCCAAAACTTAGGATTGCATACGGTTTTTCCACCGCCATCGGCACCGTACTAATCCTGGTTGTGACGACATTGCCGTTGCGCAAAACCTCAAGCTTCACGCTCCTGCGATTGCTAACCCTCTCGTGCAGAGAGCGAATGTGCAAAATATTCACATCGTTTATCCTTAGGATTTGATCACCAACCTCTATTCTTCCGCGCCCACTGGGAATACTCCCAATCACCAATTCCTGCTTCGGTAGAATTCCCACCTTGCGAAATCTGTCGGATCCATTTTCACTGACCAACACCGGTTTTAATTCGATGTTGAGGCGCCTTCCCTCGCGGACAATTTGCATGGAGGACTTTGGATAGCCGAAGATGTCCCTATTGCCGCCAAGTGCAATTGACTTTTGGATGTCATTGAAATTATTCACAACAAACCCATCGATCATGACAATTTCGTCGCCAGCTTTCATTCCAGCTGTCCTGGCCGGTGACATGACAATATCCCCGTCATCCAGTAGCAAAGTGGGCTCAACGTATCCCACGGTCCGGCTTAGCATGCTGCTGTCAATCGGCAAGCCGGCACGCCACAGAATGCAGCTCAAAACCATCGCAAACAGTACGTTTGCCACTGGTCCCATAATGGCAACAACAACTTTATCGGTGCAAGTTGCAGATTTGAGATCCTTTGGCAGGTCAAATTTACCCTCAATTTCCTTTAGATTGGACAGCTGCGGCAGAGAAACATAGCCGCCAAACGGCAGCAGAGCCACGCGAAACTCCGTCTCGCCAATTTTTTTCTTCCACAAAGCCGGACCAAAGCCTATGGAAAACCTCGGAACATATAACCCTCGGACCTTTGCCGCCAAGTAGTGCCCAAACTCATGAACAACTATCGATCCGCAGAAAAATAGTATAACCAAAAATACTTGCCAAATTCCACTAAAGATTAGTTTTAACACAATTCCTCACCAGATATGACAACGTATGCAAAGTGATATTAGTGTAGCAAGCCGCCATGATATCGTCCAAAACGATACCCAACCCCCCGCGAAATTTTTCAAAAAATTTTATCCCAAGTGGCTTCAAAATGTCAAATGCGCGAAAAATCAGGAAGCCGAGCAAGAACACCGCGGCATTCCTTCTTCGTAGGAACAGAAAGCATACTGGCATGGCAACAAATTCATCTAAAATCACACAGGATGGATCTCTGCACCCGATCACACGCTCGGCCACGGAACACACGTAAACGGCAAAAATTATCAGTCCGATGCTGACCGCTAAAATCATCAAACGACTGTAGTTACCAAACAAAAAATAAGAAAATGCCGTACCAAGAAACGCACCCAAAGTTCCCGGCATGAAGCGACTATACCCGAGAAACCCGAAAGTGGAGATGCTTGTCAAAATTTTATCCCGCATGGTTCAGTCCACAAGTAAATGTTTATAGCGAATCGTGTACATCACGCCCGATTTGATCGTCAAGTAGGTCGCATACAGGAAAAGCAACACACCCACCACGTACACAAAACTCGCCATCCAGAGCGGAATGAGCCAGCTGAAATCGAGCCGAATGGCATTCCACAGTAGAAAAAATCCCGTGGCCACGATCTGTAAAACTGTTTTAACTTTCCCTTCTTTACTGGCAGCCAGAACAATATTTTGCTTCGCGGCAACCAGACGAATCCCGGTTACAAAAAACTCACGCCCCACGATCATCAGAACAAGAAACAGGGCCCAGTGCGGCAGAATATCCAAAGCTAGCATTATCACAAATAATCCTATCATGAAAATTTTGTCAATCAGTGCGTCGATAAAAGCACCGAGGGTTGATGTAATATTGTATTTTCTGGCGAGATGCCCATCTAACCAGTCAGTCAAGCTCGTCAAAACAAAGATTACAAACCCAATGCTCGCGCTACCGATGAAATGAAAATACACAAAAAATGCCACAACAAACAGCAGTGGAATGCGTGACAAAGTTATGCAGTTTGCTAGATTCATATCAATGGCCCCAGAGAATTTACAAAAAAGATTGTTGCAATAAAAAATCACAATTTTTTGATGTGAGACATGGATAACAGCCTTACTTTGGTTATCATGGCCGCTGGAAGCGGCACGAGGTACGAAGCCCCCAAACAACTCGAAACATTTGGGAAGCACAACCTAACGATTGCCGAGTACAATGTTTTGGATGCAATTTCAGCTGGGTTTACAAATTTTATTTTCGTGGTACAGGAACAGATGGCCGACATTTTTCACCGGCGATTGGCAAATCTATTTCCCTCCTATTGCAAATTTTCCCTAACATACCAGCGAAGGGAAAAGGAATTGTGTAAATATTGCAGCCGCACGAAACCGTGGGGTACGGGACACGCCGTGCTATCCGCTAAATCAGCGATTCACGGAAATTTTGGACTTGTAAATGCCGATGACCTTTACGGAAACAATGCCATCAGCGTGTTGGCCGATTTCCTCAAAGCGGCCAATAAAAATTCCCCCGTTTTCGCAAATGTTGGGTATGAAATGGGAGATACGCTATCCGAAAACGGAACCGTGTCTCGCGGCGTAATGTCGACCGACGGCAACGGTAACCTGATCGAAATAGTTGAAAACAAAAACATAGCCTACGGCGGCAAAATTTGCACCGAAGATGGAATGAAATTTAACCCCGATACGCTTGTGTCCATGAATCTTTGGGGATTTACGGTAAAAATATTCCCAATCCTTGAAAAACAATGGGCAGAATTTGCCAAAAACATTTCCAATCCCACTTCGGACGAGTTCTACCTTTCGTCGGCGGTCGATGCGGCGGCACAAAACGGGGAATGCGAGGTAAAAGTACTGAAAACAAGCAGCAAGTGGCGCGGAATTACATATCCTAAGGATAAAATTGCCATGGAAAAATTTTTTCGCAATGACTAATTACGCCGAAAATTTTGAAAACTTCGCGTAAGAATCGTGTTTTGTGCTTGCAAGCAAAGGACTGAATTTCATATGTGTAAAAAACGGGACGGGCTAAACTTAGCACAAGGAATAGTAATTATGAATAAATCTGAGTTAATAGATGAAATACAAAGGATAAAAGGCGAAGATTGCTCGAAGGCATGCGCCGAACGTTCCCTGGATGCAGTTTTACAGGCCATAGTTAATGGCGTTGCAAAGACTGGATCCGTTCAATTAATCGGATTTGGCACATTCTCCGTGTCAACACGCGCCGCACGCACGGGGGTAAATCCAAAGACAAAGGATAAGATCCAAATACCTGCTTCGAAATCAGTTAAGTTTCGGGTGG
The DNA here is from genome assembly GCA_031289835.1 of Puniceicoccales bacterium. Lineage (GTDB taxonomy): Bacteria > Verrucomicrobiota > Verrucomicrobiia > Opitutales > JAIRKQ01 > JAIDVZ01. Next base: position 17,046 of record JAITOW010000055.1, on the reverse strand, counting down.
GGACAAAGTTTAAAAGCGTTGCAAATTAAAATTTTTACTTTTTCATTTTAAGCTGGTTGCCAAAATTGTGTCGATCAGCTGTTTCTATGGGTGTATTCCGGAGATTTTTGGCATGGCTATGCGGTAAACCGAAAAGCATCGGGGAATGCGGGGAGGTTTTGGCTTGCAAGTTCATAGGAAAGCGGGGTTATTCCCTTGTAACCCGCAATTGGAGCTTTGGTCACGGAGAAATTGACATAATAGCCAAAGATAAAGATATTCTTGTTTTCATCGAGGTGCGGTTGCGCAATAGGGATGCGTCTGTCCGAGGGTACGAATCCATATCGAGGCATAAAAAATCCGTTTTGCGTCGGACATGTATTGCCTATCTAAAAAAACATGGGTCGGTGCTCACCCACCGCTTCGACGTGATCGACATCGAACATGATTACGCAACGAATACCGATACCATTCACCACTATGAAAATGTTCCATTGTTTTGAAAGGCATTCCCATTGAACTCGCATAATGCCTATTGTTTGTCGCAATTTATGTCCGCAAAATAACTCATTTTAGTTCTTGCATATTCGAAATGGGTGTACCATTATGCTGCCCGGTGGATAATTTAACTTCTGGAAAGATTCTCCTCACAGGGGCCGCTGGGTTTATCGGAAGCGTAGTGGTGGCAGAATTAAATAATCGCGGCTATGAAAATATCATAGTTAGCGATTACTTGGATAGGGATGAGCGATTTTTAAACCTAATCGGTTTGCGTTTCGAAGAGTATGTCGACGCCAACGATTTGCTGCAAATTTTAGAAGACGGAAATTCATTCGAGCTGGCATGCATATTTCACCTCGGAGCGTGTGCCAAGACGATCGAGCAAGACTGCAACTACTTGATGCGAAACAACTATGAGTATACTAAGGCCCTTGCTTGCTTTGCCGCTGAAAACAACATTAGATTCGTATATGCCTCCTCCGCAGCAACCTACGGGGATGGTTCAAATGGCATGGCAGACGACGAGACAAAGTTGGAAACACTGCGTCCGTTTAGCATGTATGCCTATTCCAAACACTTGTTTGATCTTTTTGCCAGGAACAACGGATTGCCGGCTTATGGCATGAAATACTTCAACGTGTTCGGGCCGAACGAGTATCACAAGGGAGACATGGGGAGTGTTGTGATGAAGGCGCACGAATCCATAGTTGAAACTGGCAAAGTGCGACTATTTAAAAGCAAAAACCCCCAGTATGCCGATGGGTATCAAAGGCGCGATTTTTTGTATATCAAGGATGCCGTGGACATGGCGATATTCCTAGCAAATGTCGATACCAGTGTAAATGGTAGAAAAACCCATGGCATATATAACCTGGGTTCGGAGGAGGCCCACAGCTGGATAGATCTCGTTACACCGGTATTCGAGACCATGGGCGCGCCCATCAATATTGAATACGTCGACATGCCAAAGGATCTGGAAAAAAAGTACCAGTATTACACTCGGGGAGATATTAGCAAACTTCGAAGCATAGGCTATGACAAAAAATTGTTTTCACTTGGTGAATCGGTGAGTGATTATGTAAAAAATTATCTTTTACCTGGGAACAAGCGCATGCAAGATGTAAAAAGTTCTTTCGTTGGTGGTTAATATTTGTATTTCTCTATTCGTACCTCGGTATAATCTTTTTTATGAAATTTGGGCAATATTTAGATGCTTCAAGGATAATAGACGTAAGGAGTTCGTCCTTTGAGGGAGCTCTCCGCGAGCTAATATTGGCATGCAATTTGGATGGTAATATTTCCCTGGAAAGGACCGTATCGGCCATAGTTGAGCGTGAAATGACCGTCACAACGTGCATTGGCCACGGTGTAGCTGTGCCGCACATGCGCCTAAATCTAAACATTCCAATCACATTGGCATTTGGCAGGTGCAAAAATGGACTTTTTCTGAACGCATCGGACGAATACGAGGATGTGCGCTACGTCGTGCTCATGTTGCTATCCAACAGCGAACGGGCATATTTAAACGTACTCACTGACATCGTGCACACGCTGCAGAACAGCAGCGTAATTGAAAGTTTCAACCGTGCACAATCCTTGGAGGAGCTGAAAGGAAGGGTTCTCAATGTTTTGGCATCTCAGAGGAGAAAGTTCCAGGAATCGGAGGACGCAAACAAGTTTTTCCTGGAAGAAACTTCTAAACTGGCGCATGCGTCAATGTGCTCATCGGCGCTGATATTCGGCGGAACCAACCTGGATGGCATCGATTTTCAGGAAATATTTGGTGATTTAAAAATTGTTATTGCCGCGCCCAAATCGGCGGAATTTGATTCCCTATCCGAAGTTCACTTTATTTCTCCGCTATTGAGCCCAAATTCCACCCATTGGTTATACGAATTTCGCAGTGCAATTATTCTTGGGCTTTCCCGCGGCGTGATTAGGGGCGATGAAAAGGTTTGCTGCATAGGGAGTAATTCGCAAGATGGCACCTTCGACACGGTATTCATAGTTGACGTTAAGCGGGAGTTTTGCCCGATATTTACCTCCAAGACGCAGTTTTTGATGCAGAATATAAAGCCGGAGGTCATGGAGCGCATACTGTCGATCGCATCGGAAATTTCCGTGGAAGGGCGCGAAGGTAAGTCCGTAGGTTGCCTATTTGTGATTGGCGACGTGGAAAAAATAAAAAAGTTCAGCAAACCCTTGGTGCTTAATCCGTTTTTCGGCTACGGAGAAACCGAACGCAATATTTTAAGTCCATTCATGGATGAGACGGTGAAGGAGTTTTCAACGATCGACGGCGCATTTGTCATACGTGGGGACGGTATAATAGAATCGGCGGGCACACTAATCAGTACGCCTGAGCACAACATTGTTATGCCGAGCGGCTTCGGAACGAGGCATGCCGCTGCTGCCGCGATATCATGGGCGGCCGAGTGTGTGGCTATCGTCGTTTCACAGAGTACACACCGCGTAACACTATTCCAAAAGGGTCAGATGTTACAGGTGGTGAAGAAGGGCTAGGGGATCAAGTCGGATGGATCGGATCACAGGCTCAATTTATCGGCGGTTCCTATGATCGAACAGAACTCGTCTGCGATTAGCGACGCTCCCCCTATCAAACCACCGTCGATATCGGGTTGGTTTAGTAGAGCCTCCGCATTGGCAGCCTTCATCGAACCGCCATACAGGATTCGCACAGAATTCGCCAATTTTTCGTTAAAAATTTTGGCCAACTGCTCCCTAACAAAGGAGTGGGCTTCCTGAGCGATCTCGGGTGTTGCGGTTTTGCCCGTGCCTATCGCCCAAACGGGCTCGTAAGCAATTACCAGGTTTTCGGCCTGCTCGTTTGAAACACCCCTCAAACATTTCTCCAACTGCGCTTCAATGACAGTAAAAGTTTGATTTTTTTCCCGCTCCGCCTCCGTTTCCCCGATGCACAGAATCGGCAAGAGGCTATTTCCCAGTGCCGCACATACCTTTTTATTTATAAGCTCATCGCTTTCACCAAATATCGTTCTGCGCTCGCTGTGCCCTAAAATCACATGCGAAATATTGCAATCGCGCAGCATGGAATAGGACACCTCTCCCGTGAACGCCCCCTTTGATTCGTGGTACATATTTTGCGCGCCAATCCGCAATAGCGAGCCTGCAGCAGCTTTACGGGCGGCATCAAGCGCAGTAAACGGTGGGCAAACCAACATGTCAATGGAGAGAATTTTCGAAGTTCGACTCTTTATTACATCGACCAACGACACCGAATCGGCGATGCCGTTGCTCATCTTCCAATTACCGGCAATCAAAAATTTTCTATGCATGATTTAAATCCTATCTAAAGCCGCGATGCCAGGCAGTTCTTTCCCCTCAAGAAATTCCAAGCTCGCTCCTCCACCGGTGCTAATAAACGTCATGTAATTATCGCAGCCACTCCTGCGAATGGCCTTCCCTAAGTCTCCTCCACCTATGATCGATATCGCCTCCGAGGAAGAGATTGCCTTGGCGAGGTCAAAAGTGCCGCTAGCCGCCTGACTGATCTCGAAAATTCCGAGCGGGCCATTCCACAAAATCGTTCTCGAATGGGTAACCACATTCGAATACTTTTCCACCGTTTTTGGCCCGATGTCGATCCCGCACCAACCGTTGGGAATATCAAAGTCAACGGTTTTCACTTCGCCAATCGTCATTTTTTCCGAGTCGAATTCGTTCGTGATAACAAAGTCGATGGGAATGAGCATGTTTACATCCTTGTCCTTCGCGGATTTAAGCACTTCTTTGGCCAGCTTCAGCTTATCTTTTTCGACCAGGCTTGTGCCAGTTGAGTGCCCATTGGCAGCTAAAAACGTGAACGCCATCGATCCGCCAATCAGCAAATTATCCGCTTTGTCAAGCAAATTGCTTATGATGTTGATCTTGTCGCTGACCTTCGCTCCGCCAAGTATGACCGTAAATGGACGCTCCGGATCCGAAATCTTTGAACCCAAAAACTCCAATTCGCGCCCTATCAGAAGTCCCGCCACCTTTGATTTGACAAAATGGGTGATTCCCTCCGTCGAAGCGTGAGCTCTATGAGCGGTCCCAAATGCATCGTTTACATAGATATCAGCCAAGGAAGCCAGTTGTTTGGCAAATTCCGGATCATTTTCCGTTTCGCCTTTGTAAAACCTGAGATTTTCGAGCAAAACAACACTGCCATTCGTCATTTTGTTGACGGCCAAACTCACGTCTTCACCGACGCAATTTGGTAAAAATAGAACGGCCTGTCCCAGGTATTGGGCCAAAACTTTGGCAACGTTGTCCATGGAATATTTTGCCATACGCTCGCCGTCTGGACGTCCGAGGTGACTCGCAAGTATCACCTTCGCACCGGATTGCGTCAAATATTCTATGGTCGGCAAGGCGGCGACGATCCTGGCGTCATCCGATATTGCACTGTGCTCATTTAGCGGGACATTGAAGTCCACGCGCACAAACACTTTCTTTCCCTGGCAATCTACATCTCTTATTGTTTTTATCCTTTGCACGGAAATCCCCAATTGCTTTTTTTAAACACAAACCCAATGCTGATAGGAAATTTTCAATTATCAATACTTAATCTTCAAACTTTTCATAAATTACAATACTATGAATATTCTTTCAGGCATCGCAAACGCCAAGGTCCCAATTTGGGAGAAACTTTGGCAAAAAATCGCGTATAAAAACAAATTTTGTACGATGTGTGACAATAAATTTCAGCACCCGGTGGATGGACGTGAGGGAATTTTTTTTAGCATCGATATCTGCGATAGCGTCCAGATCGTGGCAGAGACAAGGGAAAACAAAGTTCTTTTGGTGCGACAATTTCGATTTGGGAGCGAAAAATTATCCCTCGAGCTTCCAGCTGGCCGCATGGAAAAAGATGAGGACATCATCGCCTGTGCGAGGCGCGAACTTCTCGAAGAAACGGGATACGACGGTAAAAATGCAAGGATCATCGCAACATTGCATCAAAATCCGGCCGTTCAAGTAAACAAAACGCACATCGTGCACATGGAAAAATGTGAACAAATATCCCAGCCCCATTTCGACGAGATGGAAGAACTGGCTACCCTAATTGTTCCAAAGGATGAGTTGATAAACCTCATAAGATCCGACGAAATCGATAATAGCTTAACTTTGTCCGCCATGGCAAAATTTCTATTTTGAGTCAAGGTGTCGTAAATCTTGCTATTTCATTTCATTTTAACTTGAAAAAATTGTAAAAATCAAAAAACTGTCTTTCAATTTTAATATGGGAGGATGGACATGAGTTCTGTGGTTGCCACACCAATGATTCAACAACACGACGAATCGCCAATGCCGCTGGCACCAAGAGTGAGCGGTACGGATGATGTTCCTCCGCCTGCGCCGGGGATTTCACAAAGTATCACGCCGGGGGCCCAAATTAATACTCCAAGGAGCAGGGTTGTGGACTCAAAATTAGCTTCTAGGAAGGCATCTTCGACGTGGCAAACAGGTGTTGTTTCATTCCTAACTGGAGGTAGTTTTGGCTTTGTTGCGGGAAACTACGCTCACAAAACAGAGATTGGTTCCAAGGTGTTTCCTTTCTTAAAGAGTACTGGAAGTTGGATTGGATCCAAAATCGCCGCCTGTGCCACTTCAATTTTTTCAGCGGCTGTGGCGCACCCGTTCATTGCGGGAGAATGTGCGGTAGGATGCGCTTTAGCCGGTTTAATGATACACTTTTTGCGAAAACTTTTGACTCGGAAGGTATGCACACCGGAAGAATTTAGAACGCTTGTTGATGGACAGGACGCCCGTTTCCTTGGTAGATTATCAAGGGCCGAGGCAAGCGCCCAACACGATGATTCGTTTCAATCATTGAGAAGACTTTCAACAGTTTCTCCTTCTTCCGCCTCGAGCTCGGAAGATGGGGAGCCTTCAATGCCTTCATCCCGTGAAGATTTTACGGGTACCCCTTCCGCTGGAAGCAGCGAATTGGAAACCTCTGCGGCGGCACCCCAAGCGTCATTCTACAGGACCTACCCGAAAACACCGTCTCCGGGTAACAAGTGCCGAAGTCAACGATCCGATCGACAGACCATGCCAGCAATGACAAGATCACAAGCACAAGTAACGTAGCCAAATCAAGGCACTTACACTGGAAGGTAATAGGAAGGATGGTATCTTGCACGATCTCAGTCCCCAAAAGGGAAATCGGATTTAGGCAAAGCTGGCACAGGGTTAATAAAAATATGGATAATTGTCCTTCACCTAGATCTTTCATGGGCCTTTAGGCTGTACTCGTAAACTTTCAGATAGGCGTTTGCCATTTTGTTCATGGAAAAATCCTTTTGCATTGCGTATTTTTGCATGGCTACGAAGTCCTGTTTACGGTCATAGTAGGTGGCACAGGCCCAGCAAACCGTGTTGTAAAGCGACCTGTGATCTAACTGGTGAAACACGAAACCTGAACCGATATGCGATTGTTCGTCATAATTTTCTACGGTGTCACGTAGCCCACCCGTCGCATGTACGATGGGCAAAGTTCCGTACAGCATCGAATACATCTGATTCATGCCGCAGGGTTCGTACCTACTCGGCATCAGAAAGCAATCAGCGCTGGCTTCAATCATGTGGGACAGGGAATTGTCGTAGCCAATTTTCACGGCAACTCGGCCCCCATAGTTGTTCGTGTAAAATCTAAACCTGTCCTCTAAAACCGAATCGCCGGCCCCGAGAAGAACAAATTGAATGTGCAGGTTATCCAATAGTTCCGGTAAAATATCGCAGACCATGTCCAGTCCTTTTTGCTCGACCAGCCGCGAAATAACTCCGATCAGCAAAATATTTTCATCCACATTTAGACCAACTTTTTCCTGGAGAGCTAACTTACACTTTCCCTTGCCTGCCAGGTTGTTGTGCGAAAATTTCGCAGGGATTAGGGGATCATTTTTCGGTGACCAAATGTCGCTATCAACGGCATTGCAAATTCCGATCAAATCAGCGGCACGGTACATCAAAGGATCGTTTAGTCCACATCCGTGCTCCGTTGTTTTTATTTCATCGGCGTAGGTTTGGCTCACCGCCGTGATTTTGTCCGCGTATAAAATGGCCCCCTTCATGATATTGATCGCTCCGAAGGCTTCCAATGCAAACGGATGAAACAATTTTTCAGGCAAACCAACAAAATTAAGCAACCCTCGGGGGGAGTATCCATGGTGGGCCATATTATGAATTGTGAACACGGAAGCGGATTTACTCAACCGATACACACGCTGCTCGCGAAGCATAACGGGGATTAGTCCGGTATGCCAATCATGGGAATGGATGACGTCCGGGATCCAATTCGTAAAATCACACAGGTCGATGGCGGCTCTGCTAAAGAAGCTAAAGCGTTCCCAATTATCGCGATAGCCCTCCCCATTTTCCCCATAAATTCCAGCACGACCAAAGTATCTATCGAACTCGATAAATAAAAATTCGACCCCGAGATTTGTAGTTTTCCAAAGGCGGCAAAACTCGATGCCATAGCCCATATTTACGATCATTGGCTGGTCGCAGTGGGTCAAATTTGTGCGATCAATCGAAGCGTATAGCGGCAAAACAACGTGAACTTCGTGGCCAAGCCCAGTCACAGACCTTGCGATCAGGGGAACAACATCCGCAAGCCCACCCACCTTCGCAAAGGGTACGGCTTCCGCACTAGCTAGCAATATTTTCATCGTCCGCCATGATGCACTGAAAGCGAATCGGTGACAACCGTAAACTTTATCGGCATTGCTAGAATTGAAATCTGCCGACCCTACCTCAGATGCCTGTTATTTTCGCGCTCATACTCAACCGTCGTGAACCCGCTGTGGCCTGGTATGATAATTGTATCCCCTGGCAGGGATAAAATTTTCTCTTTTATGCCGGAGATGAGCATTTCTTCGCTGCCACCGAAAAGGTCGCATCTACCGATGCCGTCCCTAAATAATGTGTCACCCACAAAGGCAATCCCTGCGCATTTTATGTAAAAAATCACATCCCCCGGGGAATGGCCAGGGACATGGCGGGAATAAAGCTCCACTCCTGCCAAGTTGAAGCAAAAATCATCGCCGATGACGCAATCAACCACACAAGGCGTTAACCCCATGTTTGAGCCGGCAAACGGGGTAATAACGTCGGGATGTTCAATCACCATTCGATCATCCCTGTGCGCATACACCTTTGCCCCATCCTTTTTGAATAGGTGATCATCCCCGATGTGGTCCCAGTGGCCATGCGTTATGAGGATGGCTTCGACGGTAATGTTACGCAACAGCGAATTCTTCAGAAATTCGTGCGACCCGAAAGGAGCGTCCACCAGAAAAGCGGACTTTGTTTCACCGTTTACAAAAACGCCCGTATGGGTGTATAACCTGCCAAACTGAAAAACATACAGGCTTTTGTCGCCGCTGTGCCAAATTGGATTTTTATTTTTCATTGCGAATTTCAACGATCACTTTATCGGCAAAATCATCGTCGTCGAGCAATTTCCCGATATTATGGACGTAAAAATTACTGATTCCCTGCAACTCACCGCCGAAATCGCTACCCCTGATATAAAAAATTTGCGTATCTTTTTTGCAAAGGCCGCTAACATTTTTTAAAAAATCAGTCAAATTCGCAACCGCACGGGCGACGATGTAATCGAACTTCTCCGCCACTTCTTCCACCCTGGAATTTCTAACTTTGACGCGCTTCAGTGCGAGTTTTTTCGCCATATCATCAACGGCGAGAGCTTTTTTGCCAATCGAGTCCACCAGGGTGAAATTTGTTCCGCCATTCGCTATTGCCAAGGGAATCCCCGGCAATCCCCCTCCGGTTCCAACGTCCACGACGGACGCTTCCGGCTTAAATCGCACGACCTTATTTATGCTTAGGCAGGGAATGATGTGCTTGGACCAAAAATTTTCAATGTCTTTGCGGGAAATAAGGTTAACTTTAGTGTTCCACTCGGAAATTAGCAAATGGTAACGGCAAAGTTTTTCGACTTGGTCGGTGGGAATTTCCCCATAATAGCGTGCCATTGCATCCATACTACCCGGAAGTGTGCCAATCCACCAGGGTAATAAGCTTGAACTTGTTGCCATTCCAAAAATCTAGACTGATCTTGACGGCAAGATCCAGGCTAACTCCGACGGAGGGAGTATTATTCGCCATTTCCCAACCGATTACGAGCATTCGCTTCGCATACCGACGGTTAATCCAAAATTTTACATGCGCTTTAGTGGTGCCAAACAATTCCGGTCTATCGCTGATGGTTACAGATTTTAGCAAAAAAATAGGTTCGGGGTTTCCCTGGCCAAACGGATGTAGCAGCTCGAGACCGTGCATAAAATAATCATCGACGTCATCGATATCCAGTTCCCCGGCGATTTCAACGATTTCGTCAAAGTTCACCTGCTGCGTTTTTGACGCCACAACTTCGCAAAAACGTGTCCTAAAAGCTTCTAAATTTTCTAATTTTATGGTAACTCCAACCGCCGATGGATGTCCACCCCAGGATTCAAGCAAATCAGAGCAGCCATTCAAAACATCTATTAAGTTGAGGTGATCAACGCCCCTGCCGGATCCCTTGGCTAAGCCGCGCTCGTAACTGAGCACAATGCACGGCCGCTGATAGTCTCGGGCGAGCTTACCACTAATTATTCCAACAACACCCGAATGCCAATTTTTGTTAAAAAGTACGATTGCGGGGTCATGAATGTAGCGTTCCTTGACGATTTGCACTGCCTCTTCCGTAACATCCTTTTCGATCGACTGCCGCTCGCGATTGGTTTCGTCGAGCTCGTAGGCATAGGTCAATGCTTCCTCGTAGTCATCGGTCAAAAGCATCTTGACTGGTAAAACAGCATCCGATAGGCGTCCGCATGCATTCAGGCGTGGCCCCAGTTTAAAGGCGACATCGGCCGGATAAACTGGCACGCCTTCCTCGATGGCCGACACTCTACACAGGGCGTCAACTCCGGCACGCCTTCCTCTGCGCGATAGATTTCGTAGACCGTATTTGCAAAAAATTCTGTTTTCTCCCACGAGGGGAACGAGGTCGGAAATTGTTCCCAGGGCAACCAAGTCGAGCGCGTCGCGCATCTTAAAAAAAGCCGCCCGCTTGTCATTCCTCCGCCGGAGAATTTTAAGCAAGGCGTGGCAAAGCTTAAAAACCAGGCCCACCGTACAAAAAGTTCGCTGAAGCTTATCGGGAATTTGTTCGTAAATGTGCGGGTTAATTATACAGCAATCGGAACATTCCTCATCGCTGGCTTTGTGATGATCCACAACTATTACGTCGCAACCCTTGGATTTTAAAAGTTCTACTTCTTTCACAGCATTTGTTCCGCAGTCGAGTGCCAATACCAAATTCGGTATACCATCGACGAGCAAACGCTCCGTAATCTCCGGTGAAAGCCCATACCCCTCTGAAAATCGGCGAGGCACATAAAAATTGGGATGAATGTCAAACTTTCCCAAAATGTCCATGATAAGGGCGATGCTCGTTATGCCGTCAACATCATAGTCGCCGACGACCGCCACACTTTCGTGCCTGTAGATCGCCTGCACAATCCTCTTAGCTGCCTGTCCAACACCTTCCACCTCGAATGGATTCCTTAGATATGCCAACTTTGGCCATAAAAATCGCTCGGCATCATCACCTGTCGCTATGCCCCGTTGAACCAAAATTGGACACATCAAATGGTGAATATTTAAACTGTGGCGCAAAGCCTCAGCCTTTGCCTGATCATATTCCACTTGCCGCCAAATCTTCGTCATAGGGTACCGTTTTCACGGGTGTGTCTTTTTTCAAAGGCGGTCCAGGAAATGAAAATTGGACTAGCTATGAAAATCGATGAAAACGTACCAGCGACGACACCAATTGTGAAAACAAGGGCCAGGTCCACGATAACTCCGATACCAAAAATGCACAGCACCAGCGAAGCCAACAACGTTGTTAGGCTTGTCAAAATTGTACGTGACAGCACGCGATTAATGGATAAGTTTACCACTTTCGTCAGCGAAAAATCAGCGTGTAATTTTCGCTCCTCACGGACGCGATCGAATACGATGACTTTGTCATTTATCGAATATCCGATGATCATCAATATGGATGCCACCATGGGCGCACTGAATTGCCTGCCACACAGGACATAAATCCCGATTGTTACCACGACGTCGTGCAAAAGTGAGACGATGGCACCAACTCCATAGGCAAATTCAAAGCGACAGGCGATGTAAATCATCATGCAAAGCAGTGACAGTGCGACGGACATGAGGGCGCTTAATTTCACGCTTCGCCCGAACGATGCTCCGATGGCCGACTCTTTGACGAGCGAAAATTTGCACCCCGGGTGTGCGGTCTGCATCGCCTCAAACATCGGACGACCGCTCCCTTGCCTTGTCTGCAGCCGTAACACATCGTCGGAATCGGTAAGCGAATATTGGTACACGGCCAAAACTTTGCCCATATTATGGGTTGCAGCGATGGCGTCGATGTCACCCATGGGAAGTTTTTCTTCAAACTTCAAAGTCATCTCATCCCCTCCGGCAAAATCTATGCCGCATATGCCATTGCCACGATACGCGATCGCCAAAATTCCGGCAACGATGACAGCCAGTGAAACGCAGGCAAATTTTTTGGCGTATTTCAAGAAATCGGCATTGAATTCCCTGAGGTGTAGCTTTGGTATGAGCGATTTGACGATGTTCTTTTTGACCAAAAAATCTAAAATTACTCTGCCAAGTACGAGAGCGCAAAACATTGTGGCGAGAATTCCAACTGCCAAAATTATCCCAAAACCTCGTATGGGACCAGTTCCAGACCAAACCAAAATTGCGGCCACAATCAACGTTGTAACATTGGCATCAAGTACCGTTTCAAAGACCTTATTGTGACCGGCATCCAATGCGGCTTTGAGGCCTTTACCAGACTTTAATTCCTCGCGAATACGCTCAAATATCAAGATATTTGAATCGACGGCCATACCTATTGTCAATACCAATGCGGCGATACCCGGCAAAGTCAAGGTCGCACCCAAATGGGACATGGCACCGAGCACAATCAACACATTCATGGTCACCAGCAAAATCGCCACGCCCCCGGCACTACGATAGTAAAACAACATGAAGAGAGCTACCACCACTGCACTTACCATGGAAGCTAGCAGCGAACTCGTGCGAGCATCGTCCGCAAGTGACGGGCCAATTTCACTGAGCTCAACAAAGCTAAGTTCAAACTCGAGAGGGTTGTTGAGAATCTTCGCCAGCTCAGTGGCTTCGCGCTTGGAAAAATGCCCTGATATGCTGGCTTGCCCATTTTCAATCGCTGTTTTTATGACCGGGGCCGAGCAAAGTTTTCCATCTAAAACGATCCCAAGTTGGCGGCCGATATTGTCTGCCGTTACCCTTTCCAACAATTTCGTACCAATGCCTGTCATTGCCAAGCTAACTTCAAAGTTGCCAAATTGGTCAATGTGAACGTAGGCGGACCTCACTGCTTTACCGGTCATTTCGGGTAATTTTTTGACGAAGTACGGTGTCTCAACAATTTCGCCCGTGTTAGTATTCTCGTGTTCAATGGTCAGCAATTCGTACCCAATCGGAACGACTGAGAAGCTCGACTGAGGCACCCGCTCACTAATCAACCGAAATTCCAACTTTGCGGGCTTTTTTATATAATTTATTATGTCCGGGTTATCCCTGGTCGACACTCCCGGCAATTGGATCTCGATGCAGCTATTGCCGGATCTGCGTATGACAGGTTCCGCGATGCCAAGTGAATCGATGCGCTGGCGAATAATGTCGATGGCTTTATCGATCATGGCGGAATCATCTTTGGCCGCCTGGGCAACCTGCAAAATACAAGAAATCCCACCCTTTAGGTCGAGCCCCTGCTTGATTCGGCCTTGGGAACGCGTCAGTAAGACGTTAAGCAACATATCGTTCTTTTTTTTGAGATTTCTTATGTCAGCCAGGTTGATGTCGGGGAAAAAGTGCGCTAAATCAATACCCTCGTCGTAGGACAACTCCCTAAGCGCAAGGAAAAATGTTTTAGCTTTTCCGGAAGTAACACGCTCTTTGGCCCTGTCCAAAATTTTCCTAAACTGCACAGCGTCACCCTTTGCGTGCCGCTCAACGAAAGTATCAAAAGGCCGATCCTTTATCGGAAATAAGCCGTACAGTGCAAAGAAAATAACCAAAATGGAAATCAGCCACTTGAATTCTATAGATGACCTTTCTTGCTCCATGGCAATATTATTTTTTGTCAGCTTTCGATTGGATATAAGACTTGAAAATTTCGATTTTCGTGTTTTCGGCAACTTTCAAAACAAAGCGATCATCCTTAACATTCGCAATCGTTCCAAATATTCCCGATGATGTCACAACCGTATCTCCCGCTTTCAGTTCCTGTATCATCTTCACGTGGTTCTTTTGTTTTTTACGCTGAGGGGCTATCATCAAGAACCACATGCCAACGAACAGTAAAGCATAAATCAGCAAAGTTTGAAGGCCAAACCCTGGCTGGGTAGCAACTTGTTCCGCAAATAATATTATTCTATACATGAGATAAACTTTGGATCAGGCATATCTTTTGAGAGTGCCCCAATCAAGAAAAATCGCAATTTATACAAATTTTTTAAAAAAAATTTGACAATTCTCTAAGGCCAAATTACGCTTCAACCTTCATAAACAATTTACAGGAGATTATATGAGCATCAATATAACAGTAGACGTTAATACACTTGCAGCGGCAAGCAGTATCAAAGGATATGTGGATAACATAAGGCGTGAAGTGGTAAACAACCCTGATACTGCCGCTGGGCATGTTACCGGCTTAAATGGATTTTTATACCAAATAGTTGCCAAACCACAGGGTACACTATCGAAACTAAAGGAACGCATCGGGGGAAAACTCTTGGAATCAAGGAGGTCACAAAAACTAACCACAAGAGTAAGTAAGGCAGCTTACTCCCATGAATCCTTTAAAACTGGGGTACAAAACCTAATTATACAACTCGATAATCTCAAAGAAAGAGGCTTGGGCCCATTGGTACTTGACGCTCAAACCGCACTCGATGAATCCATCGAAGCTTTGTCATCGGATGACTCTAATGGGTTTATTTGTCCGATGACAACTGCAATTTTGGCGGTGGAAGGCTTGCTTGGCAAAATCGGAACCAGCGATGCCAAGTTGACAGTGGCAGAGGAATTGCTTAGCGAAACGAAAAAATTACTGAAAGAGTTCCTCCAAGAGACCATCGACACGGTAATGGAAATAGCAAGGTATACTCGTAAAATAGCCTTAACTGGACTTTCCTCTTTCATGGGAATTGAGACTGTCCGCAAAGTTTTTGCAAAGTATAAGAATGCGGCGGACACAGGTGCAACGGCGAAAAAAGGCACGCCGGAAAGCGTAATATATACGAACACCACATCCAAAACAGACGTGGTAGTGTCAGACGCGCAATCGAGTGCAAATCTAACGGCAAATGGGAGCGTGGTACTGAACATACCGGTGAACGCATCGAATGTAAATCCAACGGAGGATAGTGACACGGCTGAGGACACGAATACCACATCAAAAACAGACGCAGTAGTGTCAAACGCGCAATCGAGTGCAAGTCTAACGGCAAATGGAAGCGTGGTACTGAACATACCGGTGAACGCATCGAATGCAAATCCAACGGAGGATAGTGACACGGCTGAGGATACGAATACCACATCCAAAACAGATGTAACAGTGAACTCAGATTCTAACGTGCAATCGGATTCAAATCCAGCGGAGGATAGTGAAACGGTTGAGGACACGAATACCATATCCAGAACAGATGTAGCAGAGAACTCAGATTCAAACGTGCAATCGGATTCAAACTCAATGATGACACGACTGAAACGAATATTTAATCCGAAACAGACGTGGTAATGAATTCAGATTCAAAAAGTACAAGTCCGACGACATGCACAAGCTTAGAAAATACGGATAAGCGTATCTAGATCGTTAAAATAAATTTACGGCAGACTCGCAAAAATCATCGTAAAAGTCGACCGAAATTCTTCGCAGGAGAAGAATGTCAACTTTTGCAATGATTTTTTGTTTCTTCTTTTTTCGGTTAGTCTAACAATTCCGGATTAAGTTTGATCTTTGTAAACGCATAGACCAAAACTGTTGAAATAACACTAATTATGGCTGTGTGTCGCATTGCGAAGAGAGATATCTTAGCCACAGTCCAGGCCATTGAGGGAACCAGTAGGCAAATATCCGCACTCGCTTGTAAAGAATGTTTAAAAAGCAGTCTTCCCCGAGGGGATGCTCCCCCTAGCACGAAGAGTGTTGTTCCAGCGGCAAATGCTGGATGTTTAGAGCAAAAAGATGAAATGACAGATCCGCTGTCAGTATTTAAAAAACTTTGCCACATGCCTTTCATAAAACTAATCCCAGGAATAGCGTGCAAAAATATTTCCGTCGGTATGTATTCACTGGCATATTTGGTTATATTTTTTGCACCTTTACTCATGTAGTCAAACGCATTCAAAACATACGCATTGGCTTTGTCAGTCCAAGAAACAAAAGAATTAAACCATTCAACTGCTTCATTTGCAATTACATTCAAGGCACTAGTATTAGCGCCATTAACATTCAGATAACTCACTTTTCTCCCCTTTGTTATTATTGAATGACCTTTAGGGGTGAAAAATGAAATTTTTGTCAAGCGAAAATTTTATTTTTTTTAAATTTACGCCATGACTCTTCGTTCTTGCCTTGGTTATTGACGGGTTGGCTGCCCTACCGCTGGTTTGGCTGTCGCTGGTGGTTGAGTATGCTTCAAAAAGCTATCAAGATCGCGGATAACTGATAAGCAACCTTCCCTTAGAGCGGGCAAAATCGTTTCAAGACATTCCTTAATTTCACTATTTCCCCCAGTGGTTTCAACATTGGCATCTTTAAGTATAGACTCAATTTGTTGAATATGGTTTCTAATCCTCCTAATATCACCTTCAATTTCCTCTTTGAATTGGGCTGCTTGCATTGAATTGCCACGGCGGCGAGCCAAATTTCCTTTATTAAAATTTTTGATGGAGTCTCTGATACGTAAAACTTCGGTATTTAATTTATCCACAGTGAATTGACTTAGTCCTTTTGCTGAACGAAGTGCTTCAAACTTATTGCAAGCCCCAGACAAGGATTCGTCTATGAATTTTTCCAGTACACTGTCTATATTCGATTCATACCCCCCAACAAGGGCCTTATTTTCTCCCTTGAGATTTTCATTTATCGTCTTTTGTTCGGCAAGTTGTTGCTCCTTTGTGGCGGCTTGTTTTTTCAGATCGGCAATTTCCGTTTTGCCTTTAGCAATTTCCTTACTACCTGCGTTAACCTTTCGTTGCAGATCGGAAATTTGTTTTCCTTGTTGTGCAATTTCCGCTTCTTGTTCAGCAATTTGTCGATCCCTTACGACAACCATTCGTTGCAGTTCGCCGATTTGTCTTTCTTTTGCGTCAACATCTTGTTCCAGTTCGTGGATTTGTCTTTCTTTTGCGGTAATTGCTTTGGTATTTGCGCTAGCCCTTTGA
>JAITOW010000054.1 GCA_031289835.1 Puniceicoccales bacterium | reverse complement strand
CCGTGAAAAGTGGAACGGGCGCAACTGGCACGTTCAAACCACTTACCGGCAAAGCTACCACATGCGAGTAACTTACGTCACAGGATTCAAGTAAAATTGCGCAGGTATGCTTGCCGCGGTCTGCCGAATTGCAGCCAATGGGGAATACGCAGACAGCAATCAAAGAAAACTGGCAAATTTTTTTACAAAACATCGCCCAAAGTGTAAAGGCCAGGTTTGTTAATTTTGGCAAATTTCTGGGCAACATACAACGCTCCGCGTGCGAAAATCTCGCGATTTGTGGCTCGGTGAACAAGTTCCACCCTCTCCCCTTGCCCGGCAAATAAAATTTCGTGTTCTCCGACAATATCTCCGCCGCGAATTGAATGTAAGCACACCTCACCGGCGCTTCGCTTGCAGTCGCCATGCCTGCCAAAAATTTCCTTACACTGTCGCTCGCTCTGAATATTTCGTAGCAAAGTCATGGCCGTGCCGCTGGGAGCATCTTTCTTTTGGGAATGGTGCCTTTCGATTATTTCGATATCGAAGCTTGGAGGCAGTGATTCGGTCGCAATCTTCACAAGTTTATTTAAAACAAAAACACCGATTGAAAAGTTTGTTGCATGCAAGATCGGGAAATTTTTCGCGCTCAACGCAAGCGCACGCCTCTGATCATCGCTCAAACCGGTGGTTCCGGAGACAATTTTCACGTCCCGTTTTGCAGTAACGCCGCACAATTCGAGCAATCCGTCTGGGGAGCTGAAATCCAGGCAAACATCAGGATTTTTCCCCAATTCGGCTTCAAAATTTGACCCACGGCTTATCTCACCAATAACCTCGCAACCATACTGATTTGCCAAAGATTTGATCAGCTGTCCCATGCGGCCGCGGGACCCACATACTAGTATTTTCATAGGTTGAAATCCGCAATGTTATCGAGTGAAACCACGTTTGCATCGGAATTGATTCGCTTCATCAGGCCGCTGAGGACCTTCCCCGCGCCGCATTCAAAAAAATTCCTAACACCGCTGCGGATTGCCCGCTCGCAGCACTTATCAAACAGCACCGGTGATACTATCTGCTTCACCAGCAAACGCTTAGCGTCCTCGCCCGTCTTTACAAAATCGGCGGTGACATTCGATATGACTTTCATTTTTGGATCGTTGAATTCAATGTCACGCAAAAATTTTTCAAAACTTGCACTAGCCTCCGCCATCAGCCTGCTGTGATACGCCCCCGCAACTTTCAGGGGAAAAATTCGCTTAAAAGACATCTTCTTCGCAATTTCGATGGCCGATTGCATGCTATCGTATTCACCGGAGATTACGATTTGTCCAGGACAGTTCATATTAGCTATCTCAACGCCGGTTTTATCGCAAATTTCTAGGATATCGTCGAACATTCCGCCAATCAGGCTTACCATTGTGCCACGCGTATTTTCACAAGCTTTTTGCATTAGACTTCCGCGCGCGTGAGCGATTTTTAAGCCGGTTTCAAAGTCGAAAACTTCGGCGATGCACAGCGCGCTGAGCTCCCCGAGACTGAGACCAAAGGCCACTTCCGCTCGCTTTTCCGGATACAAACTGCGCATGGCTTCCACCGCCGCGTAGCTGTGCACAAAAAGGGCCGATTGGCAGCAATTTGTGGCCGTCAAATCCTCTTCGGGGCCGCAAAATAGTGTGTTTAAAAAAGATTCACCGAGAATCTTTCTTGCCAGTTCAAATATCAGTGAAGCGGCATGATTCTCGTCGTAGAGCGACTTCCCCATGCCGACGTATTGGGAACCTTGCCCAGGAAAAATTAAACCAATGTTCATAAATCAATAACTTTTTGCCCAAATGGCGCGCTGCTTGCTCTCCTTTCCGCTAAACGGACAAACTCCACCTTCACCGCCGCCCAGTGGCAGGCAGCGAATGGTCACGCCAAGTTCTTTTTTAACGCGTTCCTCGATGGCACGGTCGCCGTTCCAATGTGCGGATGCAAACCCGCCAGAATCTTTAAAATATTCAAAAAATTCGGGTTCGGAATCGATGTTCACTACGTTTTCATCGCGATATTTCATCGCACGGTTGAATAGCTTCGATTGAATGTCATCGAGCAGTGAACAAAACGTGGCAACGAAAGTGTCCCGGCTGCACGATTGCTTGCCATCTTTGAGTCCATCGCGGCGTGAGAAACACACGCAATTCGCCTCGATATCGCGCACTCCGATCTCTACTATAACGGGGACGCCCTTTTTCACGTAGCTCCAAAACTTTTCCCCGCCGCGCAGGTCACGGTCATCGATCTCAACGGCCACCTCCGAAAAATTATAGATGTTTCCCTCCAACTCCAGCTTCAACTTGCCGCAATATTCCAGAACCGTGGATTTATTGGATTCGTTGAAAATCGGCAAAATAACGGCGTGGACCGGCGCCAATTTCGGCGGCAAAACTAACCCATCATCGTCGGAGTGCGCCATTATCAGGCCACCTATAAGGCGCGTGGACACTCCCCAAGATGTCGTCCATCCATATTCCTCTACCCCTTCCCCGTTGACGAATTTTATATGCGAAGCCCTGGCAAAATTCTGCCCCAGGAAATGCGATGTTCCAGCCTGCAGTGCCTTTCTATCCTGCATCATCGCCTCTATGCAGTAGGTGTCAACGGCACCGGGAAACCGCTCGCTATCGGATTTTTTGCCGCAAATAACCGGCATTGCCATATGATCCTCCGCAAATACACGGTACATCTCGAGCATGGCGAGAGTTTCTTGGATCGCCTCTTCGGGAGAGGAATGCACGGTGTGTCCCTCCTGCCAGAGGAACTCGCTTGTGCGCAAAAATAGGCGTGTGCGCATCTCCCAGCGTACAACATTCGCCCATTGATTGATTTTTAGGGGCAAATCACGGTACGACTTTACCCAATTCGCAAACGATTCACCTATGATAGTTTCCGAGGTCGGGCGAACGATCAGCGGCTCTTCCAGCGGAGAAGCGGGGATGAGATGCCCCTTCCCATCGGCTTGCAGACGAGAATGTGTCACAACGGCACATTCCTTGGCAAAACTCTCCACATGCTCGGCCTCCTTTTCGAAAAACCTTAGGGGAATGAATAGCGGGAAATAGGCGTTCCTATGCCCGGATTTCTTAATCATCCTATCGAGGGTTTTTTGCATGTTCTCCCAAAGCGCATATCCCCACGGCTTAATCACCATGCAACCGCGGACGGAACTAATTTCAGCCAGATCCGCCGCCCTTATCACCTGTTGGTACCATTCGGGATAATCCTGACCCCTACGTGGGTTAATCGCGCTACGTTCAACTTTCATGGGAAAAGTTTTAAAAATAGTCTTAAAATGCGCGAGAAAATTTTTGCATTTTTCCTTGAGAATTGTGGCAAAGTAATCTTGATTAAATCAAAATTTTTAATAAAATGCCAAGTTTCAGATGAGAGATAGTGTCATAATGCGGTGCGGGACAAATTATGTGGCGCTTGCTATGTTCGATGATAGCGGGAAGTTCACCGATGCACTGTCCTACCCAATACATCACGATGGTAGCGGCGATGAGGCATGGTTGGCCGCGCTTTCGAAAACGATCGAGGAGATACCGTCCGATTTTAAGTTGAATACGGTACTCGTTATTCCGCCGAACAACAAAATATTTGTCAAGTATCTCGAGCTTCCAGAGGTCGAAAAGGATAATCATAGGCAGGCTCTGAAGTTTGAATTTCAGCGAAATTTTCCGGGCAGTGAGGAGGAATGGATCTGGGACACATATCACTGCGAAGTGGAAGACAATGGCGCATTCGTCGTGGCAATGCAGAGAATTTTTGCCGAACGGCTATTGGATATCTTGCTAAGGCGGAAGATAAATTTTTCCTACCTGTGTCCGGAAATAGTTTTGGACGCAATAGCCCTGCAGGAACATGTAAAAGACTTCCAAAGCACCATGTTGTTGCACATCGGTAGCGAATCTTCGCTGATTTCAGTAAATGGAAAAAATGTGCAGCATGTGCGGATGGTTCCACTTGCCTTCGATTGGGTTGATGGGCAAATTTCGAATTCCCAGCAAATACCCGCTCCCGATGCGCGCAAAATAAAGCTGGAATATGTACAAAAATTGAGTCAAAGCCCCGCGGGATTAACTTTCATAACGTATTACATAAGGCAATTTGCGAACAAAATGCAGCAAGAGCTCAAGCGTTCGGAACTGTTTTTCTGTAGAAAATTTAACCAGTCTCCGATCAAAAGGATAATACTAAGCGGCAAGTGCATGGACATAGTGACCTTTTCGGAGGTTATCGCTGAGCTCAATGCAAATACTAAGATAGAAACTGCAAACAAGGTGATGGAGGGAGCCCTCGGCGAGTCGCTCGATGGCGCCAAGCGGGATATACTATCGCACAACATATTTGCCTACGTCGGTGCGAGTTCGTGCGTATTGGAAAACAAAACTAAGCTGATAAATTTATTCTCGGAAGATTTCAAAAATCAGATATCGTTCCAGCGCAGGCACCCGAGCTACATGGCTGCAATGGTAACCGTTGTTTTCGCCTCCATTTTGGGGCTAAAATTGCTTTCGCAGAAGGTAAATCTCCTTGAGTTTAAGAAGCTTGCGTTGGAAGCCAAGTTGCGGGAATCCGCCCTGGATACGCAAAAATATCACGAAACCATCACGTCCGAACGCAGGTTGCGCGATTCCATAGTAAAAATCAAAGGGGCTCTCTACTCCCAAGACGCTTGGATTAGCCTATTCAGCGACCTGCAACAATCGATCAAGATTCTGAAAACCTCCTGGATAGATTCCCTAAAGTGGAATGATTTCATTGACAATGACGGTAGAGATACGGTGCATGTTGTGGCGAAAATATTCATAGACGACCGGGAAAAATCCGATGAAGTCGCCGGCGACATAGAACGGTTTTTAACTTCGCTTAGGCAGTCCAATAGTGTGGCGGAAACGGTGAACACGGTCATATCTCCCGTGGAGAACAGTGTGCTGACATTTTCGTTTGATATTAAGTTGAACCAAGATTCTCAAATTTTACAATGAAAAAACTATTTTTTAGACGGCATAAATTGTTCTTCATAACCCTGGCTTTGCTTGCAATATGCGAGGTAATTTTGGTAAAGCGGTGTGCCCAATATTGGCACGTGGAAGTCAATCTTTCGGAAGGAGTTAAAAGTGTGGAAGCCGTTTTGGCGGATAAAACAAAAACGCTCCCGAACGAATACATGCAAATTGAGCAAGTGGCCAACGGTGACATACAAAAATACAGGAACTTTGTGGCGGACACTTGGCTAAACGTGGCTAAACGCGAGCGCGATAATGAAATGATTGTGCAGCCATCCACAAATATAGCCCTCTTTTTTGAGATTTCCGACTTTGTTACCCAAAGCCGCGAATTGTGTGATTCTCTGGGAATATCATACGAGCAGGATTACACCTTTGGCTTCAGCGACTACTTCAATAAAAAGGAACAACCCCTTAGTAGCGAAATCTTGCGCATTCATTGCAAAAAGGAACACACCAAAATGATTTTAAAATGTTTGTTCGAATCACGGACAGTTTATTTGCGCGTAGATGGCATTGAACGCGGTATCAATGATGCATCGACGGATCCCCGGTCCAGCGATGTCTTCGTGTCATCGGAAAAAAGAATCCAATCCGAAGATATTCAATCCGACGTGTACAGATTTACATTTGAGTCTTTTACGGGTACTTTTCGCAAATTTTTAAATAGCTTGAGGAATGGCGAAATACCGCTTATAGTGCGAGGGATTGAGGTGGAACCATGTAAGCAAGAGTATCCGAACAGACAAGCGCAGGAATGTCTACTGCAGAGCGTGCCATCGAAATATACCCTAACCCTTGAAGTCCTTAATTTGCCAAATGATCTGACAAGGCGCTACAGGCGCGATGCTCACTACACGCGACGAAAAGCTACCCTATAGGGACGGAAATATTTGAAGTTTGCTGTCAAATTTTAGGGGGCTATGCAAAACTGCTTTTCGAATACTGAAACGTAAGTCCCGGAAATGGGGGCATAAATCGGAAACAAATTTTTGAAGCTAATTTTTCGAATTTTTATTAAATATTTAAATGATTTAGTGCTTTTAAATTCCTGACTTTGGCTAATTGTCGTTCCTTTGCGGAGTGAAATTTTCCAAATTTTACATAAAATTTTTCAAAAAATTACTTTTTTATTGCAATATTACGCAATACCCCTACGTGCAAACAACGGGGTCCACATAAAGCAGATGTCCCCCGTAGAGAACTAAAACTTGGAGTAAGGAATATGAATACGGGTAGTATAAAACGAACGGAAAGTGGTCAAATAGCGGCACAACCGGCGGTAACGGTTGGTACGGCGCCAGATGGTCAAGCGGCAGCCGATCAAAGTAGAAGTATTACACAGCCACCCCAAGCAGCTTCGATTTCATCTGGGGGTAGATCATCCCTGACTGAGAGTTCTTCACGGCCTTTGTCGTCCAGGTCAGCGGTTGCGGTTACGGTTGAACCACTCCCGCCCATAACAATGTGGCGCTATTCACGCTCCCTAGGCTGTATGGTGGAAAAAGATCTCCCTGAGTTTTTTGAAGATCTTAGGAAGCACCCCCTAGAAGCCAGGGAGAGTTGGTTTATGGCGGAGGACAGGGATCATGTTTCAAACTTTACACAAGTCGTTGATATTCTGATTGGTGGAAATCCATGTCCCGGTGCATGGAAAACGTTTTTTACTTTAATTGGGGAATTCTCACGGGAACACCGATTGACACTTTTCAAAAATGAGGAGTTTATCAGAAACTTAATAGGATGTCCGACCTTTGGCACAGAGTGTTTGGAATGGCTTCTGCGTCTAACCAGTGATTTTGGACCTGGAGATCGATCGGATATGTTTTTAGGAATACGCACGGCATCTTATAGCCCCCTCGATGAAGATGATGAGATAGATAGCAGAGATGTGCATGATATGTCTCTGCTCACATATATGGTGTTCGAATGTCTTTCCATGGGAAAAGCGGAGAGGGAAGCGGGAAATTATCTTGGAAATATTTCAAAAAAGAGGAAAGAAAGCTATTTCGGCAAAATTTTTGGTCAGATTTTGAATATGCTTATGACATTTAGACCAAGCCATCGATTGGAAGCTCTTTTGGAGCTTGATCATAGGAATAGGAGCGTTTTCTCATATATGGCATGGCTGATAAGGGATAGTTCAGTTTGGTATCGGGGGCATCGCATGATTGAAGCTTCCTTTTTAGAGCTTGAAAGAACCATACGTGAAAATTTTGACGAGTATGCCATGTTTTTGCTCATGCAGATGATGAAGCATAGCCAATATTTCGGTTTAGGACGGATGTTTGCTTTGGTTGAGGAATTTTCGCGGGCGAGGCCCGAAGTATTTGTAAAGGTCGACGATCGTGGCCAGTCTATTTTCATGCATATTTTGAGTAATCTGGCGAATGCGGAAAGTAAGGAAGAGAAAGATGGTCTCGTGGAAAAAATATTTGACATAATTGCAACGCTCGATGTCGCCGTCCAACGGGATATGATTACTAGGCCTGATATGGAGGGAAATACCCTTTTGGAGCACGTGCTGAGGTTTTATGATGAGTTCCCGCCTCTCCCTTCTGAGGAGCCATTTCTATTTTCAATTTTGGAGAAGATCAACGATTTTGGTCCTGATTTTTTGCGTGAAAAAATAAACGGCAACGGAGATTTTATTTGGACGCGCAAACCGAGAAATGAACGGGGTTGGTCAGTTCGTGGTAGACTTATGGAAACATATCTGGATGAATTTCAAAAACCTGAGGATCAACTAAGTAAATTGTTT
>JAITOW010000030.1 GCA_031289835.1 Puniceicoccales bacterium | reverse complement strand
GGAAGGATATGGGCTCTCGCCGGAGATCACGGAGCGTTTGCTTACCGATGGCATTGCGAATTTGGTATTGGCGCTCGACTGTGGAACAAATGCGGTGAAAAAAGTAGAACTCTTAAAGTCCAAGGATTGTGACGTAATAGCTGTGGATCACCACAAGGCTAGCGATGAGGAATGTTCAAATTGCTGCATCATCAACCCGCATATTTACGATCAGGTCCCCGATAAGCTTCAACGAACTTTCTGTACGGTGGGTTTGGTTTTTAAGCTTTGCCACGCCTTGCGTAAAAGTCTCCGGCGAAAGAATGATAAGCGGGCGGCCTTTTTTAAGATGCGCGATGAACTCGACTTGGTTGCCTTGGGGACAATCGCCGACCTTGTCTTCCTCGTGGGCGAAAATAGGATTGTTCGTAAGCGCGGTCTGCGGAACCGATCACGCAGGGGAAGGCGTGCCGGGATTGACGCTCTCTGTACGGTTTCGACCATCGAGGAAGCGGTGCCAGTTTACCCGGCCGATGTCGCCTTTAAATTGGGCCACGTTTGAATGCGCGTGGACGCCTATCGGATGCTGTTTTGCCGGTTAAAATGCTTCTGACCGACGACTACGAGGAAGCTTTGACCCATGCCTCCGAGCTCGACGAGACCAATCGCGAGCGGCAGTCGATCGAAAAGGATGTCACGGAGGAGGCAGTGCAAATCGTCAAGCAACGCTACATTCATGATCCCGCGATCGTCATTTTTAACAAATTGGCACTCGGGTGTTATTGGAATCATTACTGGTAAGCTTGCCCGAGACTATCAGCGGCCGTGCATTGTGCTCAGTTATGAGCGCGGCCGAGCCAAAGGATCTGGCAGAGGAGTTGATCGCATCAGTCTCATCGATCTCTTGAATGGCTGCTCTGACCTGCTTGAATCCTGGGATGGACATCCATCGGCGGTTGGGGTTACCATAAAATTGGAAAATTTGGACGCTTTTAGGACACGCTTTTGCGAAGTTGTTGCGTCGAAAATGCAGCAGGCGAACTTTGATGACATTATTGAGATTGCCCGGGAGCTGAATATCGATGACGTCGATGATTATTTCATGCGCGGTCTCGAGTTGTCGCATCCATTCGGACAGGGAAATCCCGAACCGGTCTTTTTGCTAAAGTCTGTAACCATTGGCGACAAACCGGAATTGTTTGGCACCGCCAAAACGCATGTAACATTTTGGCTTAACCGTCGGCACGCGAAACGGATGCTCGTGATCGGTTGGGAAATGGCAAATAATATTCCTCCCATTGGCGTTAGCCCAGATCTTGCCGTGAAGGTTAGTCTGGATTTTTGGAATGGCAACAAATTTAAGCTCATTATTTGGTGGATTGGCACACTTCAGGGTAATATGGACGCGGTGGTGCGCTATTTTGGGACAATTCTCGCCGATCAAATCGAAAAACTTTGCCGCTACCATTCACTAATTTCTGAATGGAACACTAAAGTTAACGTTGTTTCCCGCAAGGATATCGGAAATTTTTCGCTCAAGCACACTGTTCCGTGTTTCAGCATAAATAAGGTCGTGAACTTTGAACCGGAGTCATCCGTTGTGGACGTTGGGACCGGAGGGGGGTTCCTTTGGCAATGACGAATGGCGAAACAAATTTTACTCTGGTGGATTCAATTGGCAAAAAAGCTTTTGCCGTTGACGATATGGCGAAAAAACTCACATTGAAGCGCGTTAGAGTTAGAAATTTTAGGATAGAAAATTTGGGTGAGAAGTGCGACTCGATCGTTGCCCGTGCGGTTGCCAATTTGACTGATTTTTTAAAAAATGTTGACGGTCTTTGTAAAAAAGGCACACGAATTTTGTATATCAAAGGAAATGATTTTGGCGGTGAACTGCAAGGAATCAGTAACATTTGCGTCCACAACATCGGAAAATTGCTCGACAATGCTGGTTTTTCTGAGAAAGCAGTCATCGAAATTTGTCATGGGTGACAAACATTTAATTTGGCATAGCGGAGACAAATGCCTGTACGTTTTCCAGTTCGGGAGATTGCGCACGCACACAGGCGTTTTTATAAATGGTGAAACGAAGTCCGCTTTTCTGGTAGACGCCCCCTTCGAGTCCTATGAATCTTTCAAAAACTCGCTTTTGCGTGATATTGCCGTCGAAGCCCTTCTCATAACTCACGGCCACTGGGATCACATCGGGGCGATCACCTGTTCAAAAAGGATGGGGCGAAAGTAGATGTGCACAAGGATGATCGGATGGCGGTTGCACACCCTGACATTATTGTTCTATTTGCTGGCTCAAATATGGGGTTGACGCCTTGTATGGTTGATTATGCCATCGGCGATGATTTCTACTTCAACGTGGCAGGGGTGACCTTCATTCCAATCATGTCCGCGGTTTTTTACATAAAATGTGCAGGAGTTGCCTTTGTGGGTGGCACATTATTTCGAGACGGCATTGGTAGGTGCGACCTCCCTGGTGGTAACGAAGAAACACTTATTTCTGGCATAAAAGAGAAAATTTTGTCCCTGCCAGGAGATACCATCATCATACCCGGCCACAGTAGGTTTACGACGGTTGAGTATGAGCGCGAAAACAACGAATATCTGAGATAGGGTCGATAAATTTCAATT
>JAITOW010000052.1 GCA_031289835.1 Puniceicoccales bacterium | reverse complement strand
CGCGAGTCAATGTGCGGCATATTTTCCATCGATTCCATGGATTGCGTCCTGGCGGTGTGTCACTTTAAAAAAGTGATTCACACGGTAAACGCTGTGTTTTCCATGTGCAACGATTCGCTTTCACCGGCGAAGAGTGAGGATAATACGGCACCAATGGAACTGATTACGGATTTGCGCACCGCCATGTTCGATATACGCGAACTTTCATGGCAAGCCATATTGTTTTGTGACGCGATCACGGAATAATTTTAACGAATTTCCATAGAGTGAGTGGCTGCGCTTTTCACGGGTGGTGGATTGCCTTTCTCGGCGAAGAAAGGGGACGACACGGCATCGATGTAGCTAATTACAGACTTGTGTACCGCCACATTCGACACGCACAGACCATACCGTTTTGTGATAACCGCAAAATAATTCCACGGATGACTTCTTTATTCGCCGTTGTCGATTATCGCGCTAACGGGACAGCTGTCCATGGCTTCGATGCAAGTTTCAAGCTCATCGGCAGAAACCGGTTGCTTGATTATCTTC
Organism: Puniceicoccales bacterium; assembly: GCA_031289835.1. Taxonomy (GTDB): domain Bacteria; phylum Verrucomicrobiota; class Verrucomicrobiia; order Opitutales; family JAIRKQ01; genus JAIDVZ01. The sequence goes on along the minus strand of JAITOW010000052.1, from coordinate 5,432 downwards.
GAATACCCGTCATCATCGCGTGCGAAAAATTCCGGCGCGATATCGCGACAAAGATCGCAGTCGATGCACTTATCCAAATCCACACTAAACCTACCAGCGACATTTTGTCCCGGCTTCCCATTCTCATTTTCTTTGTTCATAGTGACAGGAATGTATACGGTGCAACGCGACAAAGTCAACTACAAGTTGTACGAACGGCACATTTTTGTTGCAAGAGGATCCAAATATTTTCTAATTGGTCGCAGTGCTGCTCGGGTGGTGGAACTGGTAGACACGCACGTTTGAGGGGCGTGTGCCTAGCGGCGTATGGGTTCAAATCCCATTCCGAGCACCATTAAATTTACGTCTTGACAATGATCCTGTCAAATACACATCTCTGGTCATCAACGGGGTGTAGCTTAGTCTGGTAGAGCGCTTGCTTTGGGAGCAAGATGTCGTCGGTTCGAATCCGGCCACCCCGACCAAGCCCCAGTTACAATGCCTTTTTCCGGTGCCGTGTGCTAGGTGTATATCCCGCCGCCGAGGAGGCATTCTCCGGAGTAAAATGCGATAACTTGGCCATTTGTGAGTGCGCGCTGTTTTTTTTTGAAGCGGACGAGAACGATGCAATCGGTGGGGTGTACGGATTTGTGCAGATAGTGAAACGTTATCTCCTGTGATGGGTCGCGATACCTTGGCTTAGCCAAAATTTTTACCCCATCACCTATCGGCTTGTTTGTGAAGCTCAAATTGCGGACAATCACTTCGTTTTTGTACAACAGGCTTGAATGCTTGCTTTCTATTTCGACGATCAGCGCGTTGTTTTCAACATCTTTACCAACAACGACATAGTGTTTATTGTCCCGATTGGAGGGGATGTTCAGGCCATGCCTCTGCCCCACGGTGAATCTAAATAACCCACTGTGGCGGCCCAAAACTTTGCCATCAATCGTCACCACATCCCCCGGCGAATCTTGAATATACTGGGCAAGGAAGTCTTGAATTTTGATCTTACCCAAAAAGCAGATACCTTGGCTGTCCTTTTTTGCAGCGGTGCGCAGACCAAGTTTGCTCGCAATCGACCGCACCCTGGGCTTAGCGTATGTGCCGAGCGGGAACAGCGCATTTTTGATCTGGTCCTGGCTCAACATCGCCAGAAAGTACGATTGGTCCTTGTTTTTATCATCGCCTTCCTGGATGTCCCAGTATCCATTCGCACTCTTAACCTTTTTGCAATAATGTCCAGTGGCGATCATTTCACAGCCACACGACCTAACGTGCTCGTACAATGCGCCGAATTTTATCCGCTCATTGCACAGTACATCCGGATTCGGAGTAATGCCGCTTCGGTAGCCATCGACGAGATCTTTGACGACGTATTCTTTGTATCGATCGATCATATTAACGACTTCGAAACTGATGCCCAATTGCTCGGCCACGGCCCGGGCATCGTCCAAATCTCGGCGCCACGGGAGTCGGACAATGGGTTTACATCGTCATCGGCATTCCACGTTCGCATGAACACGCCGTGCAAGTCGTAGCCCTCCTCTTTGAGTAAATGGGCTGCCACGGAGCTATCGACGCCGCCGGATAGCGCAATCCCTACCCTCTTCCGCAACATTTCTTGTATTTTTTGCCGCTGCCGCACGGACACAGGGCATTGCGCCCGACATTGTTCGATGGTTTGACGCTGATCGAGACCGTGGGAACGCACTTTGCGCCTTGGTTTTGCTCGACATAGGTGCCCGATAGCGTAAAATTATTGGCAATTTTCGTCATCATGCTGTCGAACGCAGTCTTATTGCTCGACAGGCGAAATATTTGGAAACAAACGTCATCTTTGACCGCCTTTAAAGTTGATTCGAAGCACGCAAAAGCCTCGTTTTTGTACTCGTTCAACGGGTCGCGCTGGCCGTATCCACGCAAACCGACGCTGCTGCGTAATCCATCCATCTCGGTTAGATGATCTTGCCAGCGGCGGTCAATCGCTCGCAGAATCGTGAAACGTTCCAAAATGCGGATATTTTTTGGGTCTTCCGTTTCTTCCTTGAGGACATAGGCCTCTTTCACCTTCTCGGTGATGAACGAAACAGCGGCATCCATAGATAACTCCTTCAAGTCGTTTTCCGCCGTAACGACCGGAAAATTAGCGTTTACCCAGCCAACTAGCCCTTGAACATCATTGGAAGCCAAAAATTCTTCCGATTTTTCGGAAATGGCGTCACTGACCAGCTCAAATAGGACATTTTTTGCCGAATCGTTGCGTAAAACTTCGTTACGCAATGAATATATCACTTCCCGTTGCCTGTTTAGCACGTCGTCGTACTGTAGCAGGCGTTTGCGCATGCCGTAGTGATACTCCTCAACCTTCTTCTGCGCAGTCCCAATGGATTTATTTAGCAGTGGGTGCTCGAGCATCTCCCCGTCGTGGAAAGTTTTGTGCAACAGAGCTGCGATTGGGCCAGAACCGGCAAACAGACGCATCAAATTATCCTCAAGGGATACAAAAAATTTTGTGCAGCCGTGGTCTCCCTGACGCGCGCAGCGGCCGCGTAATTGCCGATCTATCCGGCGCGACTCATGGCGCTCGCTGCCGAGAACGAGCAGCCCTCCGAGTTCATTCACTCCCTCGCCAAGCTTGATGTCCGTTCCCCTACCGGCCATGTTTGTTGCTATTGTCACGGAAAATTTCTGCCCGGCCTGGGCTACTATATCGGCTTCCTTTGCATGATATTTCGCATTGAGAACATTGTGCTTAATTCCATCGCGCTTGAGCATTTTGCTCAACACCTCTGAGGCCTCGACGGAGGTCGTCCCGACCAAAACCGGCTGTCCTTTTTCATGGGCGGACTTAATATCCGTGACCACGGCATTATACTTTTCGCGGCGAGTTTTGTAGATGCAATCGTTCAGGTCAACCCTTTGGCAAGGCTTATTGGTGGGAATGACCACGACGTTCAGCCCATAAATATCGTTAAATTCCTGCGCCTCTGTTTCGGCGGTGCCGGTCATCCCCGCCAATTTTTCGTACATCCTAAAGTAATTTTGCAACGTAATCGTGGCGTAAGTTTTCGTTTCACCCTCTATTTCCAGGCCTTCTTTTGCTTCTATCGCCTGGTGTAGGCCGTCGCTCCAGCGCCTACCTGGCATCGCGCGCCCGGTATTTTCGTCGATAATGACGACTTTACCATCGATCACGGCATACTGTTCATCCCTGTTGTAGAGGGAATAGGCCCTCAAAAGCTGACTTAGACAATGGATTTCCGTGCTAACCTTTGCGAAAAGCATTTCCGCTTCCCGCTTTAATTTTGCTTTCTTTTTTGCATCCATTTCCTCGGAATCTATTCGAGAAAAAATCGTTGGTAAGTCCGGCAATACAAAAGCGTTAGAATCATTGGGTCGTAAAGTTTTCCTGCCGACCTCAGTCAAATCGGACTGCTGTCCCTTTTCGTCGATGCAGTAATACAGCTCTTCCTTGATTTTATACTTTTCGTCACGGGCAAATTCCGAGCCCATCTCCAAGTCAAATTTGTCGAATCTTTTCCTGATTTCACCGTTTTCCATCAATTTCAAAAATTGCCGATTTTTAGGCATGCCGAGTTTAATTTGCCACAGCCTTTTATAATCTTCCTTCGAATCTTGCCCACTTTCGATGGAGCTTTTAAACTTCGATGCGAGGTTGTTGCACAGCTTATGCTGCAGGGATACGAGGCTTTCAACGGCCGGTTTGAGCTCCAAAAATGGCGCATAATCATCGGAATCCGAGCTCCCGGAAATTATCAGTGGGGTCCGTGCCTCATCGATTAGGATCGAGTCTATTTCGTCCACTATGCAAAAAAAGTGGTCCCGCTGCACCTGTTCCTCCGCGGAATTCGTCGTGCCGTTATCGCGCAAATAATCGAATCCAAATTCGGAGGCCGTCCCATAGGTAATATCGCACAAGTAAGCGGATTTGCGCGCCACGCTGTCCATGTCATTTTGCAGACAACCCACGCTCAGACCTAAAAATTTGTACAAATACCCCATCATGGTGGCATCCCTCATCGCAAGGTAATCGTTTACCGTGACGAGCTGGCAATTTTTTCCGGTCAATGCGTTCAGGTATAGCGGCAATGTGGCGACAAGAGTTTTTCCCTCCCCCGTCGCCATTTCGGCTATTTTGCCCTGGTGCAGCGCCACCCCGCCAACCAATTGCACATCGTAGTGCACCATATCCCAGGTGACATTGTGGCCGCAAACCGAACAGACTGTGCCACACAGCCTGCGCGCCGCATTCTTAACTGCTGCAAATGCCTCAGGTAGAAGATCATCCACGCCTTCTCCCGTCAGTAATCGTGCCTTAAATTCGCCGGTCTTTGCCATTAACTGCTCATCATTCAATCCCCGATATTCCCCCTCAAACTCATTGATTTTAGCCACAATTGGCTGACATTTTTTTAAAAATTTTTTGTAATGTCTCCCGGCAAACATTTTGAAAATTTTTCCTATCATACCCTAGTCATCTAATTTAGAATGCTCCGCTATGCTATCAAAAAATAAAAATTTTTACGGAGAAAGTCAGATAATTCAAACGCGAGCGCCTAACGTGGGTTTCCGAGCCACAGCCAACGCAAAGTGTAAAAATTCAAAGGCAACCTATGAATCCCTTGGGAGCAGTAAACAAACCACCGCCCCGAACTTTAAACCATGGAAATCCCTTTACATGCACAACCACGCGTACGAATTTACCGTTGAGCCATGGCAGCAAGTTTCCGCACGGGTTATTTAACCATATCTTCGATTCGTTGGCGCAGCGGACTTATCAATTCCAATCTTTTTTTGCAAATCTCCAAATTTTTGATCTGCCTATCAGAATTCTCTTCCGCCCGCATTGGGAGAAATTTCTCAATTCCTTCGATTGCCTCCATTTCCATTTCAAATATAACTTCAAGCAAGCTTTTACTTTTTTTTCTTGCTCGATTACAAAAAAAATAACAGGGCGAATTTGAGATAACTACGCGACCGAGATAATGGTGCTCAGGAGGGGATTCGAACCCCTATATCTCGCGATACTGCCGCCTGAAGACAGCGTGTCTGCCAATTTCACCACCTGAGCACAACAAAAATGTGCTGATCATAGCGGAAGCACATTTTTGTCAAGAGTATAAAGTTTTGTGATTTTGCCACAAGAATCTTGATTTCTCAAAATATTTCAGTACTCATGCAAACATGAGTCAGTATTTGCCTCTGCCATACATATACGAACGTGACGGCAGAAACGAGCGTGCCTGGGATATTTACAGCAGATTGTTAAAGGATCGCATTGTTTTCATTGGAACTCCAATTGACGACTTTGTTGCCAATGCCGTTGTCGCACAACTATTGTTCCTGCAAATGGAAGATCCAAAAAAGGATATAAATTTATACGTAAATTCTCCGGGAGGCAGTGTTACGGCGGGCATGGCCATATACGA
>JAITOW010000031.1 GCA_031289835.1 Puniceicoccales bacterium | reverse complement strand
GAACTCAAAGAGAAAATGAGCAGGAAAGGTATAGAAGCTCCCAAAAATTCACACCTAGCACAACTATTCAAAAATTTGGAGGAAAACCGATTCGAATCTGACCTTGCAAAGGCAATTGCGGAGGCTGAAAGAATCTTGAAGGCGACAAAACCCGCTCAAACATCTTCGGATACGGAGGGTAAAAGTTCGAAAAACTTAGAGCAAAAATATCAAGAATCGTTTGAAAAAATTTCCGAACGATATGGGGAACTCTATATTTTTTATCGGGCACTGGATGCATTTTACGGTCAAGTTAAGGCGGCAACTAACCCGAGGGCATTGGACAATGAAACATGGGAAAATTACGAAGCCGAGTTTAAACGAAATGGGAAGTTTCAAGCTGCAAAAATATCAAACGACACCTCTCACGAGGAAACCAAGAAACGTTTACAGGCCTTAAAAAAAGAAGTTGAAGACAAAATATGTGACATAAATTCCCTTTTGGAAAGGAAGTGCGTTGGAGCAAAACAAAGGTACGAATTTGTCAAAGAAGTCGCAAAACCGAAAAGTGAAAGTCAAACTTTCGGATTAACGTTGCTTGATGTCGTGGATTTTCACACGGGTGAAGTGGGTCCAAAGATGCGTCCGGAAAAATTGGCTCAAATTCAGAATTTTCTGAAAAAAAATCCACGAGCACTTCTCAGACTTGTGGCGGAATTTGCACAAGATCAGTCAAAGTACCTTCCTAAGTCCTATGAGACGACCCCACTCGCCATAGCCAACATGTTCCGTAGCACCGTAAGCATGTCAGGAACATTGAGCAATCGATCCTCATATTCAAAGAAAGTGCGAGGTATGGGGAAGGAAATAAGTTTGCAAAAAGGTTCGCTTGGTAAGATCGCTTATAAACTGATGGAGGATGAAAAAAAGGGAAAAACCAAGATAGTTACTGTGGGGGAGGATAATTCCAAAACGATTAGCAAAATGCTCGGCGAATGGGCAGGTAGCGTAGGTAACATTTTTGCCCGAGCAGAAAAACTGCGTATTATCGTGGACTATGGCGCTCTGCTTAAGGATCAACCGCCACGGGAGTCAGTCGTCGAGATAGCAAACTTTATTCGTGAAAACAAGAATGGAGCGGAATATATCGAATATTTCGATCCGGACTTGGATGGATTTGCGATTATTTCGGTTGAGGACGTTATCAATAGGGGGCTAAACTTTATTCCTAAAAAAATAACAAATCCGGTAACTGATAGGCCACAAAATGGCGCCAAATTGTTCACATTCCTAGATGCTCCACGCACAACTGGAACGGATCCATTGATGATGGCAAACGGACATGGAATAACAACCGCAAACCTGTTTCAAAATAATCTCGACGGATTTCTTCAGTCAATCATGAGAGAGCGCAAATTTCTAGATGCCAATGGGCAAACTATGGACTGTGTTTTCTCCGAGAAGGCAGCGGAAGATGTTTTCGGCAAAAAAGATGTAAATATGCAAAGTTTGCTGAACAAACTTCTGCGCAATCTCATTGCAGATGTTACATCCCAGCAAATTCAAGCCGTGTCCCTACAATTGTGCGAGCTTACAAAGGGCTTCATTGAAAAGAAGCTGCGGGAATGTACGCGCAGGAAAGATTGGGGAAATCATGAAAGAATTCGCCAAGCGACAGCGAATCTGATGGCATCCATAAAATATTTTGGGGTGGATGCGTGGGACACATGTCGCACTTGGCAAAGCGCAAAAGCAATCCTGAAAAAGCAGTGGCGGGATACGCTGCGTGAACTTGATAGTATTTTTGTTGAAGGCGGAGAGCAATCCCTCCTTGTGAAGCTTAGGGAAGAAGGCTATGGGTATATTAGGGAAATTAAAGAAGACGTACAGGTATTAGCTTTCGGCAACATGGGGAAAACAAAGTTGGGTAATCCTGAAGTGAATATTGTCGAACAACAGCAAAGGGAAAAACACGAAACAAAGGAACAGAAAAACGAAAGAGAAAAGGAATTAGATGAGATTTACAAAGTTCTTCATATGCCCAGACATGTGCAACCTCGGAGACCTGCGGAAGTTTGGCCATTGGATGGCATGGCATGGGAAGTTACCGAAAAGTGGAAAAATGCTCAGCCACTTGGTAAGCGAATACGGGATGAAAATTGGCGGGAATTATCGGGGAATCAACGGGAGAGATGCGATGCAATTAAAAGCATAATTTCCGATAAATTTGACGATCAGTTTTTTATCACGGAAAATTTTTGTGAAACTGCAAACATTTCGACATCCCTATTTAGTAGTTATCAGAAAAAAGCTGAATATTTGCTAATATCCTGGGGGCAGGGTAGCGAGTTGCCGAAGTGCCATTTTCTAGCAATAAGTGATGTGGCATCCATTCGCAGGGAGATCGAAGCTGGAAAGTTAAAGAATTGCTACCTTTGCACGGCAAATGGAGTGTCGGATGCCAATGGTAACAGTTCGCCGAAAAGCCAAGAAGAGGAAAGTTTCCTTGAACAGGCGCAATGGGTAGCCAATTTTTTCAACGCCAACATCCAATGGTTGAATGCGCATCCGCATATGACAGAAAAAATGTTTGAAAAAATGGGGATGCCTATTGGGGAACAACAGCTGGAAAATTCTCAGCAGCTCACTGAGTTTTTGGGGAAAGTGAAAGACTTTTTGACGCTGAGATCCACCGAAAAAAGCCTCGAAGACATTAGGGCGGACATCAAAAACTCCACCGTAGTATCCCGCGGCCGGCACAATGATCCCTACGCTTTATTTTTGGCTGAAAACGGTTTAACCGGCAATAGCTCTCAGGGGGACATTTTGAATGTTATAATGGAAAAACAAAACTGGTACGATTTCGTATTACCCGCCATTTGCAGCGGCCTTAGCTGGAATTTCGTCGCGAATAGCCAAATATTTTTGGAAAAAGTTCGCAACCGTGGAATTGATATCTCTCAAATATTTGCCGAAATAAATATGGGCGACAAAATCGATCAAAAAGGCCAAAATTTTGATGAAAAAAGTAGGAGATTTGTAAAGGAAGTCATGGTAAATGTTAGGAAAAACAAAGTATATGAAAACAAAAAAGGATATAAATTTTACGAAAGCGATGCTCATGGAATTACAGATTCCTGAGAAAGGAGAAAGAGAAGCAAGCCAGCGAGAAAACATTCGGGGAAGCCTATGAAGAATACATAAAGAAATATGCTAAAATAGAAAACAAATATAGGGAATGGAAAGATACAGAATGGCGTCTTGGAAAAGTGTTGCCGTATTTATCCGAAATGAAGCTTTCTTCAATAACAAGGCATGAAATGCAAGGGATGCACAGTCGAATATGTCGGGAAAATGGAGGTGAGGAACATAGGCACTTGAAAATGAGGAGTGTGGGCACTTGGAGGCAAGGAACGTAAGTACTTGGAAATGGCGCGTATTTCATCGTGTGCGGAGGGCAGCGGTCAACCGCCCAACGCACTCCAAGGGAGCGGTCGGCCACAATTTGTAGGATTGCTTAAATAGCTTGCGCATGCGTGCGCGGTGGGTTAACACGGCGGAACTACCCATGATAGAGCGGAGCCGAGCAGCATGGTCACGCTTGCGATCGCCAGTTTCCAACACATTGCCATAGAAGTACTTATTAGCATTTGGTAGCTTGGACAACACGGCGTCTGCCCAATATTACCGGAACATTTGGGGAAGTACTTCCCGTGACCTATGGCGGGGCATTTTCGCTGGGAGCATACCTGCCCCCACTGGGCAGCCCTAGGGAAGTGTTGATGGTCAACCAGGCGGGCTACGCACCTGGTGTACGGGGACGGCGGGGGCGGCGATTCCTCCATGCTGTACCAGCTAACATTCCTGACCACTGACTGGCACCAAGTGTCACCGGACCACTACTCCATCACCATCGACCACTCCATCATGCCCTTCAACGGGTCCACGCTTCTGTTCATACAAGTGAATGATTCCAATGGAGATATCATCGCCTGGAGACCTCAATCGACCACTCCGGCACAGTATCACTTTTTTCCAACGCGCCCATGGCCAGTGGAGCGCTCATTTCCGGGGACACTGGCGGCACTACCTCCCTGGGGGGTGCGAAGTTTCAATTCACAGCGGCGGATTGGCAGCAGCACGCCGATGATTACTCACTAATCATATCCGCCCTGGACATGCCCTTGCATGGGTCCCTAAGGCTTCCGTATCGCGCCTTGTGCGGGAGGTTGAACGGATTATTGCCGCTCTCACCGGTGGCGAAGGCACACCATACTCCGCTCTTTTCCCCGATCATGCGTATTTTCAG
>JAITOW010000014.1 GCA_031289835.1 Puniceicoccales bacterium | reverse complement strand
GCCGTGGACACGGAAACAAAACTATCTTTGGCCCCATACAATCCCTTGCCATTTGCAAAAAAAGCGGCATATTTCCAGCGGCGGGACGAGGTGGTCTTTTTGCTGCCGGAATCGCGTGTAAAATTCCTAAACACCGCCAAAGATCCGATTTTCCTAGCTGCGGATTTTAACAACTGGTACGATGCTACAAAATCGCCAAATTTTGCACTGAAATTTACCACAATCAACGGCGAAAATTTCTTCGCACTGTCACTGCCAATCTCATCCCTCCCAAACAAGGCAGATTTCAAGTTTGTGTCCTCCAGTGGCACTTGGTTTGACCCAGAAATCGATGCTCCAAATAAAAAATGCTCGGACACATGCTCTGTGAATTATTTGTTCGACAAGACGAAAACGGGGCAACATTTGCTCATACTCGCTCCACAAGAACCGCTGGTCCTCGCCAATAAATTTTCCCTAAAAGTCGGCGAGCAGATACGTTCAATCGACGTATCACCTTGGTTGTTAACGTGTTATATCGATGCCGAGTTGGGGGCAAAGGTACAGAATAAGAAAACGAGCTTTCGCGTTTTCATACCGCGCGCCCACTCCGCCAGAGTGCTTGTCTACAAAAATCCACGTGATACCCCGATCGCTATCCCCATGCGACGTGAGCATGACAACACTTGGACGGCCGAGAAAAATGCCGATCTACATGGCCAATTTTATCACTACCAGGCATTATTTTACGATGAAACAAACTGGGATAAAGCGCCAAAAATCCTCGATCCCTACGCCAAGGCGACTTGTTCGCGCAGCGGCCCGGGTGTGATCTTGAATGAGCACACATTTCTCCCTCTGCGGAACAATTTCGTCTCCCATCCGATGAAAAATGATGTGATTCTCGAGGTACACGTGCGCGACCTATTGAAAAATGCACCCCTAAATCTCGGTCCCGAGCAAAGATTAGGGTTCAATGGCCTATCGAAGTGGCTGCGAAAAAGACACTGCTATCTCCGCGACTTGGGCACCAACACGATTGAATTTCAACCGATCACCGAATCCGATGCCGGGAGCAAAAACGAATATCATTGGGGCTACATGCCGGTAAATTATTTTTCGCCGGCGAGTGCCTATTCCAGCTCCCCCATAAAAGCTCCCATGGAGTTCAAAAAATTGGTCCGTGCCTGCCACAGAGCGAGATTGGCGGTGATTTTAGATGTTGTATGTAACCACGTTGGTGAACAAAGCAACTTGCTCAACATCGATCCCGATTATTTTTTTAGGAAAAATGGCGACGGCAGTTTACAAAACTGTAGTGGCTGCGGAAATGATTTACGCACGGAATCTCCGATGGTCAAAAGGCTGATCATCGACTCACTGATCCACTTCATAAAAACTTACAATGTCGATGGATTTCGTTTCGACCTCGCCGAACTGCTCGGCATGGAATTCCTATACCAACTCGAGCGGGAGCTGAGGCTGGTCAAGAACGATGTGCAAATCATTTACGAACCCTGGAGTTTCCGAGGAAATATTGGGCAAAAATTGCAAAATTTTTCCGGATCTGCCTGGAATGACGAATACCGTGATTTTTTGGCGAATTACGTATGCGGCAATGGAAATTTCGATGGAATAAAATATTTTTTGGGCGGCAGTCTGGGCTTCAGAAGCGCGTTCATGCACCAAAGCGTCAATTACGTGGAGTCACACGATGACTTGTGCTGGATCGACAAAATCACCGAAAATTGGCACCACAACGGGACGAATTGTACGGATAACGATCGGAAACGCACGCACTTGGCACTGGCAATATTGATGATGTCGCTCGGAATTCCCATGTTGCACGCTGGGCAGGACATACTGCAGTCCAAAAGGGGCATCAAAAACACCTATAAACTCGGTGGCGTGAACGCGCTGGATTACGGCCTTTTGGCTAAAAATCGAAGCACTCACAAATTTTTCAAGCGCTGGATAAGATTTCGGCTATCGAAGCCTGGCAGCGTTCTGCGATCCCCATTTACACTATCGGAAAAATATTTGAAATTTTTTCATTCGACGGGAACGAGTGCGGTCGGGGTTTTATACAACGCGGATTTTTCGCTGCGTTCGAAGCGCGTGTTTTTTGCGGTAAATCCACACCTTAACAGCCGTTGTTCAATCGACATTGACGGCTTTGATTTGAGTTTGTTTCGTCAACTATCCGATGAAAACAAATTTTTCACGTTTTCCAAGAAGCTCGATGCCAAGAACTTGGGCAAAACAATCACCCTGGAGCCATTGAGCCTTATGCTGTGCATTGAATAGGTTTTGTGTATTCCGGGAGGAATTCTGCGCTATTCATCGCCGGACTCCACAAGAGGTTCGATACCCACTGGGAACTGACTGCCTCCTGGCGCGGCCTCTTCTCAAAAACCTTCCGCAATAACATCTTCTCCGCCGGCCTGGGCTACAACTTCTAGGAGATTGAGCGTCCGTTTATGGGCAAAACCAAAACCGTTTTTTTGATGAAAACGCCGGGAAACGGTTTTGTTGAATGTTGTATTTTACGATTTTTTTAAAACAGCTTGTATTTTCAGACTTACATTATACAATTTCTGTCGAAGTTTTAGCAATGGAGGTTGGATATGGAAAGAGCGCAAGATGGGATAACGGGAAATGATCCAGTAGGCGGAGGTCAAAGAGCGCAAGATGGGCAAAAGGTACCTTTTAATAAGCATCTTCTTAGAGGTACAGAAGACTCCGAAAGACTCGACCAACAGTCGGCACTGCCTGGAAAAACAAACTTGGAAAACCATAAAATTGAAGTAGTAGGGTCGGACGGCAATAATTCTCTTTTCTGTGGCTCTTACCAGCCCTTAGCCTTACCTAATCCCGCTGAGTACCAAAGTCCCGCTGCCACTGCGCCTGAATCTGAAGATCCATCTGCTCTTATGTTAGATGCCCCTTCCGTTGTATCTGGAATTCCCGCACAACCCGTGGGAGCTTCTGATGCTCATCAACCACATTCGCTGGATATCTGTGACCCTAATTCCGAAAGTCACAGGCGGCGCATGGAAAGCCTAATTACTTCTAACGAAACTATTGCCAGTGATCCAAGTAAATACTGTTCGCCTAGAAATTACCGCAGACACCTCAACGCCGAATTGGCAAGAAATGGCAGTCCATTTTTACTCGGAGACGCATTTTTCGAAGGCAGTCAGGGAAGGGAATGGCGCGGGGATGAAACTTCAGTCTCTGATGAGGACAGAAATCCCCCTAGGCGTATAGTCAGGAGTAGACTTAG
>JAITOW010000013.1 GCA_031289835.1 Puniceicoccales bacterium | reverse complement strand
GATCGGCACTATTCTATATTCATCGCCGTTACTATAAGCACTGGCGTTGAATTTATTTCGCCTTAGGTAATAAGCATCCCAAAAGAAAGTATCAGTAAAGATTGTAAGTTGGTTGCCCGTTGTTGTTTCAATGTCCCCCGTCCCAACAGGACCGTTCGCAGATGGAGCTGCCCGTAGCCCAGGGGCGAAAAATATAAAACCCGCACAGGCCAGAAATAACCCCAGGACCTTCGGCTTCATTTTTCCGCAAACACCGCTGAACCACCTTCCCAGGCCGGCAAACTTCCTGCCCAAGCCACCGATGGTCGCTTTGCTGATTTGTCTCAAACTATCGGCTGCACTAACATGCCACTCTAGCTTCTTTCCCATTGACTTCGTCATAGTAAATTTTTTTAACTAAAATTTTAAGTTTTTCAAGGAAAAAATTTTACGTTTTTTTTACTGAACCTTTTCCCAAACCACGGATCTTGCCAACCGTTAGTTTTTCCATACAAAAAATAAAAATGCCCGATGGAGGACATCCATCGGGTTATCTGGCAAGTTCTTGGGGAATTTTCTTCGGGGTGATTTTTGGAAATTTTACTAATACTTTAATGGGTATATTCGCGAATATATTTACAGATTTTTGACAATGCTTTGCAATATTACGCAACCACATTTAGATTAGGCGCGAAATTCGAAATAAAACGCGTGTGAACGGGCGACTCTCGTCGGCTTGGGATTCCGCGTAATTTTTTAGGGAAACTTGGATTCTAGGAGCTGTTTGCAAGCGGCAAGGTCAAGTTTACCGGTGGCAAGCGCTGGAATATCATCGACAACGACGCATTCCTTGGGAATCCACAGTGTCGGCAGGCCATATTGAAGCAATTTTTCACGCAATGATCGCATGTCGAGCTCGCGTTCACTGAGCAATACCAGGTTCTCGCCCTTCTTCTTGTTCATCCTTGACATCACGGCGATCTCCGGCCCCCTTTCGTGCGTAAGTGACAAAATCTTTGAAATTGCTTCCTCAACGCCCACATGGGGGATCATCTCTCCGCCAACCTTCGAAAACCGAGCAATCCTACCATCTATATATAGGAACCCATCGGCGTCAAGTCTGGCCAGATCCCCGGTTATTAGCCAACCGTCCAGCAGTACTCTCTCCGTATCCGCTTCGTTATTGAGATAGCCGTGGAATACATTCGGTCCCTTTAAACATAGGATTCCCGTTTCGCCGAGAGGTATCAGCTTTCCCGTTTCGGGGCCGATAAACTTCACCGAAAGTCCCGGCATCACGCGGCCAACGGAACCTTTTTTACGACCAACGTCCCGATTTTGGATGCCCGAAGGAAAATTTATTGCGACCGCAGGGGAGGCCTCGGTCAGTCCGTAACCTGCCACCATTTCCCCGTGAAACATTTTTTCCCAGGCGTCGATCAAGTCTACGGTAACGCATTCACCGCCAACCATTACAGCGCGAAGGGACCGCAGCTTGTTCGGTTCCACTTTGCTCAAATATTGCTTGAAAAATGTGGGCGTACCCGAGTTGAAAGTTAGCTTTTCTTTCTCGATTATTGAGGATACGGTTTTGGCTTCCAGGGGATTTGCATAGGTGGCGGTTCTTATGCCGAATAGCAAGCAAAACCACACGTTAATCGTCATTCCAAAGCTGTGAAAAACCGGCAGGCAGCTGAGTAGGCTGTCGGTTTTGCGCAGAATTCCCGCTAGCCAAATTTGGACGCAGTTCGATATGATGTTTTTATGCGATAGAACTATGCCCTTTGGCTTACCCGTTGTCCCAGACGAAAATAGCAAGACCGCCTCATTGTCTCCACCCTTAGTCGGCACTTTATAGCGTTTGGCTAGCGTTTTTGTGGGAGTGATGTAAATTTCGCTAATCAGCTTTAATAGGGAGAACTTGCCCAGGCCGGATATGATTTTGCATATGTCGAAAACGTTTTCCGACCATGGGAATTGGGGAAATTTTTCAAGAATGGCATTCGTTGAAATCACGGTCCTTATGCCCGCCTGATCGAGAGCGGATTCGACGGCGTTACGACCGAGGGCAAAATTTAAATTTACGGGAATTTTATCGGCCAGAAACAGGGCGATATTCGCCACACAGGAATACATTCCAGCGGGTAGGGCAATCCCAATGCGGCGTTCTTCGACATGCTGCTTGATTCTTTTAGATACAAAAATACACAGTGCCAGCAAGTGGCATGCACGCACTTTTTTGGGGTTTTGCATGGTATAGTCGACGAGAACCACTCTCGAGGGATTACTTGCGAATATCCTGAAGAGGTAATCCCCCAAATTTCCGTTGAGCTCGGGAAGATTTTCGATTGCTTGTCTGTCATTTTCGAATACAAACTCGCTGCGCGCAATTTCATCGCGAATACCTGTGTAATTGTGAATCATGCTCGAACGAGCACGCCGGTGAAAATATTTATAAGAAGACATTATGGTATGCAATTTTGAAGCTGGGCGAATTCGGTAAAAATTATCGTTGGTTTGCAAGCATTAATATCACCTTCGGTCGTAGTTATGTTGTACGACTTTTTGTCTCCGGCGAATAGCGCAGTGTTGAAACCAAATTTATAGGCAGGGATAATGTCATTGTGCATGTCATTGCCCACGTACAATGTTTCTTCGGGCTCGATCCCGAGGCTGTCCAGTCCAGTAACGCAGGCCTTAAATAGCACATCCGATGGCTTCACATGCCAATGTTCGAAGGACCATATGCATATGGATTTTTTAAAACCAAGTGTGTCCAAGCTGTTCTGGTACAGGGTTTCAAGGGCGAGTTTGGTGTAAAATTGCGCCGTCGATACGACTCCCGAGCAGATGTCGCTATCCTGGAGCGATCTCAAAAATTCAAGGGAGCCTTTGCGCGGCCACACCGGATTGACCCTAAATTCATGGTTTAGTATTACGCGCTTGATTGAGCGCTCGGTCAAGTCCCCATCTATAACCCCCTGGGTGAACAGCTCATTCAGGTAGTCCTGCCACACGTCACTTATGTTGATCTCCGGATACAAAATGCCCTCCGAGCGACGGATGTCGTAGTGGGCGCGGACGTACTCTACATATTGTTCACTCAGCTTTACTTCGGGTTCAAGTATCTCAAAATCAGACGCAATCAGCGCCTCTTTAATGGCTTCATCGTTTTCGACGGATGTGTCGGCCATGGAGTTTGAACCAACATTGGATATGAGCAAGGTTCCATATATGTCAAACACAACGGCACGTATGTTACTTAAATTTTTCAGTTTCGGTTTTACTTTTGTTGGAGTTTCTTTTAGCGAATAGGACAAGGTCTGGATTATTTTCGATACAGCCATAATATAACAACAACTTCAGGGACTAGCATCATAATTCTTTTGGGTCAAGGAATTTTCGCACATTTTGTGACACAATGTTTTTACATAAAGGTTTCGATTTTTGCGAAATTTTTATTCAAATTGCACGAAATGATAAAATTTGTGCTGCAGATAGTGGAAGAGGACGCCGAACGGGTGAACATATTTTTGCTGGAAAACGGATTTCAAGAATGTGTTGTCGACCATGACTTTGAATCCAATTCCTACCATGTGTGTGGGTACTTTGAGAATGAAAG
>JAITOW010000018.1 GCA_031289835.1 Puniceicoccales bacterium | reverse complement strand
GTATGTGGAGACGCCGGTTCCCCCGCCTCCGATTCGACACTTGGCCCGACCATGGGATTGAATGCCGATGGCCAACACAATCACATCGCCGATACGGTGATACCGGCATTCTCATACGTCGCCATGCCCGCCCTCGTGTGTGGCGTGGTATTCGCCATAGCGCTATAAGCCATTTTAGATTGCTTGGAGTCCGAGTCTCGGAGAGCTAAACCAACAATCCTGCAGGCGTGTTAAAATTAAAATAACGCCCCCGTCTAGAGAACTAGCGGGGGCTGGATGGGATTGGGATGGGAGAAATTCTAAACGCCCTCAAGCTGGCCAAAAATTATCTTCGACAAAGAACTTTTCTTTCGATTGGCAGCATTGGAATGAATAACGCTTTTCTTCACTGCCTTGTCAAGCTCCGACATATACTCGGAAGCAACGCCCTTTGCCTCGCTCGAACCCGCCTTGGCAAGCGCAAAAACTTTTTTCGATAAAGTCTTCAATTTGCTACGAACAACCCGATTTCTCGCCGTGTGAGAAATTGTCTGAGCTATACTCTTATGTGCTGCTTTTTTATTTGCCATTTGTAACTGTCCATCACAATTAGCTTGAGTTTTTATGTAGTCAAGATATTTTTCATACTAATTTATATAAATTTCAATAATTCGTAAAATTTTGTTTTTTCTAAAAGGGGTTTTGTGTGGTAACGGTAAATATCGCATGTGTTGAGGAGCTGAATCTCGTCAAAATAATTTTCGAAGGCGAGTGGAGCATGAGAGATGAAGTCCCAACGACTGCGTCTGTCATTTACGATGTAATAGCTAAGGCCAAAAAATGCAGCGATGTCGTTTTCGATGTGTCTCGGCTTAAAAAATGGGATACAAGCTTCATTAGTTTTGCCATTAAGTTAATGAAATCCCTGAAGGGATGCAGACTCAAATTTGACCAAAAGTGCCTACCCACTAAAATGTTGAATATTATAAACCTCGCGAATTCCAAAAATGCTTCCACTTGCGATTCCGAGAATAAAGCTCGCTACGGTAAATTTTGGAAAACGTTGTTTGAAAGATGCAGAAACAGAGTATCGCTGTTCTGTGAAAGTTTGAATTTCATCGGCGAGCTGATATTAGAGTCGCTTCGAACTTTTTGTGGAAGGTCAAAATTTCGACTTAAGGAATTTTTACTGATTATTGAACAAGTTGGCGTCGATGCGTTACCAATAGTGGCGCTGATCAGCTTTTTGGTGGGATTGATTTTGGCGTTTGTGAGCATCATTCAGCTGCGCAAATTCGGAGCAGGGATATATTGTGCCGATCTCGTTGGCATTGCCGTGATGCGCGAAATGGGCTGTTTGATGACCGCTGTGATAATATCCGGTCGAACGGGAGCGGCTTATGCGGCTACCATAGGAACCATGATGGTTAACGAAGAGATCGATGCCATGCGGACAACGGGACTTTCCTGTTTCGGCTTCATAGTTTTGCCACGGGTGTTTGCACTCGTTGTGATGATGCCGCTTTTGTGCATATTTTCCGATATAATCGGTATTTGCGGTGGAATGTTTGCTGCCATCGCAATGCTAAACATGAACGCTACCCAATACCTCATGCAGACGAAAATGGCCATATCGGTAAATGACGTCTTCTGCGGGCTTAGCAAGAGCGTAATTTTTGCGGCTCTCATTGCCACCATTGGCTGCCTAAGGGGAATGCAATGTGGCCGCGACGCTGAGGCAGTCGGGAAGGTTACGACTTCGGCAGTTGTCTCCAGCATAACCAGCATAATAATCGCCGATGCGGTTTTTGCTCTAATTTTTAACGCTTTTGGCATATGAAAAGTCCGAAGCTTGAAGTTAAAAATTTAACAATGTCCTACGGAGCCTATGTGCTCATGCGCAACATAAGTTTTTCCGTGAAAAGCAGCGAAATTTTTCTGATTATCGGCGGCAGTGGCTGCGGAAAAAGTACGCTATTGAAGTACTTAATTGGGCTGAAAGAATGTCCATCCGGTAAAATTTTTTACGATGGAGTTGATATTACCAAAGAGCAAAAAAATTTCTATGGTAAGTTTGGAGTATTATACCAAAGCGGAGCACTGTGGAGTTCGCTGACAATCGCTGAAAATATCGCCCTGCCTTTTTCCGAATTCACGGAACTTTCAAAGTCCAGCATAGATAGTGTTGTCGAGTTGAAATTATCACTCGTCGGTTTGAATGGCTTTGGTGATTTTTATCCGTCGCAGTTATCGGGAGGGATGAAAAAAAGAGCCGGTTTGGCCCGTGCGATGGCCCTTGATCCGGATATTTTGTTCCTGGACGAACCCTCCGCTGGGTTAGATCCGATTTCGGCGGCGAATTTGGATGACCTTATTTTGGAAATTCGCAAAACTTTCGGAACAACGATTGTGATTGTTACACACGATTTGGACAGCATTTTTAACATAGGAGATCGCGCCATTTATCTCGATGCGGAGTCGAAATCAATAATTGCCGAAGGCCGTCCTTTGAACCTAAGGGACAAGCCGGTTTGTGACAAAGTTTCAGATTTTCTATCGCGTAAGCACGGCGACCACTCTTCCAGGTGATCGCTTGGCGTCGTCCCATTTACCCTATTTTTATGCTCGACAACCTGTCTTTTCTGTCTTGCATGATTGCCTGCATGAGGCTGGAGAGGGTGCTTTGTGTTTGATATAACCTGGATAGGTCTTGGGCTATCATCGAGGCCCGTGATTCGATATTTGAGATGAGGCTGGATGCCTGATCAATATCTGCCTTATTGGTCTCAATATTTTTCTGTATTCCACTATTTATCATATCTGCTACGCCAGTTGTTACCTGACTTACTTGACCCCCAATTGCACTTGCACCCTTAATGGCTCCAATTATTGTCGCTATAGTTCCCACTGCATTACCGCCCGTTTTTACCAAGGCCGCTGGATTGTGCGCACTTGTAAGGTACTCTATATTGCCAGCATTTTCCAGTGACATTCTATGTCTTTCCTTGGCCATAAATTTAGCCTTTTCATTTTCTTTGAGCCATGCCCGGAATGCATCTTCACAGTTGTCGTTGCCGGATTTTTGCAGTTTAAACATGATGTACATTAGCATTATCGACGGATCTTTGCATGTTTTCATGAATTCAAAGTCAGATTCATTTCCTCCTTTCATTGAGAGGAAGCTTCTGTTATACTTGGCCATGAGTCCAAAATCTTTGTATAATTGGTCATTTTTGTTTCGCTCCTCAACCTCAGCTTCAACTTCATCGACTGACTTTAGATTTGATTCTCCGCCTTTTGGACTGAAAAAATTGCGGATTCCATCCCAGACTCTTTCGAAAAACCCTCTGTTTTCCGCTGGGTTTCCTTCAGATTCCGCTGGGTTTCCACTCGTCGGCGTGAAAAAGTCGCAGGCTTTTTTAGACAATTCTTTTATTGTATTAGACCATCCTTTCACTGTATCACAAGCTCCATCCCAGGCTCTTTCGAAAAACCCTCCACTTTCCGCTGATGCTTCCTCAAGTACGGGTGTTTCTTTCTTTTCCACTGGGTTTCCTTCAGCTACAGGAGCCCCTTTAGATTCCGCTGGGGTTCCACTCGCCGGCGTGAAAAAGTCGCAGGCTTTTTTAGACAATCTTTTCACTGTATCACAAGCTCCCTTCCAGACTCCCCTGAGAAAACCTCCACTTTCCGCTGGTGCTTCCTCACGCGTGGATGTTTCCTTCTTTTCCGCTGAAGTTTCTCCGGATGTGGATGTTCCTTCAGATTCCACTGGGTTTCCTTCAGCTACAGGAGCCCCTTCAGATTCCGCTGGGTTTCCACTCGCCGGCGTGAAAAAGTCGCAGATTTTTTTAGGCAATCCTCTTATTGTATTCCAGACTCCCTTGAAAAAACCCCCACTTTCCGCCGGTGTTTCCTTCTTTTTTTTGGATTCTTCCTCGGATGTAGGTGTTTTTCCCTTGGATTTTCTTATTTGTTTTATGTGGTCAGGGACATAACTGTCGGCCATTGCAGGCTCAGAAGTAGCCGCATCAACGTGGTCGTTGAGCGGAATATGTAAATCTTCTTTAATTACGTTAGAGATTGTTGTCATAATTGGTTTCACCTAGGGGCAAGGGTCCTTGAGTCAAGCTTTTTTTGGCAATTTACAAAAATTTTTATCAGTTACTAAAATCCGCATACGGTAACATTGCTTTCATTGGCGAATGACAGGGCGTTTTGTTTGTCCAAAATAATCACGGAATTAGATTCCAGGATGGCAGTTAGGATTCCATGTTCAACCATGAGCTCGAGTGTTTGTTGTCCAAATATCGGCACGTCAAACCTATAGTCTTGCCAATGTTTGCTGGTTTTTATCAGGAAAGCGTCGTCAACTTTGAATTTAGATGCGCGCTTTATCAGATCGTTCGTACCGGCGAAATCTTCAACGGCAAGGACCGTTCCTTTCCTTATAATTGCGGATTGTCCGATGCCTAACTCTGAGATGCCCTTGGCGATTTTTATTCCGTGTTCCAGGTGCTCCTCTTTAATATTAAGCTTTCCGGTTGTCATATTGCCCGTTACCGCCAAATCTTCGTCCATGAAACAGCGCGCATCGAGAACCTTTGCCCCAACATTTTCAATTTCCGATGCAACGGCACCGAAAATAGTTTCAGCGTTCTTCTCCTTTAATCTTGACAACATGAAAAGTGCTTTGAGATCTGGAATTAGGCCGTGAAAAAGCTTCTTTGGCTGAATTTGTCCGGCCATTACGACGTAGTCAATGCCGTTGCTTTCTATGAAAGAGAGAAGTTTCCCGATCTGCCCAATCGATATTTTGATAAATTTGCCGCCAGAAAATCTTGAAATTAACCCTCCATCCGTTTCTCCGTCCGGCACTACCAAGTAAACGTCCAATTCGTAGCGCTGCATTCTATCATACAGCAGTATTGGATAGATTCCCCGCCCGGCTATAATTGCGATCTTTTTCTCCCTCGAAAAATTACGGGGCAAGAACGTCGAAATTTCCATATACCAACGACTAAAACGAGTTTTTCAAAAAGCAAGATTTAAAGCTTGTGTTTGTCTCGTGATTTTTTACATAATTTTATATAAATTGCCTTAAAAAGGGCATTGTTTTTAAACCATTATACAATCATATCGAAGGACCAAAATGTCAACACCAACTTTTCCAACTCCCTCGCTATCATCGTGTTTGCAGCAATTAGGTGATACCCGCATTAAAATCCTTGATAGCGACCCGTACTCCGATTCGGAAGAAATAAATGAGCAAGGTTTTGAATACGCGGATAAACATACGTTACTTCGGTTTGCAAATTCTTTATCGTGCATAGATTCGAGTACGTGCGGGGACATTTGTGCCATGTTTTTCCAAGACTGTAAGGAAGCGGTATCGTTTCTCGAAACTTTGGAAAAAAGCCAGCTCCAGGTTAACGGGTTATTTGTTAACGTTGTCGATGTTTTTTCCCATCCCGACACCCACGTTCCACTACTGATAAGAAAGCGGATTCCCAAAGCATCACAGTTGCCGGGCAACAGTCGAGCGTTTGAGGTCATGGGGGCATATGGATTTTGTGAACGAGGGCGGTATGGTAGGAGAGAACTAAGGGAAGACCGTCCAATATTAAACCTCTTGATGCTAAAGTTCTTCCTACACGCCCTTGAAATGGGAGGATTTTCCCGTGATTTTTTCTCCAAGCCCAAGATAGTTTTAAACGGAGATAGCGATGCTTTTCAGGTGATGGAATACGTTGATACTACAGTCAAGATATTTGGCCAAAATTTGCCGAGAAGAGGTGATACTTTGAGAAGACTTGTTTTGAATCTTTGCGAAGCGGCGTGTTTGGCCAATGTTACATTTCAGGGCGATTGCTGCACAAATAACCTGTGCCTTGTTCGGGACGAATTTGGTGAAATTTGTGACATCCGCATGTTTGACAGCGACATCATGGATTCCGGAGATGATGGGGATTCGACTGTACTTTTGGATTTTACAAATTTGGCAGATTTTGACGCAAAAAGTTCATTTTTCCAAAAAACAACCGACATAGGATGTTTGGACATGCGCGCCGCCTTACCCCCATTAATTTCGAGAAATTCGTATGATGCATTGAGAAATTCGTTGAGCACCTTGAAGTTGTTGGCATTTTCATTTTCATCGAATCGATCGCTTGGAATTCCGTTTATGCTACGGGATGGTGGTTTGTTGGAGCGATGGATGTCACGGGTCATGGTACTCGACGAAAATGGTAGATTGTATAAAAACGCAGCATCGGAAGAATGTATAGAGTTTGATGAAGCCGCTGCGCTGTTTGTGCTGCACAGGCTCGGTTGTTCGAACAGAGCAAGAGCGCTGTTTGCCTGCCTGTCGTTCGTTGACCTAGGGGAAAGATATGGAGAGATGTGCACTCCGCAAAGAGAAGACGAGTTGGTGAGTTTTTTCCGCCAATTTGGTTTCGAAGAGTGGGAAACGGTGAGTGCTTCTCTCGAGTAAAATTTTTACTTTTCAGTTGACGCTGCGTATTTTTTTGTACCATGGCTATGTAAAGCCTAGGGGAGGGTCGTAGGTGCGAAACAGTGTGATCTTGAGGTGGTTGTCCAGGAATGCCACTTTTATTTTATGCGCGATATTCGCATCCTTCGCAAATGTCTCCCGATTCTAGTCCAAAAATTTTTATTGGAAACAAACAATATTTTATCTTGACCATTTTTAGGCCCAGAGCTATACTACGGGCCAATTTGAGAAGTTTTAGATTTTATAGGAGCGTGATTAATGGACAAGTTTTCTTCAATTTTGCAAAATTTTGCGAACAAGATAAATTTGATGGGGTTGAAGATCGACCCCTCGGGCTATTGCTGCTTGGACGTAGACAACGGCATGCTTGTTCATCTAAAATATGATAGTAAGCGCGATGGCATGATATTCATTGCCGAGATCGGAGAATTTCCTCAAATTAATCGAGGCGCAACCATGAGGTATCTGCTGAGAATGAACGACAATCAGGGGGAGACTAAGGGCATGACGCTTTCGTTCAACAGTGAAAGCGGAAAGGCTGCTTTGGGATACCAATATCCCCTGCGATTTTTAACCGACGCTGGATTTGAGGAATTTTTCAAATTGTTTTTGGATGAAGTCGAAAGGTGGACGAAGCGCATTACGGCCTTCATGCAAGGCGAAATTCCCGAAGGTGAAGAAGCTTCCTCAGCCTCTGAGCAAAGCTCCATGCTATCGACTTCGGGTATGGGCGCTCCACCACCGTTTATGATCGGAGCATAGTGGGTAGTGCACGTCGATTTTTAAAATTAAGCCCTCATTCCAGAGGGGAGTGATTTGGTTTTGGGGTTATTTTTTACGAAAAAATTTCAATAGGTTTCCGAAAAGGTCGCTTTCTTTGTCGATCAGGTGGCCGTTGGGTTGTAGCCTTTCCTTTGAAAAGGATATCTCTTCGATCCCGCGGGCTATGACTACGGGGCAAGACTCTTTCGCTTCGCCCATGAGCAGGGGTGCGATTCCCGCCAATGAATCGGCGACATTTATCCTGGACATTTTTAGAGGCCTGCCGAAGAGGTCATTTTTCCCCACAAGATCTATAACCGGAAGGAATCCAAAGCAATCCTGGGAAATGCCAACTGTTCCAATTCGCATTGGCAACACGCAGCTATCCACGGAAATTACCCCAAGATTGCTCAAGTGAAACTTATCTGAAACGAAGGTATGAATTTTCCTGAGCAAATTTTCGATATTCCGCGGCCACAGAATGTAATATCCGTTACCATTGCTTTCGTCGACGCCGCTGTTAGGAATCAGTGCGCTATTTTTGATTGTAAGGCACGGATCCGAAATCCCTTCGGAAAGAGAATCAGCCTCATCTTCTATCAATTTCAGTTTATCAACCTTGCCCTTACTTACGCACCTTCCCTGGTGAATGGCTAAAACCTTCGTTGCGATCAAAAGTATGTCACCATTGCAAATTTCCGGTAAAAATTCGTCCAAAACCGCCAAAAGATCATCCTTGGGAGGCACGAGTACCCGCGTTTTGACTTTTAAAAATTTTACACACACTGCCTCCAAGACATAGGTATAAAAGTTGCGCCGTAAAGTGGATTTTATCAAAAAAAGCTTTACTAAGCGGTGCAAATTTAGATGGTGTGAACCGAATAGGTAAGATTTAGCTACAGTTATGGGAAATTTGAAAAAGAAGCGCCGCTTAAAGATGAATAAGCATAAGAGGAGTAAACGTCTGAAGATGAACAGACACAAAAAGCGTCTCTGGGGCAACTAAATTTTCGGAGCTCTTCCGATTTTTACGTGCTTTTTTGAAGGGAAAGAACTTGCATGTTTCCACACAGCTCGGTAAATGCGGCTCTAATAACTCCCACATTCATCATACGGTCCGCGGAATATTTTTAAGTCTCCCTTATTGTTATTCTTAGATTGGCTTCCGCACATTTTTTCATTTATGCAAGCCTCCCGGAGGTGCTAGCTATCTAATTGTCCGTTCAACGGCGAAAATTTTTCGCCATTGACCTTGCATTTTACGCAAAATAATGTAAAATTATTCCTAATTGATGGAATCGGCAAAGGAAATTTTATGGATGAAAGCAAGGTTAATCCAATAAATTTGGAAGCGGGGCGGCAAACTTTAACGCCGGAGGGTAAGATAGCAGCATCTGCTAAGCAAGTCAGTCGGCGGCAGCCGGTTTTTTCTGGGGCTCCAGGCTCAAAAATCGGCAGTCATAGGCCATTGTCTAGTGATCGTCAAGCTGAGATTGAGCACATATCCTTCACTGATACGCAGGAAAATGAATTTAAAGAAATAGTTGAATCCATGAATGGAAATAGGGGTTCGCTTCATCCGATTCGTAGATTTTTCGCTTGGATTAATTATCTAACGAACTTCTCAAGCGCCGACATCGAACTCACAAGGGATGCAGTAAAGGTAACAACTTTTGAATATTGTGGCAACAAGTATTTCAGTGAAATAAAGGACAAGCAAGCATTTTTAACTTATGCATTTCGTTACGTTAGATCATTCGGTGAGAAAGTCAACGAAAGCACCGATGTTGTTACCGAGTGGGATGACGAGCAAAGTGAACAAGAAGCTATCCAAAACACAAAACACTTGCTTCACTTTTGCAGAGGCTATTTCGCTTCCAACACAGGAGAGGCGGCAAAGTTGAAGCCAATAATAAAAAGAGAAATAGAAAACTCAGGTTTGTCCAAAGATCCTGAGATAAAGGCCATGCTTGGAGATATTACGGAAGAAAGTAAAGGTTTGACCGTATATGATCTCATTAAAAGTAAACGGTCTTTTGGAGAAGAGACATATTGATCTTATATTTATTGTACCAAGATCCTGAGATAAAGGCCATGCTTGAGAAGTTTGATAATCTTAGCTAGAAAATTCGACAAAACCGATGATTTTCAAAGGAAATCGCCATAGATGCTTGATTTACGCCATCGGGTTGCTAGAATTATACCCCTAATGAGTAAACATATTGAAGATTTTAAGAAGAGTGCAAGCGCAAGTTTGCTGTCACATAGTTGCCAAGCAATAAAAAAAGAAGATCTGCACCTACCGGGACCAGATTTTTTGGACAGGGTTTTTATCAATTCTGATCGGTCAAACAATGTCCTGAATAGCCTGCAGCGAATCAGAGATACGGGGCGTTTGGCTGGTACCGGGTACATGTCGATCTTGCCCGTCGACCAGGGAATCGAGCATTCCGCGGCGGCGAGTTTTGCACCGAATCCCGCATACTTTGACCCGGAAAACATAGTGAAACTTGCCATCGAGGGGGGATGTAGCGCGGTCGCTTCGACGCTCGGTGTGCTGGGGATTGTTGCGAGGAAATATGCCCATAAAATTCCATTTGTCGTGAAATTGAATCACAATGAGCTGCTCACCTACCCTAACAAGTTCGATCAAATTTACTTCGGACATGTTCAGCAGGCATACGAAATGGGGGCAGCGGCAATTGGCGCTACGATTTACTTCGGATCCGAAGAATCGACGCGTCAGATCCAGGAAACAGCGGAAGCGTTTCAGTTGGCCCACGAACTCGGCATTTGCACCATACTCTGGTGTTACCTGCGCAATGAAGCCTTTAAAGCCGACAAAGATTACCATACGAGTGCCGATTTGACCGGACAAGCAAACCATCTGGGTGTTACAATCGAAGCGGACATAATTAAGCAAAAGTTGCCCACAAATAATGGCGGTTTTAAAGCTCTGAAATTTGGCAAAACCCACGACAAAGTTTACTCCGACCTAACAACGGATAACCCAATAGATCTCACCCGCTACCAGTTGGCCAACTGCTACATGGGACGCGCTGGCCTGATAAATTCCGGTGGGGCATCGGGCGGAGTGACGGATTTCCAAGAAGCCGTTGAAACCGCCGTTATTAACAAACGTGCCGGGGGTTCCGGCCTGATTTGTGGCAGAAAGGCATTTCAAAGGCCCATGGAAGAGGGCATTGAGCTGTTGCACACCATCCAAGACGTCTACCTTGATCATGAAATAACGATTGCCTAGGCTTCTTTCCAAGAAGCCGAACTTTTGGTATTTTTATTTTAAAAAATTACGCGATGCAAGCGGTGTTCTTGTTATAATTGGGGGCGTATGTCGATCTTAGTAAATTTTTGGCATGGGGGGTATGCCTATTATCCTGTGACCGCCGAATTCTTTGTTGTCCGGGCGGGGCAAAAATCTTGATGATTCTCCATCTAATAAACTTTTTATCCCTGGTATTGTGGTCTCACCAAACTTCGAATTTCTCAAGGTCTTGTCATTCGTTTCCATGATGTCAAAAAACTCATTCCGGATAACGTTTAGGTCATTTACGTAAAAACTTACAGCTTCTCCCCTATCATCAATTTTATACCCGTAAACCACTTTTCCGTCCCGCGGCAAAAAACTGATTTTGTTTCCGGAAAAAAGAAGCGTGCCACTATCCAACTTGATTTCTTCGGTTGAGTGTCTCGAATTCTTAAATTGGAAATTGTTGTAATTTAGAAGTGCTTCGCCTTTCACTGTTCTTAACCCACCTACAACCTCGAATACGTTTCCCTTGCCTGTTAAGGATTCGTAGGTTGCTACAACATTTTCGCTGATCACATCTTTAAGGTTGGCCTTTCCGATTATTATTTGATTTGGAATTACACTAATTGCTGTTGCCGCATGACAATACATAATTTAACCTTTGTTTATAATTTTTTTAACAATTGCCCCGTGGTTTGTGCCTCAGCAAAGCTTCGTGAACCGATTTGGCAATTATTTTTTATATTTGCAGTCAGCAAGGTTTTCTCAAAATGGAAGAATGAACTTCCTTGAAAGAGTCTGAATAAATTTTACAACTATCGCCTGCACATTTTAGTTTGCAACGCTTTTAATCTGTCATTCCAAGGAGCGCATTTTAAAGTATAACAGGCGGCTGATCCAGGCATCCGTTGCGGCATATTTTTTCTGTCCATCCGTCAACTCCGGTTGACTCCAGTCACTCAATTGGGCGCATTTCGAGATCCTCTTTTTCAAAAAGATTGCCGCCAAATTTCTCAAACCGGTGTGAGTAACCCCTAGGCGATGGCTCAACTCACCGAGATCGAAAAAATTTCTCGCCGTAAAATTTGAGAGCCCGTTGAGGTGGACAACGTCGAGATCAACGCCGACGCCAACTTTCATAATGTCGTCAGCCTCCAATATCCCCTTTAGCAACTTCAAGCCATTGATTTTTTCCAGTTGGAAAAGATAAACCTTGTTTTCTCCGGCCAGCTGTATGATTGATGGATTGTACGTCTCCCCCTTTTTGAAAGCGGGCCTTGACTCCGAATCGAAACCAAGCACCTTTTCTCCCTCCAGTTCGGCAACGGCGAGATGAGCCTTATCAACGGTATCGACGATCACAATTTCGCCTGCGTATGACACCAGCGGTAAACGCAGAATCTTTTCCTTCGAAATCTTTCGAGGTAGTGATAGCCTGAAGATAACTTTCCTTAGCCACAAAATAATACTTTCAACGTACGAAAACATCCTACAAAACTTTTTCTCTTGAAAAAAATCTTAAACTTGCATCGTCGTCAACAATGAATTTCACAATCAAAGGACCTGGCAGAAAAATTTTTGAAATCCACGTTGTCGGCGAGGGAACTTTAAGGAAAAATGCAAAATTTGTCACTATTTTTGATGAAAATTTGAGAGAATTCGTCGGTGACATGTTTGCGACGATGTATGCAGCCGATGGAATTGGTCTGGCTGCACCCCAAGTGGGTAAATCGCTGAGGGTTGTAGTTATGGATGTATCTTCCTCTTTGTCCGAGGGCGAAATGTGCAAATTTGACGGACAAGAGGTGCAAGACATTGCCTCAATTATGCCGCTGCACCTAATAAACCCGGTGATAAAAAAATATTCCAGTGAAATATGCAGCCAGAAGGAAGGTTGCCTATCGATACCAGGATTTTCCGGCCATGTTAAACGGCCAAGGGAAGTGACGCTCATCTTCGTTGACCAAAAAAATGCTAGCCACACGCTTACATGCGATGGCATTTTGGCGCGCTGCGCACAGCATGAAATCGACCACCTAAACGGGAAATTGTACACGGACCTTATGTCCCATCAGGATAAGAAACGTTTTGCAAAGTACTTGGCTGAACGTTCCGAAATGCAGTCATCTGAACGCGATGACGGGGATAGTGGAGCGCCGGATAATCTCCAAAGTTGAGCTACCGATAAAAAAATGGCGGATAGCGTTGTGAGCATAGGCCCCCATTACTAGCAGGTCCATGTTGTTTTCTTTTACATACTTATCGATTTCTTCAACAACCTCACCGGTGCGTTCACAAATAACGATATCGAGTTTTGCTACGTTCCGAAGGATATCACACACTTTATCAAATTCATCGCGCACAACCTCATCCGGGTTAACCGTCAAAAGATGAATTTCGCAATCACTGAAAAATGTATTCCTTTCGACAAACTGAAGGGCGCGACAAACGGGTTCTGAACCATCGTAGGCAATCAAAACTTTGCGCAATGGATGAAATTTATTCGGCACAATCAGACATGGACGCGTACTGGCGCGTAAGACCCTCTCGAGGGTGGTTCCCAGCTCATCTTTGGCATGATCCGAACTCTCACCGTGTCTCCCGAGAACGATCAAATCAACCCCCGTCGCATCCCGCTTAAATTCTTCGAAAACATCCACTATTGAACCCATGCGATGGTTAAACTTAAATTTGCCATCGCACTTAGCGGAGTGGAACATGCGTGTAAGTTTGCGTTCGATGCGCCGAACCTTTTCGGCCTCCAAAACTTGCTTAGAGTCAATCAGTTCTTTGAATGGCTGTATGCCCAGACTTCCCCCAAAGTCCGCCACAGTCGATAATTCAAAACTTTTCAAATCAGAAACATACAAAATATCAATGTACGCTTCCATTAGCCGTGCCAATTCGATGGCGTATTTTGCGCACGGCGTAGCATAACTTGACCCATCCACACATAGCAATATGCACCTCATGGGAAAGGATCTTAACTAAAAGAAAATAATACTCAAGCTAAAACGAACCATAAAATTATTGCGTTTTTTCGAAATTGGGAAATATTTTTTCCATGTCTTCAATCTTGAACTTACTAGCCCTCGAGCTTGAAAACATGATTAAAAACGGACAAAGCAATATTGTTCTGTCAGATCAAAGCGTAGAATTTTTAAAAAAAATGAACTTCCCCTTTCTCTCTGAAATCGGCTCAAATTTACCGCCGAAGTCGGAAAATGTTTCGCAAAGTGCATATCCCGAGAACACAGTAAAACTTATCCAGGAAGGCGATAAGATGTTTAAATACAATTGGTTGCATGACAAAGTATTGAACTGCCCAATTTGCCAGCAACACGTAAGACCGGGAAAAAAAATAGTTTTAGGCGTTGGAAATCTCGATGCCGAAATATTTTTTTGCGGCGAAGCGCCGGGTGCGGACGAAGAAACCATCGGAGAACCTTTCGTTGGCCGAGCTGGGCAATTGTTGACAAAAATAATCTCCGCCATGGGGCTGTCGCGCAGTGATGTCTATATTGGAAATATTATGAATTGGCGACCGGAGATGGAAAGCGCTGTCGGAAATCGGCCACCGACCCAGGACGAAATGTGTTTTTGCCTACCGTACCTGGAAGCACAAATCGAAATAGTTCAGCCAAAGGTAATCGTCGCGCTCGGTGCAACGGCCGTAAACGGACTTCTCGGCCATGATTCGTCGCGCCTCATGAAAAACATCCGCGGCAAATGGTTCGAGTTTCACGGTGTTCCCCTCATGGTCACCTTTCACCCCTCCTATCTTCTGCGCAACAGCACAAATGCTGCCAAGCGCATTGTCTGGGAGGATATGTTGGCCGTAATGTCAAAGATCAATATGACAATTTCGGAAAAACAACAAAATTTTTTCCTATAAGCACTGTTCCCAATGGTTTTTACCTTAAGCGCAACATTTTCGCTAGGCTGCTGCACTTACCGGTGTTAGAGACGCCCAGTTAAAAAGTGACCCGAATGCGGAGAACAACGAAAACATACACTCAAGCAAAGACCTAAACTTTCTGTGAACGTACCGCTTTAAGATTTTTCCATTCGCCGTAACCACAAAATTATTAGGCAAACATTCCATCCGGTTGCAAACGTGCCCAGACAAAAGGTACTCCATGATAAGTTCGCGATAAATTTTACTGTTAATCAGCTCAGTCAAAAATGATGGCGCCACATTCGTGAATCCAGCTAAGAAAGGCAACCGCCGACCAGGTAAGGCCATTGGTTTGCTACTAATTGCCACCAATGAACCTTTCAATCGGGAGATACCACCTTTATGTGCCGCGTAAATACACGGAACCTTAAGTACGACGTTGATTAAATGCGCAAACTTAATACTAAGTAACACTTTGCCAGTGAGGCCACTTTCGCCGATAACTTGCATCCGCATTTGGGTGATCTGCACATCATCACCTATGGCGACATCCCTTAGTCTACCGTCATAAACAGCCTGCTCAATAACTTCCTGCCTACGCCGTTGAGCTCTAGCTTCTTCAGTAACCACGGCATTCACATCTTTCTGTTCATTCAACACAACATCCATACTCGACCGAAAGAAACAGAATCTTTCTTTTGTCAAGAATTTTTTGTGAAAATTTCACAGAAATATACATAAACTAAGAGTTCAGCTCTAGGCCAAACCCCCTGTTTCCGCTGGACGCGCCAGATTAGAACAGAATTGAAATGCACATTCTACAAAAACGCTAACCATTTTAAATAAAAGATATCCAATGACGAATGTGCGACAGTCCCTGCTGCCAACTATTCCAGCTAAAAGTGACATCGCCACGCTTGCAAGAAAATTATGTTGGGAAAACATGGACGCCACAAAATCCATCCACAGGCCAGACATAGCCGCCAGTGCACCTGCAAGTAGCGAAATACATCGTTTTTGTGCCACACAAATGCCGGCTAGCACAGCTGCGATGTGAACTAAATTTGCAAGTTTTGCAAGTTTAATGTTGCGAAACAATCTAGTGGTAAGACTGCTTTCGTTAGAAATAACTCTTTCACGCGCCCGATTAATTTGCGCACCATCACCACCCGCAGCGGCCGTACTAACAACCTCTCGCGCAGGTTGTTGGGTTCCGCTTTCGCCAGCGGCTGTATTCACTCGTTCACTATCGTTAATGGGGACACTCATAATTGACCAAACAAAAACCAAACCTTTCCTTTGTCAAGAAAATTTTGGCGTTTTTGCAAATTTTCACATAATTTCCTTGGCTTATTTTTTCAAAGGAGGGGATTTTTCGAAGAAAGAACTTCTTAATTTGATTGCAACCTGTCGAATTCCACGTTCCATAGGCGAGAAAATAAGCAATGAATAAAGTAAAGTTAATTTTAATTCTTACGTGTGCGCTTTGTAATATCACCCTCGGAGATGTTGCGCCCAACGAGGCAGGTACCGTTTTCGATGGCGAAGCGATGATAATGCCAACCCGTGAAATGCGGGCGGAAACAATCTACATGACGCGTTGCATGGAGGAACTTCACTACAATCACAGAGACATTTCTCTGCTCGATCACAAGGCGATACTCAACGATTACATGGCCGAACTTGACATAAATCACATGATTTTCCTGCAAAAAGAGATTGATGATTTTGTGAAGAGGTTTGCCCCGACGTTGGACATTTTTATCAGCGGCGGCAGCCTGATGCCAGCATTCACAATTTTCGATCAGTATCGAAGGGATGCCTACGTCCGTTTGGATTGGATAGCAAAAAGGTTGCAGCAAAATTGGGATTTTTCGGAGGATGGCTATTACGTTTCCGATCGAAAGAAAGAGAAATGGCCGACAAATCAGCTTGAAGCGGATATTTTGTGGGAAAAGCGTTTGAAATACGAGCTGCTCAACGAGATGATGAATGATGAGTATAAGCTGTCCGAATCGGAGGAGGAAAAACGGCCTAAAACGGACGTTGAAGCTCTCATAGCAGCGACGGGAATAATT
The DNA here is from genome assembly GCA_031289835.1 of Puniceicoccales bacterium. GTDB lineage: Bacteria > Verrucomicrobiota > Verrucomicrobiia > Opitutales > JAIRKQ01 > JAIDVZ01. The sequence goes on along the minus strand of JAITOW010000018.1, from coordinate 4,617 downwards.
TCAAAGAGGTATGAAAACCTGCGCAACGCCCTAAAAGACTTTGATTCGTGGCTAATCGAGGAAATTTTCCTGAACAGTCTATCGCACATGTACGATCCACATTCGAGCTTTCTGTCAAAAACATCGCTCGATGACTTCAATGTTATGCTGCTAAACTCATTGGTCGGCATTGGGGCGGTTTTGATGGACGAGAATGGAACGTGCATAATAAAAGAGTTATGCCCCGGCGGCCCAGCAAGTCTATCGAAGCAGCTAAAGGTGGGAGACAAGATCCTAGCTGTGGCGCAGGGGATCGACGGAAAATTCGTCGACATAGTCGGCATGCGCCTGTACAAATCGGTAAAATTGGTACGCGGCGAAAAAGGTTCCATAGTGCGGCTCAAGGTTCAACCGGTCGACGCTGGACCGGGCGGTTGTAAAATAGTGCAACTTGTCCGCGACGAGATCCACGTTATAGCAACGCGTGCCAGCGGGAAATTGTTCAAATTCGACCTGAATGGGAAAGAGATCAACATTGGGGTCATAGATTTGCCAGCTTTCTATGGCAATGATCCGAACAGCAGTGTGCAGGATGCGGACACGACATCCGACATGCGTTATTTAATAAACAAGCTCAAAAAATATAACATTGTAGGATTAATCGTTGATCTTCGCCAAAATTCCGGCGGTTTTCTCGAGCAAGCCATTAGTACATCCGGCCTATTCATAGAAACCGGGCCCGTTGTTCAAGTTCGAGACTCATCGGGGAAAATTGAAAATTTGTGCGACGAAAACGAATCCATTGATTGGGGTGGCCCTCTGATTGCATTGACATCGTCACACAGTGCTTCGGCTTCGGAAATTTTCGTCGGTGCGCTGCGCGATCACAGGCGCGCAGTAATCGTTGGAGATCCGACAACTCACGGTAAAGGGAGTGTGCAGGTAATCCTTCCGATGAATAAATTTTTTAACACTTTCCATGAAAATATGCTGGGAGCCGCCCGCGTAACTGTACAAAAGTGGTATCTGCCGACGGGAAGTTCGCCTCAGTTAAATGGTGTTCCCGCGGATATTCAGGTTCCCAGTTTTGACGCATATTTGCCTGTCCGGGAATCGGATCTTCCACATGCTCTGAGCAGCGACTCAATCCCCGCTGCAAAATTTGATTACGAGGAAAGGGCAAAAAAGTTTAATTATTTTGTCGATCCAAAAATCGTTAAAAAATTGCAAAAACGCGTTGAAGAACGCAAAGATGGGCTTGAAGAATTCAAGATTCTGGACGAGCGCATCGCGCATTTTAGGGAAAATATCGATCGAAAAGAAATTTCCTTAAACATAGAAAAGCGTCGACAAAAATCCCAGGCCGATTTGCAGTTTAAACGCGAAATTAAGGCTAAGTTGGAAAATTTGATCGCGGAGGATGATTACAAATTTGAAAAAATTAGGCTGGAGGATGACAAAGATGACGCGCCGAAGGAAGTCTATCAGAGCAAGCAGGACGTGGCTCTCCCCGAATTCGACGTACAATTGCGCGAATGTTTGCGCATAATGCGGGACTGGTTCGAGATATTGCACCCAGAATATGTGCAAGCAAATGGCGTTGAAGAGTTGGCGGATAAACCAGCCAGCTGAACAGCACGATGAAATCTCTCCTCGAAAAAATACATAGCCCCCAAGACTTACACCCATTGAGCCATAATGAACTCACTGCGCTCGCGAAAGATATTCGCAGCAAACTCATCGAAGTGACCTATAAAAACGGCGGGCATTTGGCATCAAACCTCGGTGTGGTTGAGTTAACCATAGCGATTCACCGGATTTTTGATTCACCCCGGGACAAGATTTTGTTCGATGTTTCGCACCAAGCCTATGTTCATAAGTTGCTGACCGGGCGCAACGATGAGCGATTTTCAAACATTCGCCAAACGGGCGGATATTCAGGCTTTTGCACTCCCGATGAGAGCGCACACGACGTACTTTGCATCGGCCACGCAGGCACTTCTCTGGCCACGGCGCTTGGTCTTTGCATAGCGCGAAACCGCCTCAATCAACGGCATAGGATTGTCGTCGTGCTCGGCGACGGTGCACTGGCGTGTGGACCAACGATGGAGGCCTTAAACAACATCACCACCGGTATTCGCCAGCTAGTTGTAATCCTAAACGACAACGACTACTCCATCGATCGCAACATCGGAGCCATGGCAGGCTATCTCAATAAAATCATCCTGAGCCGCTTATATAAGCGCGTTATGCATGGTATTAGCAACGCATTGAGCAAACATAAGGTCGGGCTGAAGCTCTGTCGCATGTGCCGCAAATTCAAGCTTGCACTAAAAGATTTACTGCTCTCATCGTCATTTTTCGAGCACTATGGTCTGCGCTACATTGGCCCGATAGATGGACACAACCTGACGCAGCTCGAAGAATATTTGAAGCTTTGTCGAAGCGCGAATTACCCGATTCTGCTCCATGTCAAGACTACGAAGGGAAAGGGAAATCCCCAGGCATCCGCAAGTCCAGAATCCTTCCACAGAGTCGGTCCAACGTTCTCGAAACAGGGAACGGCCATGAAAGATGTCCTTGGGCAAACGATCGTCGAGCTCGCAAAGGCCAACGGGAAGATCATCGGCATCACTGCCGCCATGGGTAGTGGCACGGGGTTGTCCTATCTGCGTGATTCTTTGCCCGAGCAATACATCGATGTCGGCATCGCCGAAGAGTACGCCGTTACGATGTGCGCCGGCTTAGCCAAAGGAGGCATGTTGCCGATCTGTGCAATATACTCGACTTTCATGCAGCGCGCCTTTGATCAAATTGCCCACGATATCTGCCTGCAGAACCTTCCCGCCATATTTTGCCTCGATCGCGCCGGCTTGTCGGCCAATGATGGGCCGACTCACCACGGCTTGCTTGACATCACTTACATCCGATGCCTACCAAACGCAGTAATAATGCAGCCTAAAAACTCGGAGGAGCTATCCGCCATGCTTCGTGCAGCGCTGCAATACCATGCCCCGGTCTTTATAAGATACAATGGCACGTATACCTATGATACGGGTTCACTTGGCTCGGAAATTGCGCTCGGTCGATCGGAAATTATTAAACATGGACAAAACGTCTGCCTGATCGGGTTCGGCCACTTCGTTGACATTGCGCACCGGGTTGATGAAATTCTGGGCGGGGACTGCGGAATCGTTAATGCGCGCTTCATCAAGCCGTTGGATGAACGAATGTTGCGCGATGTTGCCAAAAAATACGGCATAATTGTAACTTTGGAGGATAACGTTTTGGCTGGCGGATTTGGCAGTGGCGTTGTGGAGTTTTATGGCGATAGCAATATTAAAACACGGGTTATTCGCATCGGCTGGCCGGATCGCTTCATCGAACATGGCTCCAATGAAGAAATTTTACGCAAAACCTATGGGCTAGACGCCGAAGCCATAGCCAAACGCATTCTAAAGATCGATTAATAAAATTTATATTTGTTAGTTTAAAAAAACTTGACATAATTTCAAATATATTAGGATGAGGTGCTATGGGCCAATTAGTACCAGTTATGATTTTTGCACGTAACCGCCACGGTGCTTCCGCTCACATTTACAATCGATATTATTAGGGTTCTCCTTTCGGCGAGTTCCACGGGCTTCCCCACGGAGGCGGTGGCATTTTTTAAATTTTTAAACAAAAACTAACAATTTCGATGCACATGAAAAAAACTTTAAATGCTATTTTTTTACTATCCGGCACAGCCATCGGATCGGGGATGTTGTCACTGCCCATTGTTTTGGCAAAAATCGGTGTAGTACCGATCATTTTTATTATGCTACTATTTTGCGCCCTAACCTACTTCTCCGCCCTGGTTCGCGTTGAGCTAAACTTGCAATCGGACAAGGATAATACTTTGGGGAAAGTGGGCCTAATTTTCTCCGGACCAAAAGTCGCTTGGATGGGAGATGTTTCGCTGAAAATTTTGATGTTTTCGCTGCTGGCGGCGTATTTATACGGTCTGAGCTCCATCATAAAATCAATCTTTTTGGAGAATATAGCTCTAACCAACGTGGTAGTGGCCGTTTCCGCATTATTGTTTTTACTTATGGTATCCTCGCCACAGATTTTGCTAAATTTGAACAAATGGACGATTGTGGCCCTAATAACCATGGTAACCGCCGTGGTGGCAATGATGGCATCGCATTTTAAATTGGAATCCGTCGTTTGGTTTACCCGCAAAGCAACGAATTTTGGCACTTTGACAGCGATTTTACCGAAAATATATACCTCATTCGGATTTCAAGGATCCATACATTCTCTCACCAAAATGTGCAATAATGATATAAAACTCATAAAAACTGCGTGCCTATGGGGCAGCATAATTCCCGCAACCGTGTACATTATCTGGACGGGCAGCGTAATATGTTTGTTGAGCGCGAAATTTCCGGATTCATTGGCAACACTTATGTCCGGAGGGATTGAAGTCAGCGAGCTTGTAACAATGCTAACCATGACCTGCAACTGGAAATTTGTGAAGACCCTATTGCTGGCGGTTTCGCTAACGGCAATCACGACATCCATCTTTGGCGTAGGGCTATGCTTGAAGGACGATTTTAACACATTTTTTAAAAAATCCTTAGGTATGCGAAG
>JAITOW010000047.1 GCA_031289835.1 Puniceicoccales bacterium | reverse complement strand
TCCATCGATGGGACCACGGGTGAAGTTTTCGTTGGAGAGCTCGAAACCGCACCATCGGAGGTAAGCCAAGTGTTGGATGGGAGCTTGTCTCCAGAAAAAAGTTACACCTACAGGCTATTCAACACCGTGATGGAGTGGGCGGACGGGTACCGCCGACTTGGAGTTAGAACGAACGCGGATAGCCCCAAACAGGCTAAAGTTGCCCTACAATTGGGCGCCGAAGGAGTTGGTCTGTGCCGAACCGAACACATGTTCTTCGAGGGGGATCGCATTGATTACATGCGTGAAATGATTTTGGCTGATACGGTGGTTGACCGTGAAGCAGCCTTGGCAAAACTTGAACCACTGCAACGCAGCGATTTTGAGGGCATGTTCAGGGAAATGCAAGGGTTCCCGGTGACCATACGTTTGTTGGATCCGCCCTTGCACGAATTTTTGCCAAACGACGCCGCAGTCATTGAGTCGCTGTCCAAGAAGCTTCACCTGGATCAGGAAAAAATGAGGCTTCGCATCGCTTCGTTGAAAGAGGCGAACCCGATGCTAGGGCATCGCGGATGTCGTCTTGGAATAAGTTACCCTGAAATCACGCGCATGCAAGCTAGGGCCATTTTCAAAGCGGCGGCCAATGTTACACGTGTGGGAATCGATGTCGATTTGGAAATAATGGTGCCTCTGACGGCATTCCCTTTGGAAATGAAAAATCAAACTGACATCATACGCACTGTGGCCCAAGAGGTTGGGGCAGAGACAGGGTTGCAGATAAAGTACAAAGTGGGAACGATGATGGAAATCCCACGTGCGTGCTTCTGTGCGGATGAGATCGCCAAAGAAGCACAGTTTTTCAGCTTTGGAACAAACGATTTGACCCAGACATGTTTGGGAATGAGCAGGGACGATGCCAATGGATTCTTGCCGAAGTACTTTGAGTTGGAGATTCTTAGGAATAATCCATTCGCCTCCATAGATCCCATTGGTGTCGGTGGGTTGATAAAAATGGCCAGCGAACGTGGTCGCTTGACGAGGCCGGACATCAAACTGGGAATTTGCGGTGAACATGGCGGCGATCCAGAGTCCATAAAGCTGTGCCACCAATATGGTTTAACCTACGTCAGTTGCTCGCCAAATCGTGTCCCCGTCGCAAGGCTAGCAGCCGCCCAAGCAGCTTTGGAATGAACAACAATCGACCAAAATCGAAAATTTCGAAATTATCCGAAGTAGTCCTTGCAAGTTTTTAAAATGTCAACTAGGAAGTCGACTTCTTCGGTGGTATTGTAAAGGCAAAGCGATATCCTCGCCGTTCCAATGGCACCGAGGAGGTTCATGAGTGGTTGAGCACAGTGATGGCCAGCGCGGATTGCGATGCCATGTTTCGCCAAGATTGTGGCAACGTCGTGGCAGTGTATGTTGAGAATATTAAAAGAAAAAATCCCCGCTTCCCCTGAGCCATAAAGCACAAGATCTTCCACTTCAAGCAATCTGCAACGGCAGTACCTGGACAAATTTGCTAGATATTGCTTGGCAGAGCTCCACTTTATCTCCGACAAAAATTTTATACTTTCGCCGAAACCGATGACGGCAGCGATGTCCGGTGTACCGGCTTCGAAGCGCTCCGGTGGCAGTTTATATGCGACATTCTCAAAGGAAACTTCGTTAACCATTCTACCTCCGGTGCGGAATGGCGGCATGTCTTTTAAAAGATCATATTTGCCGAACATTAACCCGCTCCCGCTCGGTCCAAAGGCTTTATGCCCGGAAGTTACAAAAAAATCGCAGTCGATGTCACGCAGATCGATTGGTCCATGGGCCAGACTCGCTGCACCATCAACCACTATCCTTGCGCCATTTTCATGGGCCATTTTCGAGAGCAATTTGATATCGTTCACGTTTCCCAGGACGTTACCTATGTGCTGGATAACCACAAGTTTTGTCCTTTTACCGAACATTGACCGATAAAAGTCCGTATCCAACTCATATCGCTCTCCTCTAAGTGGGATAATTTTCACGGTGGCACCGATATCCGAGCACAGGTTTTTCCAGGGTAAATAGGAGGAGTGATGCTCCGCTGCACCGACCAAAACCTCATCCCCTGCAGCTAAAAACTTTTTCCCATAGGATGTTGCCAGCATATTCATGCCATCGGTTGCCCCGTAGGTAAATACTATTTCTCGCTGGGAAACGTTGAGGTATTGTGCAATGCGCAAACGTGCCGACTCGTAGGCCTCCGTCGCACGAACGGCAAAATCGTACATCCCATAATTGACGTTGGAATTGTACGACCGATAAAAATCACAAATGCTATCGATAACGCCGGTGGGCTTCTGCGTGGTAGCAGCATTATCAACATAAACCAATCTTTCGCCGGAACGTACGGGCGGACCTAAAATGGGAAAGTACGAACGGAACCGGTCAACATCAAACATAAAACTAGAACAGTAAGCAAAGGTTTACCCTTTTATTTCACGATGCAGCGTGTGCCTTCTCAGAAATTTGTTATATTTCATCTTCTCCACACGCTCCGTCTGCACTTTCTTGTTGCGCGTCGACATGTAGCGTGAAGCAGGCTTCCCTTCGGCCTTTGCTTCCGCGCACTCTAAAATTATGTATTCCCTCGGCATGCCTTAAACTCCAATTCGCTCCACTCTAGGCAATGTTTATCTAAAACACAACAATAAACTGATTATTCTTGAAAGATTTTTAGTAAAATTTCCGGGCTGATGATCGAAGGTTGCGTATTTTTTGCTCTCTCCATTAGCGCCTCACTACTGGCCGATGCTAACAAAGTTTTAACTTCGCTCAAGTCAGGATTTCCAATGGTTCCATATATATTAAATCTTGGCCCAATTTGGTACCCATAGTAATCAAACATGCCTGTGGACCATCCAAATTTGTTAAAAATTTCCGCCAAGTCGTTTTTCGTACCAATTTGAGATTCAAGGCGCAAATTGTAATCCCGGAATGGAACTCCATTACTGCCTGTAAATGCGCCGCTCGCAATTATCCTGAGATTTTCCCCCATAATAACAAGGGAATCTAAAATTATGTCCGCACTATCTTGTCGAATCATGGAAATGGATATTTTTTCATATGGAATATCACCGAAAATCTGTATCAGGTCATTGGTAATATTCACATTTAACAGACTACCCGCAACTCCAGCAAGACCAAGTAGACCCTTTTGCTCGTTGTTTAGCAATTCCATCGGCAAGATATTGCCATTAACCCCAACAATGTCGACTTTCCCCTGCATATTGGGAAACACCAACACATCCCTCAGAGCAGACCGAGAGGCGGAAAAACTCCCATTTGCGCTAAAAATCCCCGTGAGGACTCTGGGAGGGAAGTTAAAGAGCAACATGCATTTGCTAGCACTCAAGTCCGATAGGGAAAAACATGTTTTAACGTTGTACATACTCGAATAGCCATCATTGGAAAACATGATCGAATACGAAGCCAAAAGGGGTGCATCCAAAACGGAGCACACTATGTCCGGCAGGCTAATCATTTTTGGATCAACCTTCAAAGTGCACGATAAATTGGAACACAGTTGGATATCGTTCACATATAACGCGTTAATTTTAAAGGATGCATCGAAGAAAAATTCGTCCCACAATGATACATCGCTCGGTGTGGAAATTTTCTTTTCAAAAAATCCTTCCTGTGTATTAAACTTATTGATTGCAAATAACTTGTAGACGGTGGCAATGTCTGATAAAGAAATCGTCGAGCTCCTAACATCGGTGCGGGTGTTATTGTTCGATCCCTCCTTACTATTGCTCACTATGATGCCACTTATTGACACGTCCGAGTCCATCTCATTGTGCAATTTTCCGTCAATGTTGAATTTAATTTCATTCTCGGTGGGTACTGCGCTTTCCAAAGTAACTTTCACATTGCCGTTCAACGGTGATTTGCTGCCACTGTAAGCTACAGCTTTCACTTTTAGTTCGGCACTTCCGGCGCAAGTGGCTTCATTTTGCACCAAATTGAAGTTGCAAGTGGCCAATCCCGAAGAGAGCTTCAGATCATTCTTGAAAATGGGCTGCTCCAATAAGCTAGCCAAAACACACACCAAACATCCCGAACAAGAGCAAGATTTTTTATCAAGCGCAAATCCAAAATCTCCCTGCAAAATATCGATACCGTTGCCATCTGTACATGTTAGGCCGATGATGTCACACCTAATCACATCGCCCACAGCAATTCTTGGTTCAAAGGAGCATTTGAACCTGTCAATAATCTTATCTCCGCCATACATAAGTCCCACTGACGACAGATGAACTTTATCCATATTGCTAAAAATGTTTAGTCGGTTACCATTAAATGCCAGAATACATCTGCCGCTAACCATCGAACTCAGGCGCCAATCGTTGAAAATCGTGCCAAAAATAGACGTATCCATGCTGTTCACGTTTATACCCAAGACTAGCCCGTTCAAACTTTTTAAAAGGCTGTTGTTTTGCCGTGAAAATCTATGTTTGTCCATCAGCTCCACTGAACATGATACCTGCCTATTGCCGACGTCGCCAAGTTCACCGCTGATCGACTGTATCTCAATGACATCGCCGGAAACACCGAAGGAAGAAATGAATTTAAATTTCAAATCATCCTTTAATTCCGGTAAAGCTTGGTCAAAAAATTTGCGGGAAAAGGTCGCTTCGATATTTGATTTTATCAATCCCTTGGATTGGGCTATGTTATATTCTCCCGTCGAGTACAAGTGGCACGAAAATGGGTTTAAATCCGTTCCAAGCACAAAATACTTTGCCACCGAATTGGTGACGGTAACGTCTGCCTGAAAACTTGCATTTTTGGTGTTTTCGTCGAAGTTGCACGACGCATCAAGGATTTTGCTCGAATTTTGTTCGTCAACAAAGGCCACGTGTAACAAATTGTTAGCCGATTTGGACCTATTATAGGCTCCATTTATGGAAAACTCTTCCAAGATCTTCATCGTGCTATCCTTTGAAAAAATCGATGAATTTAGCCCAATCGACTCTAGCGTTCCGGACATGTCACGGCCAATTGACGCACGGCCAAAAATTTTGAGCCTTCCCACCAACTGCCTCATGAAGTCAGAATCAAACTTGAAATTGATGCTAGCAGTTTTGCCCTTGGCAAAATTCGCCACATCGAGTGAAAAATCTCCCAAAATTTTTTCGTACATATCAAATGATCCACTCATGGACAGTTTACCTATGGCGATTGGCAATTGGCACAGCGAAGAAATCTTTTTTAACTTTTGAGGAAATTCGTCGCAGAAGCGAGCCAAATCAAAATTAACGGAAATTCTTTCCTTTTTCTTTTCGAAATATAGCACGTCTTTCGGTTCATTTTCCACGGAGAGCGTGAGTCCATCAAGTGTCGCATTTTCCACGTTGAAAATCCTTTGCGTAAACCAATCTTTTAATCGCCACTTCACGTTTAAATTTGCAAACCTGACGCTCAGATCATCGTAGCGCAGGTAAACATTTTTCGCTCGTAGCCCGGAAGGTCCCACGGACATCTTCACCATTCTCACATCGTCAATGTCAAAATAATGCGTCAAAATACACTTGACGATGAGCTTCTGAGCAAAGGGGAAGCAGCAAAGTAACATGAAAACAAGCACAAATAGCAACACAAACCATGCTGTTTTTATAAATTTCTTCACAATACGTTCCTCACATAAAATTGCTCAATTTTTTAAAAAGATTGTCGACTGTCAACCCATTGGCAACATATAAATCATTCTCCGAGCCGCTAAACCCAAATTTGTCCACGCACATACACTTGCCCTCAGTCCCAACGTATTTGTACCACGGCATTGCCACCCCAGCTTCAATTGCCACTCTGTTCCTGCATGTCTTTGGCAAAATAAGTTCTTTGAAATCGTCATGTTGTTCATCAAAAAGCTCCATGCAGGGCATGGAAATGACGCGCACATCGGCAAATTTTTTCGCAGCTTCCATGGCCACTGACACTTCGCTACCCGTGGCAATTACGATGCATCGAAGCTTCGATTGTTCCCTGTAAACTACGTATGCGCCGCGGAGAACCCCCGTTCTTTTTGTCCCGCTTTTATGCAAATTTGGTAGGTCCTGACGGGATAGTATGAATGCGAATGGCAAATTTTTATTTGAGTAATATGCGATCCATGCACCGACCAATTCTTCACAATCGGCGGGACGAATAACGTACAAATTCGGAATGCACCTCAGCGAAGACAAAGTTTCAACCGGTTGGTGGGTTGGGCCATCTTTCCCAACCGCAATGGAGTCGTGTGTAAAGAGATAAAGTGCGTGAAACCTGGCCATCGACACGAGGCGAATCGCCGCCCGCATGTAATCGAAAAACACCAAAAATGTTGCGCACGAGGTATAAAAATTCCATCGTAACACGTCCCATTTACGATCGCGCCCATGGCATGTTCGCGCACACCAAACTCCACATTCCGGCCACTCCTATCATCGGCTGAAAAATCCGAATATCCGTCGAGATAGTTTTTCGTGGAAGAAAACAAATCGGCACTGCCGGTTACCATTAGCGGATCATGTCCGGCCAAAAATTGCATAACTTCACCGTTGGCAGTGCGCGTGGAAACTTTTTTTCCAAATTTTTCGCATTCAAATTTTTCCAATTTTTCGCAAATGTCACCATTTTTTAACAAAATTCTGTGTAAATTCGGATTATTCCGTGACCAGGCATCAAAAATGCGGTACCAGGATTCATACTCTTCCAACCTTTCACTCAACCGACCATCGAAAAATCTTCTGACACTTTCTGACACAAAAAAGTCGATATCTGGCAATCCAAGCTTCTCCTTGGCTGACTTTATGAACTTTATTCCCGCCTCTCCGTGAGCTTTGCTTGTACCGGCAACTTCGCCAATGCCATCGCCGATTACGGTATCGGTGATTAGCAATTTTGGCTTTCCATTTTTCAATGAAGCCAGTTTTGAATAGGAAGCGATGATTTGCTCAATACTCCCGCCATCAATAATCTCAACTTCAAACCCATACGCGTCAAACCTTTTTTCAACATTTTCGCTCTGCGAACGGGAAAGCCCGCCATCTATGGTGATATTATTCCTGTCGTAAATCAGGATTAGATTATCCAAGTTTAGATGTCCGGCCAGGGAACAGGCTTCCGATGCCACCCCCTCTTGCAAGCACCCATCCCCACACAAGCATATGATGTTGTAATCAAAAATTTTTTGCCCATCGGTGTTGAACATCGCCTCCGATTTTTTTCCGCTGATGGCTAATCCAACGGCATTGGCAATCCCCTGTCCCAGCGGCCCAGTTGTGCACTCCACCCCATCGCTTACTCCAAACTCCGGATGTCCAGGCGTCCTACTGTGCGCCTTTCTAAAGTTTTTTAGATCGTTCAGCGTGAGATCGTAGCCGGCTAGATGTAACCACGCGTACAAAAATGCGCTAGCATGACCGCAGGACAGCACAAATCTATCCCGGTTCAACCAACGGGGCTCCATTGGGTTAAATCGCAGCAAATATCCAAACAGCGCCGCACCTATTGCCGAGCAACCAAGGGCCGCACCGAGATGACCAGATTGCGCGTGGAAAATTTGGTCACAAACAAGCCCCTTGGAAATTATCGCCGCTTCCCGGAGAGCATTGAAATCGTAGGCGAATTCTTCGCCAGATCGAAGCCGTTTTGTAGGTGAATCCACGAGCTCCAAATGAACAAATTTTCCATGAAATTCAACCGAATTTTGGACAACATCCTCCACGGTTCAACTTCCTTCACTCCCGTCTTTCAATTTCAAAATATGACGACAATACTCCCCGGGTTTGACCTGGCCCCAGCCGTTAATCATATCCCGCGCGAATCCGACTTATCCTTTATCGCATAGCCAGAATCCTGCCTTTTATGGTTGATGTCGTTTTTTTTCTGATAGGCCTCAAAAAAATCCTCGGGCGTCATCCCAAGCACCTGTGCGATGGACACCAAAAAGTGCAAAATATCGATCAGTTCTACCCGTGCATTCTGCTCGTCAAAGTCCTGATACTTTGCCCACCACTTCCACGGAACGGAATCAACGAGCTCGGCGACTTCCTGTTGTAAGGCTCGGGAGTATTTCAAAATCCAATCTATTTTTTTCTGTTCGCTTAGGTTCTCGAGGCGCACACCGAGCCTGGCAGTCAACTTGGCTTGCATTTCGAAAATTTTGTCCAGCTTGTCCATTTTAACAAACTTCACTTTCGCCTGCTAAGCCACCCGTCATTCATTGAATTTCTTAGGCCGATTACACTCGTGACCAAATAAATCGAATACATGAAAGCTTGGGAATACTCTCCAATGCGGAAATTGTGTGCCAACAAAAAAACGTTACTCGCAAGCCAAATTGCATAGCTTAACTTTATGTACATCAAAGAGTTATACACCGAACCTATGAGTGAAATAATTACAAACAAAAAGATCATGCCAATTCAAGGTTCATTCGCTCACCTGCTCAGCGACAACGGAAACCCTCCTGTGAGCACTATCCCAGCTGACCTTGCCGTCAACGAGGGCAAAGAGGGTAAAATCTCGACCACAACCAACATTTGAACCGGGATGAATCTTCGTTCCGCGCTGGCGCATCAATATGCCACCGGCACGCACAAACTCCCCCCCAGATTTCTTCACGCCAAGGCGCTTTCCACAGCTATCGCGCCCATTTTTTGCAGCTCCCTGCCCTTTCTTATGCGCCATGATATCTCCTCCTCCTAGATTAAGCAGCTATCTCTTCTATTCTAATAACCGACAATTCCTGGCGATGGCCACGCTTGCGTTGATACCCCTTGCGCCGCTTTTTCTTGAAAATCATAACCTTCTTGGCTCGCTTATTTTCAAGAATCTTTGCTCTAACACTTGCCCCAGATACGAGGGGAGCGCCTATTACAGCGGAAGTACCTTCGCCAACAACCAAAACATCCTTTATCTCTATAACATCACCCGCGTTCGAACCCACGTAGCGATCAACGAACAAAACATCGCCCTCAGTCACACTAAATTGCTTGCCCTGCGTACTAATAACTGCCTTCATAGGAAGCGCAATAAACACACAAGATGTGAAAATGCAAGTTTTTTCTAAGACTTTCCAAGTAATTTTTACAAAAAAATTCCGCGAAAAGGTTCCTAAAAAATAAAAAAACTTGCCAGGGGCAAAATTCGTGATTTCTTTTCGAAGAATGTCAAAATTTAACGGCGAAACTTTGGGGGTTATCGGAGGCTGCGGAGTTGCTGCTGCCATTGAGTTATTGCACCGAATCGAAAAAAAACTTGTTACGGATCACAATTGTACCGACGATCCCGAACAGCCGGAAGTGATATTGTATCAGGCAACGCAGGCCCCCAGCAGGATCGCCTACGCTACCGGGCAAAGCAGTCAATCCTTCGCGCCATATTTTATCAACGCGGCAAAATTTCTAAAACAAGCGGGGGCAACACTTTGCTGCATCCCCTGCAACACAGCGCATTGCGTCATAGATGAAATCGAGCGCGAAGCGGAAGTGCCGTTTATAAATCTAATCGATGAAACCCTTAGATACATTGTAAGCGAGCACGCAACCGTAAAAAATGTAGGGATCTTGGGCAGCGCAGGGACCGTTAAATCAAAACTTCATGATCTTTCCTTGCAAAAATTAGACCTGCGACTAAACTTCATCTATCCTTCCAACGAACTTCAAAATGAAATCGGCAATGGAATTTGTGCAGTGAAATCGGGAATAATGTACAAAAATCCAAATATTGGCCAAGAATTTTTCACGGCGCCGATGAATGAATTGATCGACAACGGCGCCGACTTAATCGTGCTTGGCTGCACAGAGATTCCCCTGGCAATTACGGCCGATGCGTATAGGAACATTCCACTCGCTGATACCATTGCAATCTTGGCCGATGCTTGCATAGCCCGGTGCCACGCCTAATCGCTCGCCTTTGCGAGATTTTTACATATCGCCAACCTTTCCTTGATGTACCCCTCTTCGGCCCTAATAAGTTCCTGTGCGCGGGCAGGGTCCTTGTCCATAAGCATCTTGAACCGCGTTTCCCCCGACATGTAATCGATCAGACTGATCTCCGGATCACTCGAATCCAAGGTAAACGGAGGAGTGTCCGTGGACTTTTTGCGCG
>JAITOW010000019.1 GCA_031289835.1 Puniceicoccales bacterium | reverse complement strand
TAAATTTTTTGGAAATCGCCCGGGCAATGGGAGATTTTTTCGTAGCCGAGCCGCCGTCGATGGTAACGACCGTCTTTGCGCTGAGATCCACTTTCTCTCCATGAAAACAGTGGGCATCGTTGTGTCCCAAAAACTGCATGAGCAGCAGCATTAGCAATAATTTATTTTTCATAGTGGAATCCAGGGTAATGAATTATACCAGAAGGAAAGAAAATATTTACAATAATTTACAAAGCTTGCAATTTTGGTTGCATCACAAAACGAAACTTATTTCAAACATTGCTGGAAAAAATAGGAAAAGTTCATATTGGTATCGCCATGATTTTGGAAGTTCCCGAAATTCTATCGCAGATAAGTTCGATCAAAGAGCGAATCACTGTGCTGCAAAAATTCTTGGATGTCGATGGGGCAAGGCGCGAAATCGAGAAACTGGAAGAGAAGATGGCCGTGCACAGTTTTTGGGACGACCAGGAATCTGCGCAAAAAACGATATCGGAGCTAAATTTTCTTAGAAAAAAAATAAACGGCGTAACAAAAATTAATGGGCAATTTGCAGATCTCGAAATCGCCGCTGAAATCCTGGAAGCTGACAGGGAAAATTGCGAATATGCCGAGGAAACCTCCGCCATGATAGGCACCATAGCAAGGGCCCTTGATCAGCTTGAATTGACATCGTACCTGAGTGGCAAACACGACTCCTGCAACGCATTCCTAACGATACACGCCGGGGCCGGTGGGACGGAATCGTGCGACTGGGCCGATATGCTACTCAGAATGTATACCCGTTGGACGGAGCGCAGCTCATTGAAGTGCGAAATCCAAGACATGCAACCGGGCGAAGGAGCCGGCATAAGCAGTGTCACTCTTCGCATCGAAGGTGAATACGCCTACGGCTATCTAAAATCTGAGCGGGGTGTCCACAGGCTCGTGCGGATCAGCCCGTTCGACTCGAACAAGCGGCGCCACACATCCTTCTGCTCCGTCGATGTCATCGCTGAAATCGACGATGATGAGGATATAAAAATCGACGAAGCTGACCTGCGCATCGATACCTACCGTTCAAGTGGCAAGGGCGGTCAGCATGTCAACAAGACGGAATCTGCGATCAGGATTACGCACATACCGAGCGGAATTGTGGTGACTTGTCAAAATGAACGCTCCCAGTACAAGAATAAGGACTTCGCCATGAAAGCCTTGCGTTCGCGCCTATTTGAGCGCATGGAGGACGAAAAACGCTCCGAAATGGAAAAATTTTACGGATCAAAGGGAGAGATTGGCTGGGGGAACCAAATCCGGAGTTACGTTTTGCAGCCGTATCAAATGGTCAAAGACCTCCGAACCGGAGAAGAGACCGGCAACGTACAGGCCGTTCTCGACGGCGATATCGACAACTTCATCCATGCCTGGCTAAAAGCCGGCTGTCCAAAGGAAAGGAAAGTATCAATGCAAGAAATGCCTTGATAAAACAGAAATTTGCCCGATCCCCTTTCTCTCCCAATTATGATGTCACTCCGCTTTAAAAAGTAATTTCGTATGCGAGTTTTGTTCCATCTTCATCCACTGACAGCACTGGATTTTCCTTTCTATCAACAGAATACATGGCCCAAGGGGGGAAATTATGGCCCCGCAACAACGTCCCTGACGTGGCGTTTTTTGGCTTGAACCCTGGATACGCCGGTTAATATGGCCGCCCCATAGGGAATTATGGCTTGATTAAATCCATACCTTCTGTGAATAAATGTCGCTCCTAGAAAGGCGCTTGACGTATGTCCGCTTGGGAATGAGTTCCTTTTATCTCCTTCCCTAAAGCAGGGCCTTTTTTGATTTGTCACTTTTTTGAGCACGTGTACGGTTGCCTGGGAGGACGCCAAGCTGCAACCAAATTGCTTTACGCCCTCATTGGTTTCCTCACGCATAGCTAACCCGAACGCATAGGCCGGGACTACAAATTGCAAGACATCACCTACTTTTTGCAACGAATTTGCTCGCAATTGGCCAATCGGCAATGCAAGTGATACCACGAATAACATAAAAAAAACACTTCGTAGGAAGTAAACAATTGGGGAGTTCATAATCATTTCTGGTCAAAAAATAATAATAAGTCAAGCTTTTTTTTGCAATTTCCCGAAGAAAATACGTCGCAATGCATGGCGCAAACGGCAAATTAATGGTGAATTTTCGGAGGGGCTTTGCGGTGCAACGCGTTTAACAACAAATTCTTAGCTTATAAAAAGCGAATGTAAAACTGTCGATTTTACAGTAATTTTTACACAATTTTTCAGCACGCCGCCATATGTCATAACTAAAGGGTGGACTTCCGGGAGATTCTTCACAGAATCGCGCAAATCACCATGAGTAGCCAGTTGACCAAGTATGCCCCCGGATCGATACGCGAGTTGTGGACGATCGCCTGGCCATTGATCATTTCTTCGGCGGCAAACGTGTTTATGATATTAGCCGACCGTGTAATTGTAGCAAAATATTCAAATGCCGCATTTCAGGCACTTTCGGGGACTATCACGTGGTGGTGGACGATTTACCTCGCAGCGCTAAACATTGCTCTCGTTGCCGATGTTTTTGTTGGGCGCTTTAACGGCAGCAAAAATCACAAAAAAATTGGTTCAGCGGTCTGGCAAATGATCTGGTTTTCAGTGGCTCTTTTTCCGGTAATGATCGTTCTTGCAATCTGGGTCGCCCCCTACCTGTTGGCTGAAAATTTGCGGCCGTTGGGCCTGCCGTATATGCGCATTTTACTGGTCACGATTCCAATCCCACTCGCTGCCATGGGAGCGCTTGGATCATTTTTTACAGGTCGCGGAAGAACAAGGATAATTCTTTACGTATCAATTATTTGCAACGTAATCAATGTTTTTTTGGACATTGCCCTCGTTTTTGGACTTGGGCCTTTCCCCGAACTTGGAATAATCGGAGCAGGGATCGCCACAATAAGTGCACAGACAATTGAGCTTCTACTATTTTCTTTGCTGGTCTTTCGTAGAAAAAATAATGTGGCGTATAACATTTTCGACTGCCGATTCGATGCAAAATTGTTCCTCGAAAGCCTTAAAATTGGCCTTCCAAACGCCATTGATTGTTTAGTAGGCGGCGGACTATGGTGTTTCGTCATTCAAACGGCGGCGCTCAATGTGAGCAGTGAGCATTTTACGATTTTGTTCATGAGCCAAACTTGCTATACTACCATGTACTTTATGGTTGAAGGCGTCGGACAGGGCGTCGGGATCATTGTTTCCAACGCCTATGGCGCCAAAAATTGGGATACGATCAAAAAAAATATGCGCTCGTGGACACGCCTCGCCCTGATAACGGGCGTCTTAGCTTTCATTGTGCTGGTTCTCTATCCGCGTCCGCTCATTTTCCTCCTGAGCCCAAGGGATGTGACCGTAACTGGTCCCCTATTGCTCCAAGCATTGTTCACCATGTGGATTTGGATGTTCACGGACGCCTATGCTTTCAATCTGCGCATGAGCTTGACGGCTTTCGGAGATACGCGCTTTACAATGGTGGCTAGCCCTCTTTGTTTCGCTATTCTCTGCGCCCTCCCGAGTTACATTGGACTACATTTCTTCCACAACATTCTCTACATAGGTCTTTCCGGCGCGTGCGCGTACTTTACCTATAGCACGATTTGCTTCATTCGCATAAAAAAGCGATTGATGCGGATACAACACAGCCCATGAGCTGGA
>JAITOW010000016.1 GCA_031289835.1 Puniceicoccales bacterium | reverse complement strand
TCCCTTGTGTCCGTCGGCCGCCAGGTCACTTTCGTGTGGCTATTATTAGTAACAAACGTTCAGTCAATGGATTTTTCATGGTGCCCGCCATCATCCCGATTTTTCGTGAATGGGGAAGTGAAAGTCGTGCCGATCCTCATCTCTGTGAAGTCATGATTTTGGGAAATTTTCACCACCCAGAAGGCGGCGTCTCTCCATCGACGTAGAGAGTCTTCCGCGGTCTGTCACCTTTCAACGATCCCACGGAGTACTCCCCCTTTTTGTATTTCACATTGGGGAACAAATGCAGGCAAAATGACCGGATAGAGCACTCCGGATCGAGCTTCAATTGCTCCGTGTCATATCTTGCCATATCAGCCCTCCGAGGTTCTTCGCTCACTTTTTGGTGGGAACAATCCATTCGCTTGCCATCGCTCAGCTTCACTCGCGGGACACCCTCAAATACATCAACTATTCCCAGCCGCTTGACCTTAATTTGCTCGGTTAGAAATTTTTTATCCAGACCGAGTATTTTTGCTGCGGCACTGGCTCCAATCACCATATCTCGCTGGCTTTCGCCAATCTCCCAGGGACCGTCATCTTTATTCGTGATCGCCCTCCTCTGTCTCATTTGAAAATTTCTGGGATCCCACAAATTTCAGCAAATCCTCCAGGAGGAACCTCCTCCGCTTACCTATCCTGATTGAGGGTAAACTTGGGGGCTGTTTTGAATTTATCCACCTTGTCAGCTTTGTTGGCGTAACTTTCAGTATTCTCGCCACTTCAGCCGTGGTGTACATGAACATCCCCTATGTTCATGATCTTTTAGGCAATAATTAGGCAATAATTTTTTTGCTATGCTGGAATTTTATCTCCCTCAATCACTCGCAAGGCCTGTGGTTATTCGGCTTATAACCTGGTACCTGGCCGGGGACTCGAACCCCGAACCAATTGATTAAGAGTCAACTGCTCTGCCAATTGAGCTAGCCAGGCATCCAGCTCGTTCAGTAAAGATCCAACTCGGAAAAAATCAAGAGCATATTTCGGAAAATCATTGCTTGACAGTAAACCTAGTTTCTGAAATTTTGCGCGCCATTGATGAAGCGTAGCAAAGTCAACTATTTTTGCGGTATAGCATGGTTTGTCGCGAGTTTGTTCGTGTGCATATTTAACGACTCCGTAATAAAGCTGCTCGTTGGCAATTATGCGGTGCCGCAAATCGTGTTTCTGCGGTACTTTTTTGCGACGATTTCGCTGATCCCTTGCATGCTGATCTGTGGCAGCCGCACGTTTAGGACGAAGCATGGCGTCATACACTCAATCAGGGCGGTAATGTTGGTCTCAGCCATCGCCCTATATTGCATTTCCCTGGATAAATTGCCCCTGTCTACGGTGATAGCCGTCAATTTTACAATTCCCATATTCACGCTGCTACTTGCCTATATATTCTTGAAAGAAAGGATAGGTAAGGCGGAATTACTGGCGACATTGGCTTGCTTCGTGGGAATATGCATAGTATCTGAACCGACAAATTTGGATTTTGCGTCCTACGCCATTGCAATTTTGGTGTTTTCCTCCATAATATTCGCCGGATTGGACGTAATAAACAAAAAATTCGTCGTGAAGGAGGGCATCCTAACAATGCTGTTTTACACGGCCATCGTAACATTGGCACTGATCGCAGTACCTGCCTGGATATATTGGGGGGAAGTTAAACGCACCGATTGGATTTTTTTCGTCTTGCTCGGATGCGGAGCGAATTTGCTGCTATATTGCATCTTGAAGGCATTCGAACGCGTTGAAGTGTCAGCTATTGCCCCATTTAGGTATATCGAATTCATACTGTCCGCGGTGGTTGGGTTCCTGTTCTTCGACGAAATTCCGCCGTGGGGTACAACACTGGGAGCGTGCATAATAATTCCAAGCACGCTGTACATAATACTGGCCGAGTCCAGAAGTCTCGCCCAAAATTCTCACTGAAGAGACAACCCGCCATTCGACAGGACAAAATTTTTATCGGTCAACTTGGCGAGCCGTTGATTATGTGTTATGAGCAGCAAAGAACTATTGTTCCGTTTGCAAACATCCATCATCAGGTTAAGCGCGCCGTAGGCATTGGTTTCGTCGAGATTACCGGTCGGCTCATCAGCCAAAATCACACCCGGTTTGCCTATCAAAGATCTAGCAAGGGCGATTCTTTGCCTTTCCCCACCAGACAAAACGTCGATGTTGCCGTATTTTTTGCGATCCAGGCCCACCGTTTTCAGCAGTAAATCGGCGAAATTTACGTCCTTCTTCGACAAGCACATGCGCACCCTCAGTGGAAGTAAAACGTTCTCCAAAACATTGAGTTCGTGTATCAGATTATGATTTTGAAAAACAAATCCAAACATGCAGCAGCGCGCCAAACAAACGTTTTTCACACGCTTGCTCGACACCACTTTACCATTCCAAAGGACAGTGCCAGAGTCGGGATGTTCGAGCAGACTGATGATGTTCAGCAATGTCGTTTTGCCGACCCCTGAAGCCCCACAAACGCTGATCGCTTCTCCGGGGAAAAGTGCAAATTCAAGATCTTTCAATATCGAACAACCCTTGAAAGATTTCGATATGCCTCGCAACTCTACGATCGGCTGCCTATTCATTTCGTAGGGCACGGGCAGGGTTAACTTTTGCGACAGCCAGGGCGGGGATCAGACCGGCCAAGCAGCAAACAAATATCGTGAACGCAACAATCGTGGCGATGTTACCCATCGAATACTTCACCGGCAATTGCGCAAAATCGTAAAATCTCAGCAAAAAATCATTTATTCCCACAAACCTTGTTAGAATCGCCAGGATGCTATTTCGGAAGAACAGGGCGATGCAGCCGAAAATCAGGCCTAAAATGCTCCCAACCACACCGATGATAAGCCCCTCAAACAAAAATATCAGTGAAATATCCCGCCTAGTGGCACCCAAAGCGCACAGTAAACCGATCTCTCGGCGCTTTTTCACAACGGAGATCATCAGAGAACTGGCGATGGAAAAGGACGCAACGAGCAAAATAAACAGCAACACGAACATCATCATCGTCTTTTCCAACTTCAAAACAAACAGAAAATCACCGTTCAGCTCCTGCCATCCTAAAACTCGCAATTCGGGGAAATTTTTCCGCAGCTTTGCCACAGATTTTTCCATGCTCACTCCGTCGCGCAGCTTCAACGTTAGGCCATGGGCATCGCCATCCGCCATTCCAAACAGCTCCTGCATAGCCCCCAAACTCAACAAAACCGAATTTGCATCCACTTGATTCCAGCCGGTATCGTAAATGGCGACAACATCGAAGGAACGTGGTAGCAACAGCTCGTCACCCTGCAAGCCCTGCAGCATCAGCGGAGAGTACACGTCAACACTATCTCCCACCCTAGCACCCAGCGTGCTCGCCAGACCTGAACTGATAACTATCGCAGAATCGTCGAGTGCGCCCACATCGCCCGCGCCTATGAAATTCTTCAGCGGCATAACCTTGGACTCATATTCGACGTTCATGCCCTTTGCAAAGGGAAATGCCGGCTTATTTCCAAACTGCAACATAAGCGCGCCCATTACGTAACTCGACGCCTGTTCAACGGAAGAATCGTTCAACAAAGCGCGACGAATGGCCTCGGAATCGTGAATTATGTGTTCGGAATCAACCCTAACCTGCCCCTGTGTACCAACAATTTTCGAACAAATTTCCGCCTGAAAACCATCCATCACGCTGCTCACAACGAATAGCACGACCACTCCCAACGCAACCCCAAAAATCGAAATTGTCGACAAAAAAGAAAAATTTTTCCCGGTTGGGAACAGATATTTCGTCGCCAGATACCAGCTCAACTTTACGTTAGCAAACACAGCGCATTTGATGGCACGTTAAAAAAAATAATCAACAAAAAGAGCGAGAAGCTTTTAATTTTCTGGTATTCGGCATTTGCTAGTATTATTAGTCAACGCAGTCATTTTTTAGGAAAATTGTGTGATTTTTATTTATGGACAAGGGGTTATCGTCGGTATTGTTTAGTGTGCGCATGCGTGCAACCATGAAAATTGGTAACAATGGCGAAGAACTTCACCTATCCGGTTGCGAACGGCTGGTAACGGAAAATCAGGTGCTTGAAGTCGTTCAAAATCTACTCAAACGAGCGGAGGAGCATACGCGAGGGCGGGCGGATATGGTTAATATTCAGATTGAAAAAATTGATAAAAGTAACGTGCGAATTGTCCCCGCTTTGACTGTCCAATCGCGAGAATTCCCGAATGTTTCACAGGCCCATGCCGATGCCATTGCTTTTCTCATCGAAACTGGGGTTTCTGAGACCGCCGCACGTAAAGGATTGGAAGCGATAGAACAGTTAAAAACTAGCATGCGAGGGGCGATGATTTACGACGCCGCAAGCGGAAATCGGCTGGATCGTTTGGATATGCGCGGCGTGCGTTTATCGCACATGGATTGCAAGGATAAAAATGCATGTTTGGAGTTCCTAAAAAGAAACAACATGAAAAGCACGAAGCTGAGTGAAGCTTTAGTTTTGGCTTCCAAGGCGGCATCCGTTGAAAATTACGTCGCAGAATTATGCTGGTCGGACGATCCCAATTACACCACAGGCTATGTCGCTTCAAAAAAATTTTACAGAAGGTTATCTCCAATGAAGCATCTGGAAAGCCCTATTGGTGGGAGAGTGTTCTTTTTTAAGCCAAATGTAGACATTAAAGCAACCATTGATTTTTTCGAAAAAGAACCCGCATTGGTTGACATAAAATAATTGGTTGTGCGCATGTAAATTATGGACAGTGAGAAGTATTGGGCGAATGAGCTTGACCGGTATTCCACGGAAGGATTGATTAGGCAGGTACCATCGCTGAAATTTATTGACGCAACCCACTGCATTGACGGAAAAAACAACAAACTCTTTGTGGTGTGTACGAATGATTATTTTGGATTCCGGTTTCATCCCGAGGTTATAAAAGCAGCATCGATGGCACTGGGAAATGCGGGAGTTGGCGCAGGCGGAGC
This sequence comes from Puniceicoccales bacterium, assembly GCA_031289835.1. Lineage (GTDB taxonomy): Bacteria > Verrucomicrobiota > Verrucomicrobiia > Opitutales > JAIRKQ01 > JAIDVZ01. The sequence continues at coordinate 1,198 of JAITOW010000016.1, read as the reverse complement.
ACGGTCCGTGATTGGTTCTTTTTCTGTTTTGGAGGAGCTTGAACGGGAATTGGCGGATTTTCAACGGTGTGATGCGGCACTGATTTTTAACACGGGGTACATGGCCAACGTCGGATTGATCTCAGTCCTAGCTGACTCAAATGGGGTAATTTTCAGCGATGAAAAAAATCATGCCAGCATAATTGATGGGTGCAGATTATCACGTGCCAAAATAGTCGTTTACCCCCACCGCAATGTGGAATATTTGAAATTTTTATTGGAGGAAAACAAAAACTTTACCATGCGTTTCATTGCCACGGAGGGGGTGTTCAGCATGGATGGTACAATCGCTCCATTGCCAGATTTACTGGATCTGGCGGAAAAGTTTGACGCACATATCATTCTCGATAATGCCCATTCGCTGGGTGTGTTGGGTGATCATGGCTACGGAACTTTAGAGCATTTCGGCATAACTTTCAATCCACGCATCATACATGTTGGGACATTGAGCAAGGTACTCGGCAGCTTTGGCGGATTTGTCTGTGGAAGTAAGCTGCTAATTAATTTTCTACGCCACCATTCGCGTCCTTTCCTATGTTCCACATCACTTCCAGAGTCAATGTTAGCAGCATCTTTAAAAGCATTGCGACTTCTAAAATCCCAGCAAGATAGCGCACATAGACTGAAGCATTTTTCACAAATTGCCAGAGATATTTTCTCCAAATACGAAATCGCATTTCCCGCGGATTTCACTGGAATTTTTCCCTTGATTACGGGGGATGAAAATTTGACGATGCAAATCTTCAAAAAACTCTACCAATCGAGCATCTATCTGGTAGCAATAAGATACCCCTCCGTTCCACGTGGCAGCGCACGGCTACGATTGACCGTTTGCTCAGAATACGAGGAGAGCGAATGGCGCGAAGCCCTGCACACCATCGCAAAGGCCATTAAATCTGTGAAAACATAAAAGGTTTCGGTATTTACCAGTTAAAGTCGTGCCCTGGCACCAAAGAGGCACGTCCATATCTGCCTACAAGCTAATTTCATGGATTTTGCAATGCAACTATGCAGTCTATACTTTTCATGTTTAAAATTACTTTTCAAGTGGAAAACCCCATGTTCGAAAGACAAAATAAAGTCAAGGAAAATTGCGCAATGAAAACAAATTTAATTTTGCAATGCTTCTATTATCTTGATGGCTTAAAAACTTTTTATT
>JAITOW010000045.1 GCA_031289835.1 Puniceicoccales bacterium | reverse complement strand
AGCACTCTCAGCTTGTATGAAAAGTAAAATCCCACCGCCGATAGAAATGTAATCAATGGCCAGCCCCAGACGATTCTGGAAACGGTGCCCATCAACAACTCTATGTGCTGCATATTCATAGGATTTCGATGGCAGAAATACTAATTTTGTCAAGGAGAATATCGCCTGTGAGCTGAAATCACAGGCATGTGGCGGAGAGAGAGGGATTCGAACCCACGGTACCGTTGCCGGTACTTCGGTTTTCAAGACCGACGCAATAAACCACTCTGCCATCTCTCCGAATTGCGCAATTTATCAAAGTTTTAGCTCGGAAGTCCAGTGAAAATTTTGAATTTCTTCCGCCGTTGCGCACGCTAAATGGTTGCTATTTTTATGAAATATGCCATTATAATAATGTGGCAGGAATATTATTTGGTACGGATGGCATACGGGGGCAGTTTGGCCAATATCCAGTTGTGCCGGGTTTTTTTTCGCGTTTGGCAAGGGCAACGGAAGAGTTTTTTGCACAATATTTGGGCAAGGATCGCTTGAAAGTTGCCATTGGGCGCGACACTCGCGAAAGTGGTGAAATTCTAGTTCAGGCTCTAATAGCTGGATTTTCGGATAGGGTTACGGCGCTGCAGTGTGGGGTTTTGCCGACACCGGCAGTGGCGTATATCACGCGCAAATTGGGTTGTGATTGTGGTTTTTCCGTGACGGCATCCCATAATCCGTATCACGATAATGGGGTGAAAATTTTCAATGGTGAGGGGGAGAAATTACCCATTGATTTGGAACTTGGCATCGAAAATTTAGTGCAAATTTTAGCCATGGATGTGGGTGCCGCCGCCGCTGAAGTTATAAATCATGTCTCCGCCGCCGAGGAAGAATTCTGTGCGTCCTTTGACAATGTTGGGTTTACCTTTGGCGGTCGCGTTGTTTTGGATGTTGCGAATGGGGCGGGAACGGCCACCAGTCCGCCAATTTTGCGAAAAATTTGCCGAGATCTCGTGGTTATTGGGGACAAGCCCGATGGTAAAAATATCAATGTGGAGTGTGGTAGCGAAAGCATTGCGACGCTGTGCCAGTCTGTGAAGGATCACCGTGCGGCCGTTGGGATTGCCCATGATGGCGACGCTGATCGGCTTGTAATGGTTGATGAAACCGGTGTGCCGGTGAACGGCGACCAAGTTTTGGGCGTAATTGCGAAATATTTGTTCAATGAAAATCGCCTGAGCAATAATCTGCTCGTTGTTACGGAGCAGAGTAATTCCGGGCTGGACAGCAGCTTGAGCAAGCTTGGAATTGGTGTTGTGCGATGCGGAGTTGGCGACAGAAATGTTTACTATTCCATGCTTAAACACGGCGCTTCCCTCGGCGGTGAAGAATCTGGACACTTGATTTTGCGCGAGTTTTCAAACACGGGTGATGCGATTTCGGCGGCGGTGTTAATGCTAAAAATTATGGCGGAGACCGGGGCGCCATTGTCCTTGTTAAAAGATGATATTTCGTTGCTGCCGAAGAAATTACACAATATTAAGGTCAGCCAAAAAATTCCACTAAGTGAAATAGATGGATTCGACAAGTTGTTAAATTTTCTTAAAACATCCGAGCCAAATTACGGACGTGTGTTCGTTCGCTATTCTGGTACGGAAAACAAGTTGCGGGTGCTCGTTGAAGCGCGAACTGAAGCAACCGTTGATAAAATTTTGACATGTGTGTGCGAATTTTTAGAACGCAGACTTACATACACCTCACCATGACGGAAGAAATTGAAATAGACCCTTTGCTTGAGCGTGTGAAAACCGTTAGCTCCGATGGCGATTTTCAATACGCGGAATTCCTTTACCGGGAAATTTTGAAAAAATTTCCCGGGAACTTGGATGTTCGTTCTGAATTACATAGATTGCGAAAGTTGATTCATTTCAATCCCTGGACCGTGACTGCGCTCATCAAGCAAATGTTTATCTTTCTGAAAATGAAATACTTGCGCAGAAAGGGTGCTCCCGCTTGGAGGATTTTGGAGGAGATCGAGAGATTCCTCGATGGCAGTCCTTTTTCAGCTGCCGGTTACCGGAACTTGTCGGAAGTGGCGTTTGCGGCGAAATTGTACAATGTTGCCGAGTTTGCACTTCTTGCAATTCCACAGGAAAGGCGCTTTAGGGCGGATTGGCTGCTATTGGCGAGTTCCCTATTCGAGGAAAAAAAGTTCGATGATGCGGTGAACGTTGCCAATTTTTTGCTGGAAGTTGATTCCGATGACGAGGAGGCTAAGGATATCGTGTGGCGGGCATCGGTCGATAAGTCGATAAACAAAAACGTTAGTTTGATGATGGTTGATGGTTGTGGCTCGTTTGTTCCGCCAAAAGTTGATGTTTCCCAGATAGTTGTGTCAAATCCTAAGAAGGAGGGGGAGAATGGGGCAAAAGATGGAGAAAGAAAAAGCAAGGGGAGAGAGGAGCTTTTCAAATAAGATTGTCATTGGGCTGTGCACGTACTACCGCAATGAATTGCTGGATGGTGCCCTTGAAAGTTTGTCTCGCATCGATCTTCCGGCCGACGTGGGGGTTGAGTTTGTCTTGGTAGACAATGACCCCGATGGTGGGGCACGGCCGGTGTTTGAATATTATGCCGATGCATTTCCCTTTAAAGCTCATTATTTTGTCGAGCCGAACCAGGGCCTGGTTTGCGCTCGCAATCGTGTTCTCGAGGAGGCTCTAAAGCTCGGTGCGACGGAAATCGCGTTCTTTGATGATGACGAAATTATTGTATCTAAGTGGCTGACAGCGCTTTGGGATATTTATTCGCGATCTTTTGTTTCGGGAGTTGGTGGACCGGTGTATCGCTTGCTTCCGGTGAAACACGATGTTTTACTGGAAAAATTTTGGCAAAATTTACCGCGCTATACTTCCGTCGATGCGTACCTGATTTCAACGAATAATTGTCTTTTTTCGACGCATCTCGTGAGCCAGGATGGTTTTGCTCTGCGCTTTGACCCGTTTTTCAACCAAATTGGCGGAGAAGATGGTAGATTTGCGCTGGAGGCATTCACCAGAGGTGCGGCTTTTAATTTTACTCCGGAAGCAATTGCTGTGGAACGTTTTACGGAGCAGCGCGCCACTTTTTCATATCTGCTCAAACGCCACTTTGGCGGCGGCAGCCTTATTCCGCTCTTGATGCGTAGCTTTGGGAAAGCTCCCCACTGGAAATATGCGCTACCGAGCATGTTTTCTTGCATGTGGAGGATGGTTTTTATTCCGGTTTCCATAGGTTTCGGGAGGTTTCAATTTTGGAAAAATTTAGTGCGGCTCGTGGCTGCAGCGGGAACGTTTGTGGGCTGCTTTGGGTACAGCTACAGACACTATGTGCCTCGCAAACGGCCAGTGCCCCGGTGTATTTCACATGACGTCACATGAGTCCGCGTATTCGCGCCGCGTCATTACGGTATGGTTTCCATTTTTGATGTACATATACCCAATGCCGTGCAACGTGCGTAGCTTTTCCATAAAACATTCATTGTTTCTGAAGATCTGGCGCAACTTCACTATGTACTGATCCATCGATCGGCTGCGCACGTTCGCATGTTCGCCCCATACACTATGTATTATGTTTTTTCTGCTTAAAATTGCGTCGGGGTTATAGGCAAAGTGCTTTAGAATACCTATTTCCTTTTTACCAATGCGTACCTTGTTTCCATTCGGAAAGTTGATGCACATAAATGCCGGTGATATTTTGGCTCCACAAAATTCAAAGTCTTCGTCGCTCAGCATAGCGTTACCGGTTATGGCGAGGTCCTCCGAAAGTGATGTTCGCCGCAAAACGGCACGTATGCGAGCCGCAAGTTCGGTGAAACTGAAAGGCTTTGTGATGAAATCGTCCGCACCAACATCGAAACCTTTCAGCTTATAGAATTCGTCCGAAAATCCGGTTAAAAAGATTATGGGGACTGAAATTCCTTCGCTGCGCAGCTGGTGCACGACATTAAATCCATCGATGTCTGGTAGGTTGATATCCAAAAGCATCACGCTTGCGAAGTTGCGTTTTAGGAAACATATTGCATCGGTTCCGTTTTGGAACGCTTGCACATTCAGACCGGACAAACTCAGCTGCTTACTCAGAACTTCGGTCAACTGAAAGTCGTCTTCTGCGATTAAAATTAAGGGTTTTGTTTTTTGCATAAAAAAGATGAGTATGATGTGTGATTACAGGCCCGGGTAAAAAAAGTCAAAGTTTTTTTTTAAAAAAATGTGGGGATCGTGAATTTTTGAGCAAAATTTTACGATTTGTCCGCCAATAAAGCTTCCCGGGGGAGTGTCATAGCTCTTGTAAAATTTGGCTAATTTAATATTACAAGAATAAATTATGTCCGATGTAACTAAATTCATATGTGAGGAAATGCGTGCACTTGCCAATCCATCGCGGGCAAGCTTTAACAGAAAATTGTTGCGCATAAAAGACGATTCCGGGAGGGTTGTTTTGGGCTGCCAGATGCCGAATTTGCGCAAAATTTGCAAGCGCTATTCGGCTACCCTTTCTCCCAACGAAATCTTAATTTTGCTGCGGTCAAATTGCCAGGAATTTCGCCAGTTCGCACTCCTTGTGATGATTGATAGATTTAAGGCGGACCCCGAAAATATTGTTCGGTTGTACTTGGATAATATTACTTACGTGGATAATTGGGATCTGGTGGATATGTCTGCGCCGAAGATTATTGGCGGCTTTTATAAATCGACCGATGAAATTTTTAAACGACTCGCCCTTGACCCCAATCTCTGGGCCAATCGCATTGCCATGGTCGCAACGATTGCCTTCATTGGGAAAGGCCAATTTGACCTGACATTGCAACTGGCGGAAATGTTTATGGGGCATGGGAGCCATTTTTTACACAAGGCGAGTGGGTGGATGTTGAGGGAAGTCGGTAAGCGCAACGGAGAGGTGTTGCTTGCTTTTCTTAGGGAACACGCCGCCGCGATGCCGAAAGTTATGCTTAGATACGCCTGCGAAAGGCTTCCAAAGGAATAAAAAAATATTTCTCCAGGGAGGGAATCTTAACTTTTTTGTTGAAAACTTTAAACTTTAAGATACCGTGCCCCTATCGGTCCCGTAGGGGCGTATTTTTATAAAGGTAAAGGAAGGAGAATCATGAATATTGGTGGTGTGACATTTGTGCCAAAGCAGGGAAGTCATAGAGCGATGGGAGAACTTGCAAGAGTTGTCGATGATGCGGGTGCTAAAGCTGAGATTGTAGCAACGCTTGCAAACATAAATCCCGGAAATCCCGGTCAAAATGTAATACATGTCCCGTTGGGAGATAGGCAAGTAACGATAACGGGTAATCGTGTTGGAAGCACATACACGGTTTATGATGTTAACGTTGGAGAGCCAATTGAAGAACCAGTTTCAACGTATTTAGTGCGCTATCACCCCGGCATCGAGAAAGATCTGAGCACTTTGCGGGATGGGCGTAGGGTGGATGTGGAAGATGTGATTAAAAGCATAGGGGAAAATCCTCTTAGAAGTTGCGATGGCACAGTAAAAGGGGTTCTAAGTCAATTTGGTACTGGTACATATTACATAAGGGAAGGGAGAAATCATTTCAAAGTTGTCTTTTCCATAAACGAAGGAGAAAAAGAAGTGTTTATTTGGGGGGTAATGTCGGATAACAAATATGAAAGAATAAGAAAGCGAATAAGAGGATAAAATTCAATCCAAGTGATATTGCAGAACGTGTTTGGAGAATGTTTTTGCAAAGCAAGGCCGACTTTCATAGCCCCCGCAAGGAAAATTGGTTTCGTTTTCAGTAGAATTATCTTTACACTTCTGCGAATTTCTGCCAGTTAGTCGCCAGTCTATGGATTTCCTCTTTTGTTAGGCAGGAAAAATTGGCACAATTTTTGCTGTATGTTTCCATGGGAAAATATTATGACTGAAAATTTCAAAAATTTTGATGAGAGTGATGGGCAGCAATTCTGTGAGAAGGGCGAAGCGGCTATGGTCGGTGATGTTGCCATGGATGTCGATGCTAGGATAGTTGACCTGCAGGCGAAGTTGGAGTCGCAGACAGATCTTTACGTGCGCGCATTGGCCGATTTGGACAATTTTAGAAAGCGCATGCAAAAGGATCGCGAAGAGATTCGTACCATAATAACGAGTGCCATCATTGAAGATATTTTGCCGGTTTTGGACCATTTTGAACTCGGGCTACAATCTGCGGAAAGCCATAGGGCCACCGAAATTTTGGAAGGGTTCACCATGGTTTTTGACCAATTGAAAAGGATTTTAATTTCCTATGGATTGAGTGAAGTTGTTCCCCGGGATCAAGAATTTGATCCCCATGAGCACGAATGTGTGCGCCGCGAGTATGCGGATACTGTGCGGGAAAATATTGTGATTTGTGTTGTCCGCAAGGGATATAAATTAAATAATCGTTTGATCCGTCCCGCGGTGGTAGTCGTATCGACAAAGCAACGGCCTGAAGCGCATGAGTAAGGAGGATTATTATTCGCTGCTCGGTGTATCAAAGGAGGCTTCCGATGACGAAATAAAAAAAGCTTACCGGAAGATGGCACTCAAGTATCATCCGGACAAAAATCCCGAAAATAAGGCAGCCGAAGAGAAATTTAAGGAGATTTCCGAGGCCTATGATATTTTACACGATGCTGACAAGCGCACGGCCTACGATCGCTACGGCCATGCTGCGTTTGAGAGTGGTGGTGGGCACTCGCGGGCCTCCTTTCACAGTGGGAATTTTCGCAATCCGGCCGACATTTTTAGCGAAGTTTTTGGCGGCTATGATTTTAGCGATTTTTTTAAATTTGGTGACCAGGTGAGGACTTCGCACACCCGTGCTTCGCGTGGCAGTGATCTAATATACAATTTGCAAATTTCGCTGAAGGATGCCTTTACCGGTGTGGAAAAAACCATTAAGTACCGCCGCCATGCGCAGTGCAAAGCTTGCAGTGGAACGGGTGCCGAAAAGGGTACGAAGCGAGTAACCTGCCCAACTTGTGGCGGTTCGGGCTTTGTGAGTATGAGCCAGGGATTTTTTCATGTGCAGCAGACGTGCCAGCGATGTGGTGGTTTCGGATCAATCCTGGAAAACCCGTGCAAAATTTGCGGAGGCAGTGGTGCGGTCGTCGAGGAGAGTAAAGCCAAAATCAAAGTTCCTGCCGGCATATGTGACGGCGCAAAATTACGCCTTAGCGGATACGGTGAGGCTGGGCAGAACGGTGGTCCGACGGGGGATCTCTACGTTGCGGTGAATGTTGCCGCCGATCGCCTGTTTGAGCGCCGCGATGACGATCTATATTGCTCGCAGAAAATCCCCTTTGCTATCGCTGCGCTTGGTGGGGAAGTGGAGGTGGAAACGATCGATGGGAAATGTTTGCTAAAAATTCCGGAGGGAACGCAATCCGGCGCCGTTTTGCGCGTGAAGGATCAGGGCATGCCGCACGTGAACGGTAATATTCGCGGGCACCAGTATGTGCGCATCGAAATCGAAGTTCCAAAGAAGTTAAGCAAGGATCAGCGTGAGGCGCTGGAAGATTTCGCCAAAAGTTCAAATGTGGCGGTGAACAAGCAGGTTGGATTTTTTCAGAAATTGAAGGATAAACTTGACGAGCTATGAAATCCCCTGCCAAACGATTTTTTACTCTCCCCGATACTGAATTTTTCAGAAAAATTTTTCTTCCCGGAGAGTCCCCCGTCAAATGGTTGGACAAGATCCCGATGGCCGTGAAATTTCTTGCCGCTGGAAGCGATATTTTGACAACTTTTCCAAAAAATTGCGACATTGGCGATGGTGTTTTCATCCACAGGTCCGTTAGACTTCCAAGCATGTGTGTGATTCGCGGTCCGTGTTACATCGGTGCCGGAACGGAGATCCGTCCCTTTGCGTACATTCGGGAAAATTGCGTAATCGGCGAGCAATGCGTAATTGGAAATTCCACGGAAGTTAAAAATTCCATCCTGCTCGACGGGGTGCAAGTTCCCCATTTCAATTACATCGGGGATTCGATTCTCGGCAACCACTCACACCTGGGTGCCGGTGTTGTTTTGGCGAATTTGCGCCTGGATAATAAGTCGGTGAAAATTTTTGACGGAGAGGAAGTTTTTGACACAAATCGCCGGAAATTTGGTGCCATAGTCGGTGATTACGCCGAAGTTGGTTGCAACTCGGTTTTAAATCCGGGGACAGTGCTGGCGCGCAGCAGCAAGATTGCTTCCAATGTGAACCTCAAAGGTTTCGTCGGGGAAGGTTCATTCATTCTGAATGCCGATAAACATTCCGTCTTGCCGCCGTCATAAATCAAAAAGTTTCCCCATTCAATTTAACACTTCATTGGCAGTCAGGCCAGTTAGACGTACCAATTTTTTTACGATATAGTGGAGCATGGAATATAGAACGAGCGTGCAGGGAAGCACAATTACCGGATAGCTCAGCGCAACCATGCGTCCAAGTTCCTTCGTGAACTCCACGGAGCCGCTTTCACTTTGCACAACCGCTTTAGCTAGCCAAAAATTCAGAGCAGCGCTCAATGCGAAGGAGAGTGCCAATATGACGGAAGCCCGTAGCATAATTCTATGAAATTCGATCCTTTGCTTCTCCGTTTTCAGGCGTGCGTACACGGCGTCGCCATTGAAGATATCTTCGTCAAACAGTAATTTTTCGAGGAATGTGCGTTTGCTGAACGACGATACCACGACGAACACAAAAAATATTACGGGAACGCTGGCTTCTTTAATTGCGATCCATTCGCGCGGCAATTGGAGCAACCCTATCCCGCCGGTTATCAGTATGCTGAAAAACCCAACACAGGAAAATAGGTTCCATTTACGAGCTTTGATCAGGTCAAATCCTCCGTAGCTCAGTGGAAATAATAGGGCCAAGACAAGGGCCAATGCCGGTGAAATGCCGAACCAATCGTCAAACATAATCATCACAATTGCCGGGATGACGATGTTAAATCCGAGGCTCACGAGAAGATTTTCGCGCTTATTTTTGCTCATTTTGCCGCTTTTCATCGACTAATACGCCACACAGTCATTAAGAAAAACTTGCCCGTATCAAGAAATTTCTTTCCTTGGGCCAATGAGTTTTTTAAGCGAATGTGGAGGACCCTATGAAGAGGTCGCATAGGTGCAACGAGTTAAGTGCTACCCATGTGGGGCAAAGTGTTCGCCTAATTGGCTGGATTCAGTCGATTCGTGACCACGGTGGTTTGCTTTTTGTGGATTTGCGCGATCGGGAGGGCATCACGCAAATTGTTTTTGATCCAAAGTTGGAAAAATTTTCCGACGTGCACTCGTTGCGCGATGAGTCCGTCATAGAAATTCACGGAACCGTTTCCAAGCGTCCCATTGAGACCATTAATGCCCGCTTAGCGACGGGGGAGATCGAGATTCTCGCCGAAGAACTGATCATCCACAACATCTGCGATCCGCTGCCTTTTCCAATGGAAGACGCTAGGGCCGAACAAGTTAACGAAGATTTGCGGCTGACCTATCGCTACCTCGATTTGCGCAGAAAAAGCAGTTACCAACGCCTGCTTTTGCGCCACATTGCCGCCCGTACTGCGCGTAACTATCTCGACGAAAAAGGCTTTTTGGAGATTGAGCTGCCCTATCTGTTCAAAACCACCCCTGAGGGGGCACGCGAGTTTTTGGTGCCGAGCCGTCTGAACCCCGGCGCTGCATATGCTTTGGCGCAGTCTCCGCAGCAGTATAAGCAAATGCTCATGGTTGCGGGAATTGAGCGTTACTATTCGCTAGCGCGATGTTTTAGGGACGAGGATCTGCGGGCGGACCGCCAGCCGGAGTTCACTCAAATCGATCTGGAAATGTCGTTTATCGACCGCGAGGATGTCTACAATCTAATCGAGGGAATGCTGTCTCGCATCTGGAAAAATACGTTGGATGTTGACTTGAAAACGCCCTTTATCCGCATGCCATTTGAGGGCGCGATGAATGATTACGGTTCGGATAAGCCCGATACGCGCTTTGAGATGAAAATTCAAGACTTCACGGACACGTTTAGGTCGTCTTCGTTTAAGGTTTTTGCGCAGAGTGTTGCCGAAGACGGCGTTGTTAAGGCATTTAACGCTAAGAGCTTAGTCTGCCTATCACAGGGAGAGATGAAGCAGCTCGAGGACGCGGCGCGGGCAATGGGCGCCAAGGGATTGGCTTTCATCAAAGCCGAAGATGACCAGTGGAAGTCGCCAATTTTGAAGTTCTTATCTGAAATTGAAAGGGAGCAATTGCGGATAAAATTAAATATAGAGGAGGGTGATATCGTATTTTTTGCTGCCGGAAAGTGGGAAAATTCCTGCAATATTCTTGGGCGAGTGCGCTTGGAATGCCGAGATATGGCCATCAAACATGGGGTACTTTCCATTCCCAGCGACACGTTTAATTTTCTGTGGGTGGTGGATTTCCCGCTGATGACTTTCGATGGGGAGCAGAATCGCTACGTCGCTACGCATCACCCATTTACGGCGCCGGTCCCGGAAGATTTGGATATTTTGACGTCCCAACCCCATGCTGTCAGAGGACAGCACTATGATATCGTACTAAATGGTATGGAGCTTGGCGGCGGCAGCATTAGAATTCATAGGCCCGATGTGCAGGAGAAGGTGTTCAAGGACATTTTGAAAATTGAAAGTGATGTCGTTGATAGTCGCTTCGGATACATGCTGCGAGCGTTTAAGTATGGAGCTCCGCCCCATGGAGGGATTGCGCTTGGGCTGGATAGAATAGCGGCAATAATCTGTGGGACCAGCAGCATTAGGGACGTGGTTGCTTTCCCTAAGACCCAGAGGGGCCAGGACTTAATGTCCCAATCTCCATCCATTCCGACGGAGAAGCAGATGCGAGATTTGTTCATAAAGTCTGCCATCGTTCGAAAATAGAAAAATTAGGAATGGCGCCTACAAATACAGGTGTTATGGTTCGATCGAGCAAAAGGCCTTTTGCTGTAAAATTCATTTCATTTTCTCCTTTCCCTTTGTTTTTTTTAATTGTGAATCCTTGACCTAAGCGTGCGGATGGCAATGTCGGTGAATATTTTTTATGTGTTCGGAATCGATGTGCGTGTAAATTTGGGTCGTTTCGAGGCTGGCGTGGCCGAGCAACTCCTGCACCAGACGAAGATTGGCCCCGTTGTTCAAAAGATGTGTGGCATAGGCATGTCTGATCGTGTGTGGGGACAGATCGGATGGGAGTCCGCAGAGTTTTAGGTAAAATTTCATGCGATACTGTATGTCGCGAATGGATAAAACCTTGCCCCCACCATGGGCCAAAAGGTACGCATCGGTGTCCGATAAAAATTGCGATCCGTATCTATTTATCGCCATTGAAGCTGCTTCCGTAAACGGGCAAATGCGCTCTTTGCTGCCTTTTCCAAGGACTTTTAGGGCGCGATTCTGAAAATCGATGTCGCGTATTTTTATATTTTGCAACTCACCTATGCGCAGACCTGCACCGTAGAAAAGTTCAAGGATCATTGCATCCCGCAGTGCAATTTTCGGTGAAATATGGCCGAGTTGGAGCGCCTTTGTCGGTGCGTTTAGGAGTTCGGCGATTTGCGACAGCGTTAATATTTTTGGCAACAATTTCTTTAGTTTTGGCAAAATCAGCTCGGATGTTGGGTTTGGATCGGCCAATTTTTCACCCACCGCAAATGTAAAAAATGCGCGCAGGGCCGATACGTAATTGTGGATCGTTGTTCTCGAACGCGTTTTTTGCATTTCGATGATGAAATCCTGAATTTCCCTTTGCGTTGCACCTAGGATGGAATCTGACTTTCGCCAGCGTGAGAAAATTTTCAGGGCATTTCGATAGGCATCGATGGTGTGCTGGGACAGCATGCGTTCGCTGTGCAGTTGACTAAAAAACTTCACTTCCGCATTTGACATTCTTACTGAAATCTAAAACTTACATTGGGAGTTACAAGTTGAAACATGAGGCCGTTTTAATGGGAAATTTCATGGGAAAAATTTTTGCCAAGCGTGGACGTTTGCGGGCCCATGAATTTTTGAAAGAGCACGATGTTTTTCACATTTCCGACGGGGAGTATGGGAAAATTTGCAAAATTCTCGAACAAAATTTTGCGGGGATTGTGTTGGGCAGATGTAGGGATGGAATTGAAGCCAACATTATACCAATCAGCGAGTTATGCGATATTGAAAGCGCTGTGCCTCTATCACTCGGGTATTTCGGAGAGATCGTTTATCGAAACGGCAAGACCTGGCATAGAACTGGGTTTTACGGATTCATCGACCACCGCGCCAGGGTGTGGTGTTGCGGAAAAATCGACGATTCCATTCCATATAATGGGGAATTTTTTTACCCTTACTGCATCGAGCCGGCATTCGAAACCCTGTTTTTCGTCAAGCATGCCAAACTTTTCAGGGATGAAAACGGTGTTCCTGGCTTGATAATCACACCCCATGTTCTATTTAGGTTAAAAATTTTAAGAAAGCTTCTATTGAAAAATCTTTTTTCATTCGCCGCCAGATTTGAAAAGACAAAAAAGTTGACCCAAATAAAAATTGGCAATCCATAGCTCGGCGTGGGTTGATTTTGCTTTTCAGGTTAGAGTTTAAAATCCCTTTATTTCGAATAAATCTGTTACACTGGCGTTGTTGTGTATGCGGATGATTGCCTCGCCAAGCAGTTCATTGACATTTAAAAATGTGACGTTTTTTCTATTTTTTAAATTATAGGACAAGCCCGTTGAGTTTGTTGTGATCAGTTCGTCGATGTTACCTTCGGAGAGGCGTTCGCAACCCTTTTCCGCTAATAAACAATGGGTCACGGCGACTCGCACGCTGTGTGCACCCTTTGCCTTTAGCAGTTTCGCCGCCTCATTCAACGTGCCAAGCGTCACTGTCATGTCGTCGGTTAGAAGGACGTTTTTCCCGGAAACCTCTCCTATGACGGTTAAAATTTGGACATTGCCGCCGTTAACCCGCCGTTTGGCAACGATGCTGAGATCGCAGCGCAGAGCATCGGCATAGGCGGCCGCCATCTTCATGGCACCGAGGTCAGGCGAGCAGACGATCAAATTATCACGGGAAGTTTTGTTTAGATGCGATATGAACAGTTTTGAGGCAAACAGGTGATCCACGGGGATGTCAAAAAATCCGACGATCTGCTGGGCGTGCAGATCCATGGTCAAGATTCTATTCGCACCGGCGGAGACGAGCAGGTTTGCTATCAATTTTGCCGTCACGGGCACACGGGGCCTATCTTTTCTATCCTGGCGAGCATAGCCAAAAAATGGCAATACGACCGTTATTCTATCAGCTGAAGCGCGCCTGGCAGCGTCGATCATAATCATCAATTCCATGTAATTATGATTTGCCGGATAGTTGCAGGACTGAATGATAAAAATATCACTGCCACGGATGCTTTCCTTGATCGTTACCATGGTCTCACCATCCGGGAAACTGTCGACATCGGCTTTGCACAGTTCAACGCCGATGAAGCTACAAATCTGCTCAGCGAGCAGGCGATTTGAATTTCCTGAAAAAATCTTTATTGAACCGTCGTGGAACGACATTTTCATACCTTCAAGCCCAAATAAGTGTTTTTCACAAAATAAAACAATCAGATTATGCGGTATTTTCTTGTAAATTTTCGATATAACTTTACATTGCCAACTTGTCATTCTAATTTCATACTATGAGTAGCGAACATCTGCTAAAGATTTTATCCGGTAATCACCAAGGTGCGGAAGTCGTTTTTGGGAACGAGAAAGCGGTAATAGGAAACGGTGAGGATAGCGATATCATCCTATCAGATTCGATGATTGAAGCGCACCACGCGGAAATAACATTTTCCGATACCGGCGTTGTCATTAAACCCTTGGAAGGACAAGTTTTCGTCGATGGGAAGCTTGTCAAGGAAGAGTCCCAGGCGGTGGAAGCTTTCCAGTTCATTACCATTGGGAGTACGCACATTGTGTTTGGTCCATCGGGAGAGCCTTGGCCAAGCATATCGGCGATGGACGCTCCTGCACTTGAGCATTCGGCAGAAATTTCTCCCACTGGGGATCAGGTCAATGCGCCGCCGGTAGAAAGTCTCGATGACACCATAAAAATGAAGCCATCCGACTTGAGAAAGATGAAGTCCAGGCGGACGTGGATAATTGGGATTAGCAGTGCATCCATATTTGCGTTTGCGCTTGCGCTTTTAGTTTTCTTATCAGTGTTTTTCGAGGAAAAAAAACCGATGGAGCGGCCCGACATTGGAAAGTTAATAACCAATAAGATCCGTGAAATGGGGCTGAACGACACGATTGCCATTGAGACGGATGGTTCCGTTTTCACCGTATCCGGGTATACTGACACCAGCGAAGAACTGTCGATTTTGCGCACGGATTTGCCAAAAATTGCACCAAAAATAAAAATGAAGCTGTATAGCGAAGAGCGCATGACCTCCGAAATGCGCGATTTGATGGTTGGCATACCTTCAACCCCGAAGATCGAGTGCATTAAGCCGGGAATTTTCCTGATTAGCGGGTATATTTACGACAAGGAAGAATGGGATAAAATTCGCCGCCGCATAATGGATGATATTCCCGGTGTGATAGATGTACAGGACGAGGTGATACTCCCGCAGAAAGCCGTTAATTTGGCAAAGCCGATATTGACCAGGTACAAACTGATCGGTAAGGTTGCCATTCTTCCCCAGAGTGAGTGCATAGTTGTCGGCGGGTTGGTGGCTTCCGACGAAGAGGAGAATTGGAAACTCGCTAAAATTCAACTCGAGCGCACATTCGGTTCCGATGTTCCAGTGACGAATTTGGTCAAAGTCAGTGATCCTGAAGTTATTAAGCGGCAGTACTTTGGTAGCGAAGTGGACAGTGTGTCGATCAGCGAGAACGGCTTGAACTGGATCGGGTTCAAAAACGGAACTAGGTACATGGTTGGCTCGACACTTGCCAATGGGTATGTCATCAGGGAAATAACTCCGGATACGATAACTTTGGTCAAAAATAACCAAACTGTAATTTTAAGAATAGGAGATATCCAATAATGGATGGCAAGAAAGAGCGCGTTATAATGGTCGACATGGAACAGAAGTTGATAGACGACAAGTCCGGTCAATACCGCCGCGAATTATTGAGCAAACTTCATGGCTACGAGGGTGACGTGAATCGGCTTATTGGGGCCGGTGTTTCGTCGGAAAAGTTCGAAGTGTACGAAAAAATAAAGAAAGCTATCAAGCAAGCGTGCTACGTTATTGAGAAATTTAGGTAGCACTTTCCGCGGGAAAATTTCTTTACCTTCACTTTTTAGTGGCGGAAAATTTACCGCTACCGGTAAACATCAGTCCGAACGTTACCATGCTTACGATGAATATATAAGCGACGTCGTTCAGGATGCTTTTACCCATAAAGATGGCGATTGCCGCCTCAAGTAGGGAAATCGAGCCCAACAAAAAACACGACCATCGGAAAAAAAAGCCCATAACCATTGTCAATCCGCACACGATGTGCATTGCAGCTAACATTCCGCCGAACAATATGGGTGAAAAGTGTATGCCGATCACGCCGAAAACCGTGCCCAAAACGGCCAAAGCAGCGTGTCCGCATACAAAAAAATAAACACCGTTTACCATAAAAAACATTCCCACGAACAATCGTATGAACAGTTTACCAAAATTTTCGCAGTCAAAGTTAATGGATGCGCTCACAGCCGGGTAGCTAATAAATTTTTATCGCATTGCCAGCAAAATGATGCTTGCCTGTTGACAAAATACCAATAAAGACATGGTGAAATGGCAAAAAATGAGCAACGGGAGGTCAATGCGATCGAGTTGGCAATGAGCGCTATAAATCGGCAGTTTGGTGAAGGATCCATCATGAAACTGGGGGATGCCAAGCAGATGAATGTGTCCGTAATTTCGACTGGATCCCTTGCCCTTGACCTTGCGCTAGGTGTGAGGGGGCTGCCCCGTGGCCGCATGTGTGAAATTTTTGGGCCGGAGTCCTCGGGTAAGACAACGTTTTGTTTGAGTGTGATCGCAGAGGCCCAACGTCGCGGTGGCAATGCCGTATTTGTCGATGTGGAACATGCACTCGATCCGAAGTATGCGAAGACCGTTGGAGTTGATCTCAATAGTCTAATGGTGTCTCAACCGATGAGTGGTGAGGACGCACTGAACATAACGGAAACCCTAATCCGGTCGGGTGCAATCGATGTGATAGTTCTCGATTCCGTTGCCGCGCTGATATCGAAGGCTGAGCTGGAGGGGCAAATGGGCGACGCCACGATCGGTGCGCAGGCCAGGCTTATGAGTCAGGCGATGAGGCGATTGACATCGGCCATAAGTAAGACGAACTGCGTTTGCATATTTACGAATCAAATTCGGGAAAAAATTGGAGTCATGTTTGGGAATCCGGAAACCACGCCCGGTGGACGTGCCTTGAAATTTTTCTCCTCGATCAGGCTAGATATCCGCCGGATAGCCCAAATAAAAGACAATACGGGGAAGGTCACCGGCAACCGTACGAGGGTAAAAGTGGTAAAAAACAAAGTTGCCCCGCCATTCACGGAGTGCGAGTTTGACATTATGTTTGACGAGGGAATTTCCCGTACGGGGTCGCTGATCGATCTTGGCATTGAGCACAAAATCTTCGAAAAAAAGGGGGCTTGGATTGCCTATGAGGGGAAATTGATTGGCCAGGGACGCGAGGCCGCCAAGCAGTATCTGAGAAACAACCCCGAAATAGTGGATAAAATCGAAGGGGCGATCAGCAATAGTGTGCATGTGTCAGGGGGGACAGTACTTTGTGAGCAATCGGAGGATCAGGTCGAGTGATGTGATTATTAAAAGTCGCCAACGAAAATAATGTTCCAGAAATGGAAATATTGTGTTGACTTTGAGTTTAAGCGCGGGATAAGGGATTGAAAGATGAGGATTTCTTACAAATTTTTTAGAATTTTGATCGTCGTTTCCTATTTAAGTGCGTTTGCGAGTGTTAGCAAATGTGGGGCGGTTGAAAGTAAAATTTTACGGGCGGACGATATCGATGCCATAAAAGCTGAGCTTAGCTATGTGGATGGTAATACCTTGGTTGTGTTTGATTGCGACGATGTTTTGACGACCGTTGAAGATGCGGTTTTGAAGAAGGAAAATCGCCATTTTATAAGAGAGTGGTACGATGCCGGCGATCGAGAGCTGAGCTTTTTAGATTTGATGTGTAGAATGGTGATGCTGGGCAAAAATTGTACGGTGAACGTGAGAATGCCAAAACTTGTGCGCAACTTGCAAAACAAAAACGTTAGGGCCCTCGTGTTGACTGGATTTTCAGCGAAGCCGTTTACCTTTGGAGATATCCGTGATCCAAGACATTGGCGAAGCAAGGTATTGAATGGCCTGGGCTATCACTTCGAAAATTCTTGGCCGGAAATGGAAGATAAACATTTCGACGAGTTTGGTGATCCCTATGACCCCAGCTTCAGTTCGGGAATTATTTGTACCGGGGATGTGTCAAAGGCTGAGAGCCTGAAAGCCTTTCTAGATTACGTGCAGTTTTGGCCAACGGCAATAATTTTTGTCGATGACAACGAAAAAAATTTGACCGATGTTTCGGCTTTGGCAAAGTCAAAAAACATTCATTTCATCGGGATACATTACACCGAGGCGAGTAAAATGGCTTCGAAATTTCCCTTTTCCAAGAAGCGAGCACGGTTGCAATTGGACACTCTCGTGAAGGAAAACTGCTGGTTGAGTGACCGTAAAGCCGAGGAAGTTTTGCGAAAAAAGTAACTCACTTTTAAATAAAAATGCTTTGTTTTATTGTTACATTTTACATCTCTTGACGTATGAAAAAGTTATTATTGACTTTCATGCTTACCGCCATGTGCGGCCTAGTCCCTTGCGTGAGTTTTGCCATTGCTGCCGGTGACACTTACATGCTAAGGGAAGAAAAGTATGTCCCTCTTTTTGCGTCCAATGGTGTGAGTTTTAGGTATAAGATTGGTTTTCGTGGCATGAATTGCCCCGCTTTGAATACCGTTTTGCCGCCTGGATCATTTGTAAAGGTAATTGATGTGTGCTGCGATAATACCGTTCATGTTTCCTGCAAGGTAAGCGAGGCTTATTCGCCGGAGGGATTTGTCCATGAAAAATTTTTTAGGCATTCCATGGAGCCACTCGATGGTGCTTTATTTGAAAAAACATCTCCCGTCAGAAAAATATTGAGCGTCGAGAAGATATGTGAAATGTTAGATTCCTTTCGGGGAGAGGAGATTCCATACGCATGGGGATGTAACAATCTTCAAGAGCTCGATTTAGGGGATTTATACACATTTGTATGTGATGATGAAGGGGGAACCTCCTATAAATGCGTTGGTTTAGATTGTTCGGGATTATTGCACATGGTTTCATCGTGGTTACTGCCGCATTCTACCGTTCAGTTGGACAACTTCTCCGAAGGAAGGTGCCTCTGCGAATTGGATGCTAATTCGTCGAAGGCAGAATTAAAAAATGCGCTGGATTCAATGTTGGACACGGATTTTGTTGTGTTGCGCTATCCTTCAACTTTCGAAGGGCATCTTATCATTTTTCTCCACGGTGGTTTTATCGAAGCCAAAGGTTGTAATTTTGGTATAGTATATACGGATAAAAGGGATGCATTGGGTAGACTGGAAGAGCTAGCCAAGGATGGAAAGGTTCGCGTCGTGCGCTGGCATCCGGAGTTGTTGAATTAGGCATATTTTTCGATATTTTTACGTTAAAGAGAATCCATTACCGCGCCAATTTCACTTTTTTGTCAAAATAAATCCAACTTATTTCTTCTTCGAATGGAGTTTCTGAAGTCTCGTTTGCCGGGGTGCATTTTTTCGCATCAAAGCTCGCATTCTTCTTCGATGAAGATCGATTTTACGGCAAATTTACCCGTCACGAGTTGCGCCAAGTTTTTCACGCCGAAGGTTTCCGTGGCGTAGTGCCCGCATATGTACAGGTTTATTTCGCTTTCGCAGGCGATGTCAAATAAGTGTCGCGGTCCCTCGCCCGTTATGACCGTATCGGCGCCCGATTGAATCATGTCGACCACGTGCGAACCACCGCCACCGGAGCAAATCGCTATTTTTTTTGGATTTTTGGTGCCGAATTCCATGCATTTCGTTCCAGGGAACAATGCGATTAGCTTCGCTTTTAAGGCTTGCCGATCGTACTCGGCGGATGCCAACGGGATCTCAAAATCATAGGCTGCATCCATGAGTATTTTATGAATTTGCTGCAGCCCAAGGGCACGCACAATCGACGCATTGTTTCCGATTTCAGCGTGCATGTCGAGGGGAAGGTGGGCGCTGTAAATGGCTAAATTGTTGGCCATAAGCAGTTTATACTTTTTGTAAATTATTTCTCTTATGGGCATGGTTTGGCCCCACAGCATTCCGTGGTGTACGAGTAACAGGTCAACTTTGTTCACTATTGCGCGTTCAATCGTCAATAGGTTAGCATCAACGGCGGCGCCGATTTTTGTAACCGTTCCGTCATTTTCAAATTGTAACCCGTTATATGCCCGTTCATAATCCTTTATCCTGCCAGTGTTTAGGAAGTTATCACAAAAGTCAACCATTTCATACAGTGAAGCCATGGGACAAAATTTAGGCGAAAATTTCAGAATTGTCCACAAATATTGTGCAAAACGCAAAATGAGCATTTTCCGTTGATTTTGCAAAGATTTATGGGGGTTCAAATTTTAGATGTTTGATGCAAAAAAATTGCGTAAAAACGGTTTTTTCCGCACCTGCACTGATTTTGTGCTTCCAATATTTTCACCTATATTTTGTGTTTCGCTACTATAATTTTTCCCTTTAAGGATTTATTTTCGCGGTAAATTTGCCAAAGTTAGACAATGTCAAATATTGTAGATTTCTCCGATGTGCCGAGGCATTTGGCGTTCATCATGGACGGAAATGGGCGCTGGGCGAGGGAACGGGGGCTTGCGCGCGCGGTTGGGCATCGGCGTGGTGCACGTGCCGCAAGAAATGTCGTAGAAGCTGCGCTAAAATACGGAATTCCCCACATAACTTTGTTCGCATTTTCCACGGAAAATTTCAACCGTCCGGCGAGTGAAGTTTCATTTTTGATGAGACTTTGCACGAGAAGTGTAAAAAAATATGCAAAATTTTTCATGGAAAATGGGATAAAATTTCTAATGATCGGTGACATGGATAGGCTTCCATGTGAGCTTCAGCTCGCCATAAACCAACTTTGCGACGCCACTTCAAGTTTCACAAAACTTACACTTGCCGTCGCCATAAATTACGGAGCTAGGGCCGAAATTGCCAATGCCGTAAAAAAAATTGTGCGCAAAAGAATTCCGGAATCCGATATAAGCTGGGAAACTGTGGCTGATCACCTATACACGCGGGAATTGCCCGATCCGGACATGGTAATCAGGACATCCGGGGAAAAACGACTGAGCAATTTCCTTCTGATGCAGGTGGCGTATGCCGAGTTGTATTTTGTGGACAAGTACTGGCCAGATGTCGATGAGGAAACCTTTGTTGAAGTTTTGCGCGAATATGCTAAACGTAACCGGCGCATGGGTAAATTGTAATGATGAAGAAAAGAATTTTAAGTACTGCCGTACTTTGGGCGATGTTGATTGTGGCATTGATGTGTTTTAAAACACGCGGCTGCTGGGTTTTATTGATTGTGGCTTCCGCACTCACGCAATATGAATTTTATAAATTGTTACAACGTGCTGAATATAAACCGCTTACGCCGCTCGGGATTGTGTGTGGGATAGCCATGCAGGTGCAACGCAGCCTTAATCCAAGCGAAAGTCTAGTTGTCGTGGCAGTAATTATAGCGTGCTGCGCATTTGCCAAACGCTCGATGCGGGTCGTTCGAGAATCCCTGCTGCCCACCATACTCGGGGTCATGTATGTGCCGTTCATGTTCATGTTTTCAATAATTTTTGCCGATGAAATGCAAACTTTGCACAAAATTTTGCCCGACACCTCGCTTTGCACACTCCTGTTACTAATAGCGGTTATAAAATTTAGCGACGTTGGGGGAATGTGCTTTGGGTCCATGTTTGGCAGGCACAAATTGGCGCCCGACTTCAGCCCCAATAAAACATTGGAAGGTCTTATCGGCGGTGTCATTGCATCGATTGCCGTTGGGTTGGTTATTTTTTTTCCGTTCAAAAATTTTCTAATTCCATCCCTTACACTTCGGCACGTCATTTTACTGTCTGGGATTTTATCAATTATAGCCGTGCTCGGAGACCTAGTGGAATCGACAATCAAGCGAATGGCGGGAGTTAAGGATTCGGGGAATATTGTTCCCGGGATCGGTGGGATGTTTGATTTGACCGATAGCCTAATTTTGGCGCTGCCCATTGGAATATTTTACATAAAATATATAGTTTTGTAGCGTTGAAATTTCTTGCATTGGGTTACCCTTTGTGTTCATTTGTCGCAAATGGGTACGAATTGTGTAACATATGATTTCAGTGCCATCGAGCGGCATTGGCAAGAGAAGTGGGCGCGGGATAGAACTTTCCGTGCGATGGAGGACTTTGGGAAGAAAAAATATTACGTTTTGGACATGTTTCCGTATCCATCCGGTGCCGGGCTGCACATCGGCCACCCGGAAGGCTACACGGCCAGCGATATAATTGCCAGGTACAAGCGCGCGTGTGGGTATAATGTTTTGCATCCGATGGGCTGGGATGCTTTCGGTTTACCGGCTGAACAACATGCGATCAAGACCGGTATGAGTCCGGCGATAAACACCACCAACAATGTCGATGTTTTTCGCAAACAAATACAAAGTTTTGGCTTTGCGATCGACTGGGATCGGGAGGTAAATACAACGGATCCCAATTATTTTCGTTGGACGCAATGGATTTTTTTACAGCTGTTTAAGCACGGGTTGGCCTACGTCGATGAGAAGCCGGTTTGGTGGTGCAGTGAGTTAAAGTCCGTTTTGGCAAACGAAGAGGTTATAAATGGTGTTTCCGAGCGCGGGGAATATCCCGTTGAGCGTAAAAATTTGCGCCAATGGGTGCTGAGGATCACCAAGTATGCGGATCGGCTACTCGATGGATTGAAGGATGTGGATTGGCCAGAATCGACGAAGCGGCAGCAAGTGGCGTGGATCGGGAAATCCACGGGTGCGCACGTAACTTTCAAGGTGGAAAATCATTCCGCTTCGGTTGCAATTTACACGACCCGTCCGGATACTTTATATGGGGCAACATTTGTCGTGCTTGCTCCGGAACACGAATTGGTATCGACGATTGTGAGCGATGGACAGCGTGCGGCGGTGGAAGCATACATCGAACGGGCGAAGAGCAAAAGTGATCTCGAGCGCACGGATCTGGCGAAGAGCAAGACGGGTGTGTTCACTGGGGCGCATGCGATTAATCCGGTAAACGGCGAGCCGTTGCCCATCTGGATCGCGGATTATGTGCTGCGTAGCTATGGCACCGGGGCGATCATGGCCGTTCCTGCGCACGATGATCGGGACTACGAATTTGCGAAAAAATATGGCATTGAAATCAGGCAGGTGATTCGATGGGAAAATTCTTCCGAATTACCCTTTTGCGGCGATGGCAAATTAGTAAATTCCGGCGAATTCACCGGACTTGATAGCAAACAGGCCAAAGAGGCGATCATAGATAAGTTGTCGAGGCTCAGGAGTGGTTCTCGGGCAGTAAATTACAAATTGCGAGACTGGCTGTTTTCGCGCCAGCGCTACTGGGGTGAACCAATTCCCGTCGTCTGGGTGGAAAAACCGGATTACGACTTTATGCTGCAGCAGGATGACTTCTATTTTAAGGAATTTCTCCCAGAAAATGAAATCTCATATACCTCAGAGGGTCTGACTTTCTGCGCGGTGCCACTGACTCCAAAGGAACTTCCGCTGGCTTTGCCCAAAGTCGACTCCTACATACCGTCCGATAACGGGGAAAGTCCGCTTGCCAAGGCGAAATCTTGGACAAATATTTACATTAATCCCATATCCGGAGAAATTATACCTGTCCGTGAATTCGCAGCCGGTACACCTGGGACGTGGGTTCGGGGCCGCCGAGAAACGAATACGATGCCCCAATGGGCGGGTTCATGCTGGTACTACCTGAGATACATGTCGCCCCACCACTCATCGGCGCTCGTCGAGGAGCACTCGGAGAAATATTGGCAGCAACCGGACATGTACATCGGTGGCGCTGAGCATGCCGTGCTGCACCTTTTGTACGCTAGATTTTGGCACAAATTTTTGTATGACATCGGGGCAGTTTCAACCCCTGAGCCGTTTAAAAAGTTGTTCCACCAGGGCATAATTCTCGGCGAAGACGGCACAAAGATGTCGAAGAGTCGTGGAAACGTGGTTAATCCCGACGATGTTATAGGGCGGTACGGAGCCGATGCCTTGCGCCTGTACGAGATGTTTCTTGGCCCATTGGAGGCAATGAAGCCGTGGGGCACTAGGGGTATCGAGGGGGTTTCGCGCTTTTTGAAAAAAACCTGGAATTTTTATATTGCGGATGGTGGTGAGATAAAGCCGTTCGGTGACGAAAGTTCGCAGCAGGTGCAAGATGTCTCCAACGAGACAATTGGCAAAGTCACGCAGGATATTGAAAATTTACGCTTCAACACCGCGATATCCCAGATGATGATTTGTCTAAACACCTTTGTGAAGGAAAAGTCAGTTTCCAGGGTACATGCCACGCAATTTTTGCAAATTCTAACACCGTTTGCCCCGCATATTTCGGAGGAAATTTATAGCAGGTTGGACGGCACGGTTAACAGCATATCTCTGCTGCCTTGGCCAACATATACCGGCAAAAGTGACCGGGAAAATGCGGTGAAACTCGCCGTTCAGATCAATGGGAAACTCCGCGGGGAGTGCCGCGTCGACAGGAACACGGAATGTGACCGGATCATCGAAATTGTGAAAAAAGACGACAGGCTGAACAAATTTTTGACCGGAAAAACAATCGTGAAAACCGTATTTGTTCCCGCAAAGATTATCAATATCGTCGTCGAGTAGTAGTGAGCATATTTTTCAGGTACGTTGCAAAGGAGACGGTCGCGGCGTGTTGCGTGTCGGTGGCGCTGTTTGTTGCCGTTCTCATCTCCGGGAACGCAGTCAAGGACGTGTTTGAGTGGATTGCGAGCGGGCGGCTATCAATGCTCGAAAGCGCAAAAATAATGGCGATCATACTGCCGTCCGTGATATCCTATGCGCTCCCACTCGGCGTTCTAACGGGAGTGCTGATTTCCGTTGGAAAGTTATCATCATCCAACGAAATCCTCGCCATGAAAAGCGTCGGGATTAGCCCACATAGGATATTTTTTCCGATTTTTTTGTTTGCGATACTTTCGACGGCGGCATCGTGCCTGATCAATCTCTACTACGCTCCAAATTCGATGAACGAGTATCGCACATCGTTTCGTAAGATATTGCGCGACAATCCAATAAGGTTCATTAGGGCCAATGAATTTGTTGATTGGTTCCCGGGTTACATGGTTTACGTCGATTCGATTTCCGCTAGCAAGCTATCAGGGTTGAAAATTTGGCAATTTTCCAAAACGGGCGAGGTTGATGTGTACACGAGCGCCGAGAGTGGAATAATTTCCTATGACGGTAAGTTAAACTCGTTGACACTCGCCCTGGCAAACGGCAGCGCTGAGCATTTTGATCAAAAAAGCATCGAAGATGGAGAAAATTTTTCAAAGACAATTTTTTTCAATGAACTTTCCATCGCTCTACCGATAACGGAGATCTTGGGCGGGCGACCACCACCCGAAAAAAAATTGCGGCATATGAATATTAGTGAGTTGTTATACGCCCGCAGACATTGGCATCCGGATAGGAAAGCTCCTTTGACAAAGGCTTCCATTAGGCACGATCGGCGCCTGGTTGACATGAATATTTCGAGCAACGTGGCCATGTCGTTTGGTGTGCTCGCGATGTGTTTGATCGCGATTCCGCTCGGAATCCGAACGAGGCGGTCCGATACGTCCGTCAACACGGTGATCGCCCTCATCCTTGCGCTTGGATACTATTTTTCGATGGTTGTGCTATCCTGGTTCGGCGACAAGACCAGCCTGCATCCCGAACTCCTCGTGTGGCTGCCAAACCTTTTTTTGACAGTATTGGGCATAAAAATGTTGCGCAAATCTATGCGGAGTTAGGAGTAAATTTGCGCCAAATTTTTAGGGTTTACTTTTTCTCGTACCTACCTTGAATTTCCCCAATTCTCTATGAAAAGCAAGCGGGCATTTATTGGATTCGATGGGTTTGTCGACACAATCATTCGAGTCGTTGATTACCACGATGACAGCGGCAAAGTTTACATAAATTCCATAGGAGATTTTGGGCGGCGAATTTTGGATGCGAGCGGGAAAAGCACAAATATTGAGTTTGAAACCGTGTGTAAAAAAATCGGCGGAAATGGTCCACTTTTGAGCGAAGCTTTGCGGAAGTTTGGCGTTGATACGACCTATATCGGCACGATAGACCATGAAATTTTCAGCAAATTTTCAGCTGACAATAATGCCACATCGATCGGCCGACCGGGCGAAACACAGGCATTGGAATTCGGCGATGGGAAGATTATACTCGGCGAAATGTACAGCGTGGCCGAGATCGACCTTGGCTGTATTTTACAGCACATCGGCGGGCAAAATTTCATCGAAACCTTGCATTCGTGCGATCTCATGTGTTTCGTGAACTGGACCATGCTTACGAAATTGAACGGTATCTTGGAATTCATACTAGATGAAATGGTAGGTGAGGGCAAAATCTTTTTCTTCGATCTAGCTGACCCAGCAAAGCGCACGGTGGCGGATATCCGGTCCATATGTGACATAATGGGGAAATTTAACAAACTTGGAAAGGTGATTCTCGGGGTAAATTTGAAAGAGGCTGCCCGCCTGTTATCCGTGCTTGGGGGAAACGAACAGGTCTCTGAAGCTCGCGAAAGCATAGCCAGTGCAGCCAAAATGATCCGAGAAGATGTTGGCATTCACGCGTGTTTCGTGCACGCAAACACAATGGCGGCGGGGTATGACGGCACTTCAGCGTTTGTGGATGGATATTTTTCTCCGCACCCGAAAATTTCCACGGGAGCGGGTGATCACTTTAACGCCGGATTTTTGAGTGAATATATCGGCAACTCCGACATATTGGCCGCGTTACATTCTGGGAGCGCGACGGCGAGGTATTACGTCGACAATGCCGACTCGCCGAATGTGGCACAGATGCAACAAGCAAGATTGGCTTAGATGGGGAAATTCATAACATTCGAAGGGATAGAGGGTTGCGGCAAAAGCACGCAGATACAACTTTTGGCCGAGTGGCTGACTTCCATCGGCAAAAGTGTTGTTCTGACCCGTGAACCTGGTGGCACCGAGTTGGGCGAGCAAATCAGAGCGCTTTTAAAAGGCGGATGTGCGGGAGAAATTTTTTCATCGAAGGCAGAATTGCTGCTGTTTGAAGCGAGTCGTGCCCAGCACGTTGAAGGAAAGATACTGCCCGCTCTTGCGCGCGGCGACGACGTTTTATGCGATCGATTCTTCGATTCTTCTATCGTTTACCAGGGTGTGGCACGTAAAATTTTCCGCGCGGATGTTGCATTTTTGAACAATTTTGCGACCGACGGTTTGCTTCCAGATTTGACAATTATCGTTGACATAACCCCCGAAGAAAGTGTCGAAAGGCTGCTGAAACGCGGCGACCAGCTCGATCGCATCGAACGGGAAAGCGTAAAATTTTTCGGAGATGTGCGGAATGGATATTTGTCGATTGCCGAGGGTGATCCCAGATTTTTGCTCGTCGAGGGCAATCAAAATGTTAGTGATATTCAAGATGAAATCCGGAAAGAATATGGAGCAAGGTTCATGTGACATCGGCCAACAGCGCGCCTTCCAAGCCCTGTCCAGACTGTACAACGAGGGACGTTTCCCACATACGATTCTGATCCAATCAGGTGATCAGAGACTTGCGGATGAAGTCGTTAGGTTCTTTGCTAGCAAGCTGTTGGCCTGCGATGATCATCGAAATCACGTCGATTTTTTTATGGTAAGTCCGAGTGGTGCAAGTTCGCAGATTGTGGCCGATGACATAAGGGTGTTGATCGCGAATATTCAGTCTTCGCCGCGGGTTGGTCGAAGCAAAGTGGCCTATGTGCAGCACGCCGAAGCCATGAATAAATACGCGGCGAATTCCTTCCTGATGACGCTCGAAGAGCCACCGGATGATACCATCATCTTTCTGTCAGCCGTCAGCAAGTATGACCTTTTGCCAACAATCCTGAGTCGATGCATAACTTTCAAGCTGCATTCCGAGCCACGTTACATTTCTACTACCCTGGAAAAAATCACGAACATGTACGAATCTTGGCTGAATTCACTCAATGTAAAAACAAGCTTCAACCTGGCGATCATGGAAATGTACAAAATTTTGAGTTACATCGATGCGAACTTCGATGGGTTAGCCGAGGAAATGTCGATGGCGAAGCCTGAGTTACTAAAAATTTTGATCGCCAATTTGGAGCAAAAAGCAACTAAGATTTTTAGGGAAAACCCGCAAATCGTGCTCAAATTGCACAAAATTGTAGGAATTTTTGAAAAAAATAAATATTTTATCGCGATAAATTGCAATATTGTTGCGTTTTTGGAACGATGCTTCATCCTAACTGCACGTTTTTTCGAAAAGAATTCGAGTAAAGGTGGATAATATGACAACGGACGTTAGGGGAAAGGTTGATCTGTGGCTAAAAGCTATCAATGAGCAGAAAAATGAGCATTTTACCATGGATGAAAACAAAAAGTGTAAATTTTTTTACAAAGACGGGATAGAGTGCACGCTCGAGCTCTTGGAGGAGAAAGATAGATTTTATTTGTACTCACCCCTCGTGGCTGTTTCGGACGACGTAACCGCTATGCGCAGGGCACTGGAAGCGAATTTATTTCAAATCGCAACGGCGGGATCGGTTATTTCCGTGGACAAGAACTCCAACTATTTTGTGCTGTCGTTTGCCGCAAAAATCAGTGATTTTTCCGCCGATATATTCATAAATCAGCTTTGCATATTTTTGACAACTGCACACATCGTGCGGGCGATGTTGCAAGAAAAACAATGAAAAAGTTCCGTGCCTTAGTGTTTGCAGATCAACTTCTTGGCCATCTGATAGCGGACTTTCGCTTCCAGCCTTTCTACTTCCATCGGGTCCATTGCGCTGCGGTTATTTCGCGCATCTTCAAGGGCCTGTTCCGCGCGTCTGGTTGCCTGCTCAATTTCCCCGAAATCAGCTTTATTCATGTTTAAAAGCTCATCGGTAATGATGCTGACAACGTTTCCGCTCACACGGGCAAAACCCTGGTCAACGGCGTATATGTCGCGTTTTTCGGCATTTTTTAAAACTAACCCCCCGGGAACGAGGATGGTTATTATCGGGCGATGTTCCGGCAAAACTTCAATTTCGCCGATTTCAGTGGGAATGACAATGGAGTCGACCTCCCCCTCGAAATCAATGCCACTTGGCGTAATTATTTTAAGTGAAAGTTTCATTCTAATCAATGTCTAATAAAAGAGTTACACAAATTTTTACACGATCCCCTATGCCTGGGACGAGTTAACCACGTCTTCGATTGAGCCCTTCATGTAAAAATCGTTCTCCGGGACATTGTCTACGTCGCCATCTAGAATCATCTTGAAACCGTGTATCGTATCTTCGGTTTTGACGTATCTGCCTTCTATCCCCGTAAACACCTCGCCCACATGGAACGGCTGCGATAGAAATTTTTGAATTTTGCGCGCGCGTGCGACAACCAATTTGTCCTCATCGGGCAGTTCATCCAGGCCAAGGATGGCGATGATATCCTGCAATTCCT
>JAITOW010000035.1 GCA_031289835.1 Puniceicoccales bacterium | reverse complement strand
CCGACAGTAAAAATGCTTTTCTTGCAAAATTCTTCATAGTGGGGATATTGTAAAAAAAATACGAATACTTCGTCAAGATAAAATTTTATTTATTGATTTATTTACCATCTATGGGAACGGAAAACCATCTTCTTGCAGCGAATACCTTGTTCTAAAATGGTATGAATTTTGCCGTCGGCATATTCTTTGCCGAAATAGACGGAGACGTCTGCGGTGCTCCGAAATTTTCAGGAAGTGTAAGGGGAAACTTGCCCCATGCAAATTTTTAAGCTTTTGAGGGAAATCCTATTCAAAAAGCGTGGCCTTTGCGATACTGTCAGCCGTTGCTTTATCAACCAGGTGTTCTAAAATTTTGAACCCGAACTTTGCGGCGGTGCCGGGACCGGAAGCGGTGATCAGGTTGCCATCGGCTACGGCATTGCCCGTTACCGCAGCTTCCGTGAGTTCGTTGTATGTGCACGGGTGTGCCGTGTATTTTTTTCCCCGGAGGATTCCGGAATCATGTAAAATCAGCGGAGCTGCACAGATTGCACAGATTAGTTTTCCAGATTGGAAGTGGCGCACCAGGAAATTGCCCAATGCCTCGTCGCCACGTAGACTGTAGCAACCGGGGCCACCCGGAAGGATCACGCAGTCGTAAGTTTCAGAAATCACATCGGCAAACCTGACGTTCGCTCGCACTTGTAGCCCGTTGGCACCGATCAGGTCGATATTGCTGTACCCGGCAATGGAAACGTCGGTGCCGCCCCGCCATAGGATGTCAAATGGGCACGAAAACTCGATTTCTTCGAATTTATCGGCAACAATTATTAGGACACGTTTTTTCATGGTAAAATTTGAAAATTATTCCACACCCAGGATCCCGCCCACGAGATCATCGCTGTCTTTTTTGTCATGCTCGAAAACGTCGATATCTCCGGGGCCCTTTTGTTTCCTTTTGCCTAGCAATGTGGAGGCTGCGTCCACCGCACGTTTCGCGGAGGTAATCATGTCCACCGAAGCACGCTTACTGGTAGATTCTACCATCGACTTTTTTATTGACTTAAGCCTTTGGTCGGCAATTTCCCTTGAAATTGTTTCTCGGTTTTTTGGATTTTTGTCGAGGCCGTTTTCAAGGCCGTCATTATCATCATCCATTCTTTTGTACGAGTCAGCGTTTTTATCTGCAGTTTGCCGTTGATCAACAGCCAAAGCTTCCCGTTTAGAATCCGTAGTGCTGGTGGTAACCAATCTGCCAGAAATCGATTCGGCGGTATTTTCGAGCGAGCAAGATCTGGAATCTTTGACATTGAGATCTTCCATAGTTTCCGAAACGGATGTGGCCGGCGGTTTCACCGGTGTTTCAATCATACCAGCGGGTAGATTGCTTTGTATGTTCTGGGCACCAACGAGTTCTATGTACTTTTCAAAATTATTCGTCTGATCCTCCTTGTCTTTACCAATTGACTCTATTGCTTCTACCATTTTACACCCTTATTTTCATGTTTTTTACCGCTTCGCTATCCTCTTCTTCCGACTCTTCATCGGAAAGGGTATATTTTGATGCTATTTCTTCGATCCATTTTCCCGTGTTTATCGCTGCTTTTTCAGCGGTTTTTACGAAATTGAGCAATATATTCTCGAATGCCACGGTGTCAAGGTGGTTGATTGAAATGCTGTACGTTAGTACAATATTTTGCGTCTTACTATCCAGGCCAAACCCAGCTTGGTTATTCGCAACGCCGTGCAAGTTGTTCTCGAGCAACTTTTCGAAAAATTGCTCCGTAAAATCGTATGGCACCTTGCAAATCGGAGAGTAGAAGTACACGATATCGCCACCTTCGGGAAGCTCAATCGCAAATTCCATTCCGCCGCGGTCATGCTTAAACGCGCACGTGCCATTGCTGCCAAGTTGCAACTTTGATTTCATCTTAGAGGCGGCAAAATCGATATACTCCGCCAACTTTCTACGCAAACCGAAATTCTTATCAGAATCCATGGTGGGAGACTTTACGAAAAAAATTCCCATAGTAAAGCACAAAGTTCTTGTGGGCAAATAAGTCTTGTGATTGTAGTTTTGTAAAAAATGATGCCGGGCAAAGAACATGAGGGTCACAGAAAACGTCTACGGGAACGCTTTTTGAAAGGTGGTTTTTGCGGGTTCGCAGATCATGAAATTGTTGAGCTAATTCTAACACTTTGCATCCAACGGCGTGATGTTAAGAAGCAGGCTAAGATGTTACTGCGCAAGTTTGGGAGCATTGGTGGCGTATTTGACGCCGATTTAAGTGAGCTTAAGTCGGTTGAGGGCATCGGGGAAGTGGCGGCCGTGGCGATAAAAATTGTAAGGGCGTCGACGGATTTGTATTTGAGGGAACGCGTTGAGAAGAATCAAAGGTTGGACGAGAGCGGCGAGTTAATAAAATTTTGGAAAAATCGCATGCGAGGCCTATGTTTTGAGATTTTCGAAGTGGCCTACCTGGATGCAGATTTGTGCCTGTTGAAGGACGGAATTGAGGAAATTGGGCGTGGGAGTGCCAGTTGCGTCCATGTGGATCTGCGAAAAATTTTAGAAATAGCACTCAGTAGGCATGCCAGTTGCATAATTTTCGCCCATAACCATCCCTGTGGAGATGCTCGTCCATCCGACATCGACGAATGTATCACCAGGAAGGCTAAGGCCGCGGCCGAATTGCTGGGAATAACTCTGGTTGACCACATTATCATCTCCAAAGTCGACGAATTTTCATTTCGCGATCACGGCCTAGTCATATAGCTTTGGGGTTTGTGAAAAATTAATTAAAAGATTTGTCATTGACTTTTTAATTTAAATTTTTCCTTTTACATGGACGAGGAGGACTTACGATTTTAGACGCCATTCAGTTTAGTATTCAATATTTCATGACAATGTTTGTTGTCATGGTTCCGTTGGCAATTGTTGCGCTTTTTGTTAGCATGACTTCTTCCTATAGCGTGGAGGAACGTTTGCGAACGGCCAAGACGAGTTGTTTGGTTGCCCTTGGGGTGGTCGAATTTTTTGTCGTATTTGGGGGGAAAATTTTTGAATTTTTCGGAATATCGGTGGGTTCATTTTGCATAGCCGGCGGTGTGTTGATATTTTTGCTTGGGCTCGAAATGCTTCGGGCGCAAAATCCTGAC
The DNA here is from genome assembly GCA_031289835.1 of Puniceicoccales bacterium. Classification (GTDB taxonomy): domain Bacteria; phylum Verrucomicrobiota; class Verrucomicrobiia; order Opitutales; family JAIRKQ01; genus JAIDVZ01. The sequence continues at coordinate 5,733 of JAITOW010000035.1, read as the reverse complement.
GAATGTGTAACGGAAGGAGAATTGAATGATTCGAAAGCTCCCGCGAAAAAGAAAAAAGATATTGCAATAACACCGCTTGGAGTGCCGCTTATTGGGGGTCCCTGTGTCATAACGAATGCCATTGCCCAACAGGCAAAGGCGTCGAATTGGCTTGAGTTTATCGGAGGAGGCGTTGCAGTTGCTCTCGTTATTTGGGTTTTATACCTGCTCCTGGCGATGTCATCTCGCGGTGCTAAGTGGTTAACTCCCATCATCCTCAAGCTTAGTTACAGGTTGTCCGGGTTAATTTTGGCGGCTTTGGCAGTCGAAATGTTCATAAACGGGATTAAGAGTGAGGATCTTGGCTTGTGGCCGAAGCAGTCTCAAGTTTCTCAAGTTGCCGCCGTTAACAGGACTTAGTAGGGTGGAGGTTGTCAGCTGATTCTAAAAAAATACAAAATTTATGCAAAATAGAAAGTGGGTGTGAAAACTAGTGGTAAAAATCATCGTAAGGCGCGGGATAGCCGTCTGGTCCGAAGGGAGACGGAAAATTTTTACCCTTTTTTAATTTGTTTTGATCCCCGTATAAATTTTAGAAATTGCGGCGGGCGCATGTCTTTCGTTTTTACAAAATACAAAATTTAAGTTAATTGTTCTTGATTTTTTTTTAGAAAAGCAGTATTTAAACTCAAGTAAGACTATGTAAAAAATGTTTATTTAGTGGATCATGCGCGAAGATAACAGGCAAAAAAATGTTCCAAAGAAGGAGCTAAACCAGTATACTTTCGAGGAGTTGCGCGATTGTGCTGATAACGAGTTCAAAAATCTTAATGCCGCAAAACTGTCGCGTACTTCGCCCTATGAGGTGGGGTCGTTGCTGGAACGCTTGTCTCCGGAGGATAGGCAGAAAGTTTTGAAGAAGCTGTCGGAGGAAGACGCTTCCGACGTGTTGGCAGAGATGAATGCCGAGGATTCCGCCGAAATTATCTCCGAAATGCGCGATTCCAGGGCGATCAAAATCTTACGGGCCCTTGAACCGGATGACGCCGCAGGTTTGCTACGTGAATTGGATGATGATGACCGTGAGCGACTTTTGTCCAAGATGCCGAAGGGAGATGCCGATGTTTTGCGCGACTTGCTGACCTACGATCCGGATACAGCCGGTGGCGTGATGACTCCATGCGTTATCTCCGTGTGCGATGATATGACCTGTGACGAGGCGATACAGCACCTGCGCAAAAGCCGGGATAGCGGCGAAAACATCGAAAATATATATGTCGTAGACACTAAAAATCATCTGGTTGGTGTACTTAGCATAAACAAGCTCCTATGGACCGCTTCGAACAAAAAGATTTCGGATATAATGTGTGCGACGATTGAGGGTATTTGTACGGCGGAGCAGGATAAGGAGTTGGCTGCTAAGATGATGACGCAGTTTCATCACAATACGCTCCCCGTAATCGACAGCCAGGGATGTTTGATCGGTGTCATCACCCACGACGACGTCATCGACATCATCCAGGAAGAAGCAACGGAGGACATTCAAAAATTGCACGGTGCCGGTGGCGATGAGACGATCCACGACGGCATAATATACAGCACGGTCCGGCGGACACCTTGGCTGATAATTAACCTATTTATCGCATTTTTTACCTCGCGCGTAATCTCACTGTTTGAGGCAAAGATTTCCGAATTTACAATTTTGGCGGTATTTATGAACCTTGTGGCTTCCCTTGGAGGGAATTCCGGGGCACAAACATTGGCCATTTCCATTCGCAGTTTCGCACTCGGAGAGTATCACCCCGGTGACTCCGGCGGAATTTTGCTAAGGGAAACGTTCAAGGGAATGCTCAATGGTTTGCTCATCGGCACGATTGCGGCTCTCATAACGGGTTTGTGGGCCCGCAACGGCATGGTTGGCCTGGTGGTTTTTATATCTATGATCGCCAACATGTCCCTTTCGGGTCTGGTCGGAGCGTTTATTCCCATATTCCTTAAGCGCATAAAATGTGACCCGGCGCAAAGTTCTTACATATTTTTAACGATGGTGACAGATAGTGTGGGAATGCTTATTTTTCTCAGTATCGGGTCAAGGTTATTACTATGACTGTGATAGAACAACTCATATCACAAATTTTGAAGAGCATTATACAATGTTGCGATTTCATCGATCGTATACTCGTTCGTTTCGTTGGCGAACGCCTAATTTTAGCGATGCTAATATTTGTCTTCCTGTGGGTTAAATACGGCATTTGTAAGTTGATGATCAAGATAAAAACTTGGCTAAGTACTGGCTTTTCACTTTTTGTCCAGCCGGTGCTCAAAAGTCAAAGTTGCGCGAAAATCATATGTTTAACGGCGAGCATAATTTTGGCCATTTGCTCATGTGTAACGTTTAAAATGGGGATTGCGACTTTGCCCTATTGTGCCGGAATTTTTGCGTTGGTTGGCTGGGCTATTACGCGTAAATTTGGCACATTTGACTCCGACTTTGCCGCAAAGAAATTTCTTGTCTACTATATCGTTGGAATTTTTCTGTTTTATTGCGCTGAATGCTGTGTGCCCCAATCGCGACTTAGCTTGTCATTGCAGCTAATTTCGTTGTGCATTTTTAGTTCCACCTATCCCTTTCACGGCTGGATTGAACATTTTTTTATGCATGCACCTTCGTGCTTAATAGTTACATTTCTACTGTTTTTCCGCCCAGTTGTGTGGATTTTTACTCTACAATTTTTCCGAAAAGTCTCTTTGGAAAACTATCAATTTCTTGAAACGATATCCAAGGTTTTAGGAGTTGTAGGTTGTCTATTTGTGCCAACTATATATCTCGTGAGATGTGGATTGCGGGGTTTTGGGGGATACGTGGTTTGCTGTGGAAACGGCCCCCTTTGGCTGTTATTTCATTGTTTTGAGAAAGTGCGTTGGGGTTTTCTATTGGTGGCACAAAGTATTTCATATGCAATATTAATCATAATTTTAGTTGAAGCGCAGAGGTATTGGCAGCGTGAAGACGTGGTTGATTTACGTTCCTATTTTAGAAAATGGCGCGGAAATATCACCGTCATGGCATTTATAGTACTCGCGGTACATTCAATTTCCATTTATACAGGCAAGGGTGGTCATTATCGCCGCGATTGGCATCCATCTTCGTTGTATGTTGCAGTCAGTTTTATTTCTTTTATCCAGAATTTTGCTTTTTTCGGTTTCGTAATTTCTCTTTTCTACCCTTCCGAAGAGGAAGAGGATTAGATAAATATTTTTTGTTTTGTTTAAAAATTTTTGCACAAAATGCTCGACAACTGGGTAAGACGCTACATTTTGACGCTTGTTTGGTGGGTTAGTACCACCGTTTTGTTGGATGCTTTTTGTTTTTGCCATCCCCTTTGGATTATGGGGTATTGGTAGCATAGATAAGGTTAAAATTCGCATGGAAAATGAATTGAACGTGAGTGTTGTTTCTCAGCAAGTTGACGCGGTTAAAAAGCAGGTGCGTACTCGCCAAAGGCGCACATCCACGAAGAAGAAAGAAAATGAAATGGAAAATTTTCAGGCCGATGTTCCCGAAAAATTTTCAATGGAATCGTCCGATGCTGAATTGTCCTATTCCTACCGCGATGAAATGCCGGCGCCGCGGGAGGAATGGCACCCGTCCTCAACGGTTGTAGTTCCCGAGGCGGGTGCGATAGCTCCACCGGCGACCACCGCTGATAGCGCGCGGGAGTACTCAGTGCGAGGGGATAATAGGTACAGGAACAATAACCGCCGCAGTTCCCAGAATCAGCGGCATGATAATCGCCCTCAAAATCAGCAGCATGGCCGCCAGGGTAATAATCGGCAGAGGTTTGTAAAGATGATACGCATTGGGCAATTCAGCACCGGACAGATGAAGGGTCTCGAGTGCTTTGAATCGATCGACAGACTGGATGAATTGGCGCAAAGTAATATCGATCTTTCGAAGGAGGAGTTCAAATTTAACGAGTATTCTTCCAAAAGTGCCGCTCAACTTTTGAACGACATTGGTGCATTTCAGGGCTCTCTCGAAGAGGTGGATGATGTGGAGATGGATGATATTAGGCGGGCGCCGAGTTCGCGCATCCTCGATATCCTCACCAATGCGGTTTTTGTGGACAAGCGGCCGATTACCGTACGCGGTGTTTTGGAATCGATCGAGGGTGGCGATGGGCTGATTGTCTACGAAAGCGACAACTACAGAATCAAGCCGCAAAGCGCATTTGTATCGAAGTTGTTCATTCAAAGGTATGGTTTGCGCCGTGGCCAGGAAATTACCGCTTACCTGCATCCGCAGATTCAGAATTCCACGTGTCCATTTGCCGTTAAAATAAAGGATGTGATGGGTGGAGCGCCGGGGGATGTCTACGATTTGCCGAAGTTTAAGGACCTGTTGCCCTATTATCCCACCGAACGCTTATTTTTGGAAACAAACGAAAATGTTTCGTGGAGCAACCATTCCATGCGCATTGTGGATCTATTAAGCCCGATCGGGCTTGGTCAGCGCGGGCTCATTGTAGCGCCTCCTCGCACTGGTAAAACCGTACTCCTCCAAGGGATCGCCAATGCTATTTCGATGAACCGTCCGGACGTAAATTTGGTCATATTGCTGATTGACGAGCGCCCCGAAGAAGTGACGGATTTTCGTCGCCAAGTAACTAGCGCTGAAATAATTAGCTCCACGTTCGATGAATCGAGTGATAATCACGTGCATGCCGCCGATATGGTGATCGACAAGGCCCGCAGAAAGGTTGAAGCCGGGCAGCATGTCGTAATATTACTCGACTCAATAACAAGGCTGGCGCGTGCGCACAACACGGAGCAACCGAGCAGCGGAAAACTTTTATCCGGTGGGGTTGACGCCAATGCTTTGCAAGCTCCAAAGCGATTTTTTGGATCCGCACGCAACATCGAAGGCGGTGGCAGTTTGACCATTTTAGCCACCGCACTTGTTGAGACTGGGAGCAAAATGGATGAAGTGATCTTCGAAGAGTTCAAGGGAACTGGAAACATGGAGCTTCACCTCGATCGCTCGTTGGTCGAAAAGCGCATGTTCCCGGCGATTAACATTGAAAAAAGTGGCACGCGCAAGGAGGAATTATTGTACCATCCCGACGAGCTCGAAAAGATCTACGCCCTGCGCCGTGCGATGAAAGGACTTCCGGCGGTCGAGTCCATGGAGATGCTTATTCAACGCATTCGCCAGACAAAAACTAACACCGAATTTCTTCTGAACATAAATCGCTAGCGTACTTCATTGCCCTGGTCGGGGCGACTGGATTCGAACCAGCGACCTCTACGTCCCGAACGTAGCGCTCTACCAGGCTAAGCTACACCCCGATTTCACGTTGAATATCAGCTTAAAAAAATAATCCAAGCAGCAAGTGTGGAGTTTGGCATAATCGACGGCCTTCGAATAAAATTCTTGTTTTGTTTTCGTTAGTTACTACTTGTTTGGGGTGTAGGAATGAGCGATAGTGCGAAAGGTAGTGTGCCACAGATCTTAAATCAGGCTTCGAACGACGAGCGTGAACAGACGCTGCGTCCCCATGATTTTTTGGATTTTGTTGGACAAAACAAAACCGTCGAACGTCTAAAAATTATGACCGGCGCCGCAGTTAAGCGCGGAGAGGCACTCAGCCACATTTTGTTTTGTGGGCCGCCTGGACTGGGCAAGACCACGCTGGCCATGATTCTCGGAAGTGAAATGAATTCGAATGTGCGGGTGACTTCCGGTCCGGTCAT
>JAITOW010000032.1 GCA_031289835.1 Puniceicoccales bacterium | reverse complement strand
TTCAGCATCGTCACTATCTTCAATTCCACCCCAATTCCGAGGTTCAGCTGAAAACTTCGATTCGTTTCCGCTCCCACTCCCCATGAAAGCTCCGCCATCGTGTTCAACGTCTTCGCCATCGGCCAGTGTTAATTCCTCATCATCATCGTCATCTACCTCAATCTCAGCATCCACACTGCCGGCGCTTATGGAAATTATCTTCTTTTTTCTTCCAGTCTTAGTGCGATCCTTGGACTCAGGCAATACGCCATCAAACTGCTCACCCTTTTCCTCCAAATTTTCAAATTCATCGTCCCACACATTACCGGCATCTGCGGGAACTTCATTTTTTTTTCCACGATTCATTTTAAAATTACACTCCCATAATATTAGAAACCTTGAAAAATGTCCCCTCGAAGTTACCGATAATTTTCGTTGAATCGACGCCACACAGTGTAAACGTACCGCTCCGCAGCTGAGAATCATCATCGAGGAAGACAATATCACTAACTTCCAAATTATCAAACTCAGACCTGGACAACTCAGTTCTTCCGGTTTCCAGGAAAACATCAAACGATATATTTTCGTTCCTATATTCCACACTGGCAGGAATTTTTTCGAAGCTATCTACTATGGCCTCGAGCAGTTCCGACCCAAGGCGTAAATTGCCACACAAAATCACCGTTGAAGCCGCATCATAGACCGACCAACCTATCTCATGGTCAAACTTTACATCGCCGTCGAAACGGAATGCAATCGAGGTAATGGAAACGTCCAATTTTAGCTTTGCAGATAGTTCAGTCAGCAAATTCTTGAACACCAAAGCGGCGACATCCACACGAACATCCTCCGGCAATAACTCCAAATCAATATCCGAAAATCGCTCATCAAACAACTTCAAATCGGGACAAATTTTTAGAGCTAAAACAGAATCGAAATTGGCAATTTTTAGGCCTATCAGCACCTTCGCAGAAAGTTCACAGATACACTCGTGGCATGTCAAAAAATAATCCGTACCAGCGACTTTAATATCCAAAACCCTCAACTTTCCGATAAAAACGTTATTAAACCTCACGTTTATACCCGGCACTCGTTTAAGACTTCGCAGCTTCGACATACTCAAACGGGATTTTTGTTGAAAACAATAAATTTGCAAGATAAATAAGCTAATAAAAATATTGTTTTGCAAAAAACATCCTCCTATCCTGTGGAGATGGCTACGATATTGGACGGTAAAAAATTGGCTGCGGAGCTCGCTGAAGAATTGAAATCCAAAATTGCACGCACGGGCAGTCGGCCGAAACTGGCAATAGTCATGGCAGGGAATGATGGCGCTTCCGAAATTTACGTGCGGAACAAACTGATTTATGCCAAACAGGTCGATGTATCAGCGGAACTGATCAGGCTAGGCAGAAGTGCGTCCCAAAACGAAATTTTCGACGCCGTTGCTGCATTGAACGCAGACGATACCGTCCACGGCATAATCGTTCAATCTCCGCTGCCTCCGCTGCCAGATCGGTCATACCAGGATCACGTATTCGACATGATCAATGCCGATAAGGATGTGGATGGATTTAGTGCAATCAACATCGGGAAACTGTGCAACGGGCAGCGCGACTGTTTCCTATCGTGCACGCCCTACGGAATTTTGACTCTTCTGACCAGGAACAATATCACTTTGACGGGTCAGCATGTGGTAATTATCGGCAGAAGCAGGATAGTTGGGCGGCCATTATCCATCCTGCTTTCGCAGAAATTTGAAAACTGCAACGCTACCGTGACACTCTGCCACTCCGAATCTAAAAATTTAGCCGACATAACCAAGACAGCCGATGCATTGATTGTGGCCATCGGAAAACCGAAATTTGTCGGGAAAGAAATGGTCAAAGATGGTGCAGTGGTGGTGGATGTCGGCATGAACAGCGTTAGGGACAGTACCCGTGCGAGCGGTTCCAAATTGTGCGGAGATGTTGATTTTGACAATGTGCATCATAGGTGCAGCGCCATAACCCCGGTTCCGGGTGGCGTCGGACCTATGACGGTAGCCATGCTAATGCAAAATACATTTCAAGCATCTACCAAGCTTACGGTAGATAAATAAAAGGCGAGGCATTTCACTGCCCCGCTGCGTATTAGGCATACAAATGTGAGATTGCACAGGAGAATCACTTCTGCTGAACGGGTGTGCTCTGTTGAACAGCTGTGATAGCTTCAATTTTTTTGCCCAAACACTTGACTGCAAACATCCAGAGTCCACATACCACCAAAAATATGGCCGACAGGTAGGGGGCAATATCGATGAGCTTAACGGCACTTGCGCTGAAAAATCCTATGACCACCATCAGGGTTGATTGCATCAGTGCTCCACCAGCCTTGCCCACTCGTCCGCCAACAACGTCAACGATCACCTTCCCTTTAACCTTCATTTCCTCATCCAGGGGTATGTAAGCCATTTCCTTGGTCCAGTCAAAGAGGGCATATTTTGTTGACTTTAACAGGATAATAATCGACATGCCGAGCACAACCGCGCAGGACACTGGATTTGATCCAATACTTTCTAGAACGTTCACAAATCTGTCACGGAACAATATAAACGCAAAAAACAAACTTCCTCCGAGGAAAATTAAGGCCGGAGTAACCATGGCTGCGGTCACCCACTTGAGCATTCGTAAAAGATTGCCTCCTATCACAACGATGATAAGCGAAACAATGCCCGTATAGGTCACATAGCGGGACATGAAAATATTGAAATCGTTCGTATTCGGATATAGGATCTTAGCTTGCCCTTTCCACAGAGCTTCGATCAAATTTATGCTTGTTCCATAGCAAATTATCAATGCTGCAATCAAACCGAGATAGGGGGAGGTGATCATGATCTTTAAACTTTGCCAGAAGCCGACGTTTGACTTCTTTTTTCTCGAAACGCCGGGTAGCTCGGACTTATCATAGAACCTCTTATCGGTTAACACATTGGTATATATCCAGCGGTAGATGCACATTGTCAGCACACCGGCAACGAACACCATGCCCATCAACCAGCGCAGAGAAACACCCCACGGATCAACTCCCGCCGGAAGATTTTCGGGGACTTTGGAAAAATATTCGCCAACTGTACCAACAAATATCAATGCGAATTGTCCGACCAAGCCAAAAAACGCATAGAATCGCTTAGCCTCGGACATTTTACAAATTTGGTTGGCAAACTGCCAAAATGACAGCGAAAGAATCGTACTACCCCAGAGCTCAGCCAATATGAAAAACAAAGCAAATGACCAATTTCCAACAATCGCCAAAGGCCAATAAAAAGCCTTCGAATAGTTTGCTTGCCATGCCGCAACGGTCGATGCTGCCGGATGCAAAATATCCAAGTTTGGATAAATCAGAAACCCAAAAGCTCCAAAAAATAAAATGAATGGACTCAGCGTCGCATAGAAGAGCTTTTCATTACTCAAAATATCGCTAGCCTTGGCATACACAAGCATGAATAGCACCGCCGATGGCATCACCAGATAGAGCTTCAGGAACGATAATACCTCCGCGCCGGAATTCGGTGCCGTGACGATCAGCGAATCCTTGATGTTTCTCACGCATGTGTAGTTGAACAGCACAAAAAAGAAGATAATGCTCATTGGAAGAGCTTTCTTCAGCTCATAGGTTTCTATTGGGAAAAAAATCTTCCGCAATCCTTTAAATTTAGGTTGTTGGTCAGTAGTTTCCATAGTAAAACATAAATTAGTTGTGTTCATCCCAGTTGCCTGGAAATACCCATATCATCAAAACCAAAATTTTGAATAAAAGCAAGCTTTTTTAGAAAAAATTAACAATTTTTCGTTTTTTTTGCAATTTTAATAAAGTCCGCGAACAGTGGGTGGGGTTTCATCGGCTTGGACAAAAATTCCGGGTGAAATTGCACAGCGACAAACCAGGTCAAATTAGGATTTTCAATTATTTCAACCAATCCCGTATCCGTATTTTTGCCGGCTATTACCAGTCCGCTATCAACTAACATTGCATCAAATTTTGGGTTAAACTCATACCTGTGGCGATGGCGCTCGCGCACAATTTCGCTTCCATAGACTTTCCTAGCAAGCGAATTTTTAGATAACAAACAATCGTATGCTCCCAGGCGCATCGTTCCGCCCTTTTCCGCGATCGTTTTTTGGGAATTGATCATGCAAACAACGTGGGAACCGCTATCCGCGCAGAATTCTTCGCTGTTAGCGTCGGGAATTTTAGCGACATTCCTGGCAAATTCTATGAGGGCAGTCTGCATTCCGAGACAAATCCCAAAGTATGGCACATCGTTCTCACGGGCAAACTTCGCCGCTAAAATCTTTCCCTCAATGCCGCGATTGCCAAAGCCCCCCGGTACAAGAATTCCGTTCAAATTTTCCAAACATGAAACTCCATTTTTTTCGATGTCTTCCGAGTCAATGGAAACAACCTCAACGGTGCAATTATTCGCGATTCCTCCGTGAGTCAAAGCCTCGTTTACGGATTTGTAGGCATCGCGCAGGTCATTGTACTTTCCGATTAGCCCGATTTTTACGGCACATTCCGGATTTTTTAACCTGTCGATGATATTTTCCCAAATCGACATGTCGCAGGGAGTGTTTCGCAGGTGAAGTTTCGAAAGGACTATGTCATCCAAGCCTTCCCCGTGCAGCGCTCCGGGTAGCTCATAGATGGAGAGCTCGAGGTCTTTTTCCTCGATCACACTTTTTTCCTCCACATTGCAGAACATGCTCAATTTCTGCCTGATTTCGCGCGACAAATGAACCTCCGTTCTGCACACCAAAACATCGGGCTGCACGCCTATTTCGCGCAACTTGGCAACGCTCTGCTGCGATGGCTTGCTTTTAACCTCACCGGCGGCATGCAGGTAGGGCACCAGGGTCATGTGTATGAAAAGCACATTTTCCTTGCCTTCTTCCAGGGCAAATTGTCGCATGGATTCCAAAAATGGCAGGCTTTCAATATCACCGACGGTGCCGCCAATTTCCGTAATAACGACGTCACAATTCCCAGCTCCCGCTCGGAAGCACGCCTTGATTTCATCGGTGACATGGGGGATGACCTGCACAGTCTTGCCCAGGTAATCTCCTCGCCTCTCTTTTCTAATAACGGAGGAATAAATTTTTCCCGAAGATATGCTGTTATTTCTGGAGAGTTTCGAGTGTGTAAAGCGCTCGTAATGCCCCAGATCCAGGTCCGTCTCGGCACCATCATCCAAAACGTACACCTCCCCGTGCTGAAACGGACTCATCGTGCCCGGATCCACATTCAAATAGGGGTCGAATTTCTGCAAAATCACTCCGTACCCGTGTGCCTCAAGTAGGGCACCGAGAGCACCGGCAGTCAATCCTTTACCGAGCGAAGAAACGACGCCACCGGTGATAAAAACGTACTTCATAACGGGATCAAACTTTGCCAAGATAATTGCACCGTGACAAGTGAAAACTGTAACTTCGCATAAACTGCCCAAATTTGAGCATGGCAAAGACAAGGTACAATCTTACCATGGGAAAGTTACCAGCAGACACATGAATGCCTTTATTTTACTTCCCTTTGATTGCCCACAAGGCCTGTGGTTAAACGGATTATAGCCTGGTGGGCCCTGTAGGATTCGAACCTACGACCAAGGGATTATGAGTCCCCTGCTCTAACCACTGAGCTAAGAGCCCAAAGAACAAAGCTAAGCGCATTTCTAATGTGGACAGTGGGCTTTTCAAGAAAATTATAAGCGAGTTCAAGAAAATATTACAAATGTGTTCACGCCTGGCGGCAAAGACATACATTTTTTAAAATTTCAAGTTTTACTTGATTTATTCATGCTCGTTTGTACTACCGTAAAGTTTAGTAGTGCCGAGATAGCTCAGTTGGTAGAGCAACGCATTCGTAATGCGTGGGTCATGAGTTCGAGCCTCATTCTCGGCTCCAGCTACCAAACTACATAACCGCAGGGCTTGCGAGTGATTGGGGGAGATGAAAAAGTGGCGCCATAAAAACTTCAATGCCTCAATATTGCTTCATTTTTTACGGCTAAAAAATTTTAGCATTTAAATGGGAAATTTCAGAGGTGGTATATCTCAGCGGGATTGGGAAGAGGGCCGTGGGCAAATTGTGTAGCTCGCCACACTCGCCACAAAGGGAAAACAAAGGCAAGCTAGGAATCAGCCGTGGCCGAGCACACTAAGTAAGCGCGAAAAAGTAGGAGCCAAAACTGAGATTAACATGAAAGAAAAGAGGCTAAGGAGGAATTCATAGGATGGTAGCAAGAGCCAAGATTAACATGAAAAATGGGAGCTCGGTAGGCTTGGG
>JAITOW010000036.1 GCA_031289835.1 Puniceicoccales bacterium | reverse complement strand
ATCGCCGGGCAAAGCGAGGAATTATTCAAGGCGGTCGTGTATCTTAGCGCGTATTCACTGGGGCTGGGGCTTCCCTTTATGTTGTGCGCGGTATTTCTGCAACACGCATTAAAGCAAGTAGCAAAAATAAAACGCCTGCTTCCCCTGATACACAAGGTGAGCGGTATTTTTCTTATTGTACTGGGCATTCTTATTATGTTCGGTCGTTTTCAGATGATAAACATCGCTGTTCAGCGTTACAGTAACCTTTTTGTCGAGTGGGCGCACGGGGAAAGCGTCGCGCTTCGCCTTATCCCCGCTGCGTTATTTTTAGCATGTTCATTTATACCGTTATTATTGCGCTGGTTTAGGAAAAAGCGTCCTTCGACGCGCCTGTTCGTTATAAGCGGCGTATTTCTCGCGCTCGGTATTCTTCAGCTCACAGGGTTTATCCAGATCACGCGACTTCTCGCGGACTGGATCGTGTATCAGCAGAATTATAGTTGATATAGAAGAAAACAATCTCGAAGGCTTTCCTAAAATAGTTATGTGCAGTTATGCCTTTTACAATTTTGTTACACGAACGGCGGCGGACACTATTTCTAACTTTGCTAAATCCAAATAGGCATATCCAGAATGAGGATATGTTTTATTTTCGATTTATTTTTTATTCTATATTGTCATTAAATTTTAGCGGGACGTAGCCCGGCCACGGTTTTTCGTAGCCTGTAGCGCCACTTGTCCGGCACGAGGCGGGAATCGTATGTTAAATGACGTTAGGGCGAGCTACGCTAGACGACTCTGCCATGTATGATAAGTGGGCCTGTTTTGCACCAGAATCCCCAAAATCATTTGTTTTTCAACCCCAGCACATCCCAAATTTGCAAATCATCCCACCATCGCTTATAGATATTGAGCATTCGGGTAACCACAGCGCGGTAATGCTTCAGGATGTCTTTCTTATCCCAGTCACCCCTTAACATGTCAGTTATGTCTTTCCAATACTTCCAATCATCGGCATATTTCGATTTGTCATTGACAAATGATAGTTCACGAATTTGCTCACCGGTTAAAGGTGGATCATTATCAGGTAAATTAGAGAGACGATCTGCTGGTGATAAATTATTATTCTCACTTCGGTTTTGCTCCAAAGCTAATACACGATAATTCCCGGCACATTCATTCCACGAACGCACTATTTGAGGGAGTTTTTTCTGATTGTAAACCCAACTATTAGGATAAATATGATCCCAATCCCAAGGGGTATTAGTATCATCCAAGTCATCAAGTTGGTTGAAATCTTTAAATTGCTCGTTGATATACTCTTTTTGAGCAAACAAGATCAAGCTCCAGCCTCCGGTTAAATTTGTAACGAAATGTTGAAAATTATCTTCTGCATTTTCCTGCCATTCTTTTTTAGAAAATGGTTTCATGTGTACTTTTTCTTTCTCATAGAAGCGCCGGATTGCTTCACCCTCATTGCATTTAATAAGCTCCCATTGGTCATCCTTGTTATCAAAAAAACGGTTTTCCACCGTTTTGGAAAAATAGTATTTTTTCAATAAATCAGGAGATACCGGAATGGCGAACAACTGCTCTTTACTTTCAAAAAGATTATTTATAGGCTGTGCCCAAAAGTCCGGGTTGTTTCCCTGTTTCCATATTTCTTTGACCGTTTTCTCGATGGTCTTCTTGCTTCGGTCATAAGTAAACCACGAGAAAATCAGCAAACGGGCGACAATTTTTCTCTTTGAGTCAGCGGTGATTTCTTTTTTATCGTTTTTGTAAAGCCAGTAAATTAGGAATAGAAACAAGTCTTGAGATTTCTTAATAAACTCCTTTACGAGGACAGGGGGCATTTCGGAGTACTCGCCATTAAAGCCTTCTACATCTTTCAAAGATAACAAATCAACTGCGGACTGAAAATGCTTTTTTAATGGACCTTCGTCTTCTGGCGAGCCAATTAACACATTCATATTCTTCTGAAACATTTTTTTCTTGATGTTGGTTTGAAAAACCTGCACACTCATCCGTCTTGGATATTTGCCTTTAGAATATGCAATACGAGAAGCAATGGAGATGATTTGCGTTGGAGGTATATAATCCATACCTATTTCTTCGACTAATTCTTTTGATTTTGGAAAGGTAGCCTTATAGATCGAATAAATCAAATCGTCCCCACCGAGTGTAGTACCTCCAGAGTTAATGCGTACAAACAACGTAGGATTTTCAGCCTCAGAATCGCTTGAAATGCCTTGATATTCTTGTTCGGCGCCAACATTGTCTTCTTCATTTAGAACTGCTTCATCAAGTGTGTCATAGTTTATAGTGGTACTTTTTATGGCACTGAGTACTTTTTGACTAATATTATTCAAATGTTCCTGAAAATCATCTTCGAGTTTTTTTATGAATTGCTCTCTATTTTTGAATTTATTTTGCTGAGTATGAAAGTATTCCGGGAGTTTTTTTTCGCACATTTCAATAACGGCTTGAGATACAGACTCTTTGCTCACATTGCCATCCTTGATAGCATTGATAAAAAAAGCAAGTGGCACTGGATACCAAGCGTCAAAAGGGTAATAGGTGGTATTTGCGAATTGCGTATATCCCATATCTTTGTTTTTAGGGTTTAGCTTAAACAATTCAAGTGCAGATTTTCTGTCATTGATTCCCAGTTTCTCATGATTAACGCTGTATCCCCACGGATGAGACCTAGTTACTACACGAATTAAAAACTTGCTCCTTTCCGGCAATTTTTTCTGAGGCGGATTAATATCAATCCAGACAACAGGTAAGTGATCACTGTTTTCTTTAATTGACCATGGACTCATCTTGTCTGCGAAAGGGTTAAAAAAACCTAACGCTATCGCGGTAGCCCTTTGTTGCCCATCCATCAACAAATACTTCTCCTCTTTTGTCTTTGAAAACAAAAAAGAGCCGATAGGGTATCTCCGCAACAAAGAATCCCAGAGTGCTTCAATTTGTTCCGGATGCCACACAAAACCACGCTGCATTTTTGGCAGGGTCACTTCTGAGTCTTCGGCAAACTGCCATTCTGCAATGTCCTGCAATTTCAGTTTCTGTTCCACAAGTCTACTCCTTAATACTGTTTTGGCAACGCCACGATGACACCGCCCTCTTTATTTTTCGCGCCCCAGTGTCATTTATCGTCTTAAAGATGAATTTCGTATACAGTTCCATATACGAAATTCGTCTATATATCCCCTCCTTATCGGTACCCCATCCCGCCACTTGAGCTATTTCTACAAATCTTTTACGAAACTTGTTATATGGATGGCACGCATAAAGAAGCCACCCATCTCTCCAGCCCTCACCCCAAAAACCCCAGCACCCTCTCCCGCGATCTCTTCCGCACCAGCATCTTTCTGAATATCTGGTATGTAAGCATAGTATCGTACTCGCTGCCGTGCCATTTATCCTCATCAACAGCAATGTGGTAAAAATTCGCCGCTTCACTTAAATTAGGGGGTTTTAATCCACCATTGCGGTTTTTAAGCTTCATTATGTTTGTATTTTCATTCATGGTGCAAAAAGTCCGCTTTAATTTAAATTCAAGAAATTGGGCGTCAAATTGTATGTTGTGGCCCACAAAACGGATCGCTCCGGCACAAAAATCTTTAAAGCTCTGAATATCCTCGCAGAAATATTCTGGATATGCTACGCCTTGCCGGTACTCCCGAAGAACATCATCGGTCAGGCCGTTACAGTCCAATGCCTGTACATCCGGTACTTCCGGCGGACGCCGGAAGTAGAAACGATTGTAACGGGCTTGGACTGTATCTATATCGGTACCGTTAAAAACGCATTTTAACGCGGAAATTGACAGTACACTGCTGTTTCTATCAAGCCCGTTTGTTTCAGTGTCAAAGAATATAACTTTTACGCTCATTTCAAAACTCCTTTTTCATTTATGAAGCATCTT
>JAITOW010000025.1 GCA_031289835.1 Puniceicoccales bacterium | reverse complement strand
GAAATACCGGGTATTCCGGTATGCGCAGATGCTATCTGGCACAATCCCCCACCCAGGGAGTGTCCACTTAACCGGCTATTGTCACCGAATGCATCTTTCGCAAGTTGTGCCAGTTCGATTGCATCGTCGGCCATCCGTCCCGGCCCATTCGGATCAGTGGCAATGCTGAGATCCGCCTTAATTGTTTGCCTCCCTCTTTTGGTAAGGTCAAAATCCGTTCCGTGATAAAACACACGCAACATTTTTTTGTCCGGGTCGTAAACCACAGTCGCTTGCATGCCAAAATCTGTTTTGATTATCCCATTTTCAAACTTAAATGGTTTTTCGCTAAGCTTAATTGCATTTAAAAATCTTCGCATCTTTTCTTTGCTCTCCGCATCGCCAATCCTTTCTAAAAAGTCTTTGCCTGGTTCAACTAAAAGATATCCTCTTTTTTTCAAACTTTCCTTCAGTTCGCAGTAATTGCCTACTACTTCGTCTCCCCTGGAACCTCCAGCAATGGCAAGGGCACTTAAAATATCCCCCATTTCGCCATCACCCAATTTTAACTCGGGATCGTTGAGGCTTTGATATTCGCGCTGAGGTTTTTGCAATGTTGTTACCTTCTTAAAAACTTCTTCAACTATATTTTTTAAATCATCGAGAACATTTTTACCGAAAAGTGCATAAACCGCCTCGGGCATAGCTTGAAGTATGGACAGTATTGCTTGAAGTACCTGAAGGGGAAGCCGATAGAAACTCGGAGCGAGACTCGAAATACTCCGCGCACCATACGCAGCTAGGCCAACCTTTATAGCTGTTTTAGGCTGTACTTTTCCTTGCCATAAAAGTGCCAGTACGGTGACAATTATCACCGATGGCAAGAACTGTTCTGCAGCGACTTTAAGTATTTAATAAATAGAAACAATGGACGAAGTGACCATCCCATTTCCATTTAGAAAAACACCTACAATGGATAGTATTGTCGTTTTGATAATAAGGCGTAATCTTCTCCCCCAAGCCGACTTTATCGAGTAGAGATTTAGTTGCTGCTTCATCTTTGTCTAGTACACATGCTAAAAGGGCGGAAACCAATACTGGGGCTGTTGCCCGCTGTACCAACTCTTTACATGCGCCAAAAAGGACTCCAGCTGATTCGCATATTTTATTAAGGATAGCACTTACCCTTTCACTCAAACTCTGGCCGCCCATATCCCCCCCTTCAGCTTGCAATTGCTCCCAATTTATTTCATCTGTTACGTTTGGGGTTATGTTAGCATTTTCTCCCATAAAATGCACACTTCCCGGATCAATTTGCGGCAAATCACCCGTGAATGACGAACCATTACTTTCCATTTATTTTCTCCCCTTTAAAACTTTTTCAACAAGAAGGCTCTACTTGTTCAACCTGAACTTGCAAGAAAAATTCGAGCTAAGGCAGGTATTTTTAGTATCTTGCACTTTTCGATTGACGTCCACTTGTCAAAAAGACGACCCCAGGCTCAGCTTCTGTTTTCGGCTACGGTTTTATAGTTTAAGAGGTGCTTTATTCCGATGTTTTCACTTGTGGAATTGCCACCCCATGTTCCGCAGCCAATGGACAGAGAAGGTGCGATGCCGTCGTTGCACAGGCCTATTGCTCCCTGGGATGCTGGTGCGTTTATGAGGACCCTTCCGGTCGGCATTTTCAGCGCAAAATGGTCAACTCTTTGCTGATTTTCCGTGTTCGTATGAAGCACGGACGTGTGACCCAAGCCCCCAAGTGATGTCAGCTTCACACCTATGTCGACGGCTTCTTCAAAATTTTTTGCCTTGAAGAAGGCTAAAATTGGCGACAATTTTTCGTGGGCGTATGGGTTTTCAGCGGTGCAGGATTCTTCTTCACTAATAAGCACCCGCGTGTTTGCTGGCACATCAATGCCCGCCAATTTTCCGATGGCATGGGCGCTTTGACCAGCAATGGCTGCGTTGACGGCACCCTTTTCATTTAAGATTATTTTCCCGACCTTTGCCGATTCTTCTTCATTGAGGACGTACGCACCTTGGGTTGTCAATTCAGCTTTCACGGTGCCATAGACGCTAGCCACCGCGACTATGGACTGTTCGGAAGCGCAAATCACGCCATTGTCGAACGTCTTACTCAGGAGAATCGCAGAAACTGCTGCCGGTATATCCGCCGTTTCATCGATGATGGCTGGAGCGTTTCCAGATCCCACACCAATGGAAGGCCTTCCGCTGGAATATGCCGCTTTGACCATTCCAGGGCCACCCGTTGCCAGAATAAGTTGAATTAGATGATGCTGTATCAATGCATTGGTCAACTCCAATGTTGGCTCGCCAATCCAAGCGATGATGCCCTGCGGAGCTCCCGCCCTGACCGCCGCATCGAGTACAATTTTGGCCGCCGCAGTGGTGCATTTTTTTGCCCTCGGGTGCGGAGAAAAGATAATTCCATTCCGTGTCTTCAATGCGAGCAATGTCTTAAAAATCGCCGTTGATGTGGGATTTGTCGTCGGCGTAACTGCGGCTATCAGTCCAACCGGGTCAGCAACAATTTTTAAACGTCTACTCGGATCGTAGGAAATGACACCGCAAGTTTTTTCGTTTTTATACCTGTCATAGATAAATTCCGCCGCAAATTTATTTTTCGTAACTTTGTCTTTGACTACACCCATGCCGGTTTCATTGACTGCCATTTCCGCCAATTCGAAACTTTTTTCACCGGCAGCAGAGGCCGCAGCTCTGAAAATTTCATCCACCTGTTCCTGTGAAAATGCAGCGTAAATCCTCTGCGCGTCCATAGCTTTTTGTATAAGGACGTCCAAGTCCCAATCTGATGTTTCGTTACTTGCCATAAGTCTCCTAATTTGATTCAACGATAGTCTATCCAATTTTATCCCAAAGTCAAGAACCCCTTTCCTTTTTATCGGACAAAGATGTTCCATCGTCGCCGTATTTTTTTACCTGTCTCGTTGCAGCAGCGACCGGGCAACAGGTCAGTCCACCTCCAACGCATCCCCCCTGACATGACATCACTTCCAACACGGTTCCCCTATCGCATTCTCCTGCTTTTGCGAAGCGTTTCAAATCCTTCACAGTTTCCCGATCAAGTCCATTGATAGTTGCAAATTCCACCTTTGTGCCGTTGCCATCCAATACGCTCTGAACGGCCCGTGAAACTCCCCCACTCAACGAAAATTCCCTCGTTTCTCGGGCTGAATCATAGGCAAACTTCTCTTCGGCACACTCTCCAGCAACAATCGCAAACGCTTCAAAGAGCGCATCTATCTCTCCGAAATTTAGAATATAGCCAACATTTTCATTGGCAAACGCTTCCTCATATTTTGCCAAGCATGGGCTGATAAAAATAAGAACGCTATCCGGGTGTTCCCGCCGAACGTATTCCGCGGTGTAAAAAAGTGGCGTTCCCGCGGTGGAAACAAACGGCCTCATTTCACTGATGTGCTTGCTGACCAAGTTGTTGTAAGCGGCACAGCAGGATGTTGTCATAAATTTTTCGCCCTTCCCAAGCTTCTCTTTCAAATCCTTGGCTTCATGGAATGACGTCGATTCCGCACCAATTGCAACTTCGTAGACAAAAGAGAAGCCGATTTTTTTCATTGCAGTGTGCAATTGTCCAGCGGTGCATCGAAACTGCCCAAACAATGCCGGCGCTACCAGTGCAATGACCTTTTTTTTGGCTTTAATTGCCTTGAGCACGTCGATGACCTGGCTCCGAACTTGTATGGCTTCGAAGGGGCAGGCCGCCATACATTTTCCGCAGCGGATACATTTATCGAAGTCGATTACCGCACGCCCCCGCTCGTCTTTGCTAATGGCATCGACTGGGCAAACGTGCTCACAGGGAACAACCGTTTCTGAGATGGCTCCGTAGGGGCAACCCCGCAAACAGGCCCTGCACTTCTTGCAACACTGCACATTGATAACTGATTTTTTGCCAGCATTGTGGATTGCATCAAAGCGACACGCCGCCACGCATGGTTTTGTGACACAATTTTGGCACAGATCGGGGACGCAAATATGGCTTGGTTCACAGCCGTTGCACGCACAGCCAAGCACCGCAAGTGGCGGTGAAGATGGTTCCGTGCGCTCCAAGGCTATCCCGGCATACTTTGACAATGGAGTATTTTCGCTGTCATTTTCACCCGAAGAACCCAATGCCGCCATGACTAACGCGCGCTGAATGGCATGTTTATGCTGAACGGAGTGGTAACATGTGTCATAGTAACCCTCCCTGTCCAATTCGTTCAAAATTGAGTCAACACTTTCAGGAAAATTTTGACCATTGAATGCCCGAATGACACAAACTAGTGCTTCCCTCTTTTGGCTTAAGTGCGATGATGTCATATGCAAGTCCAGCTTGTAAAAAATACCAAAAATTCTTACAAGAAAAAAGAAAAATTTTCCTATTCATAGGGATAGCAACATAATTTTTCACCCATTTAGCCTTACCTTCCCATTGCCATTTCAACTGCTTCTTTTGCCGGCTACATCGGAGCATTTCGATATTTTTGTTATTATTAAAAGTAATATCATAGAACTTTTTATGTAAATTTTAATAAAAAATGCTTGACGAAATATCCCCATAAAGACTCTTATTTTGAGAATCTAATCTTGGAATTGAAATGCGTAAAGTAAGTGTAGCTCGTCAAAGCAATAAACCTTGTACTAAATGTGCCGAAGCGGACCGGGAAGGTGGAAAATTTCTTAATCTTCATCCTCGAGTGAGTGGCAAATGTAAAGTGTGTCATTGTGAACTTTGCCTCAGGGAAAATAGTGGGGGCGCTTGCCGTAAACTTTGCGACAGGAAAGGTCCTCGGGGTTGGAAGCGTACGCTGAAACCCCTTCCACAGATATCTTTAAAAATTTGCAAATTTGCGAATGCTCTACAAAGTCCACAAACTAACAAAATCGAACAAAGATTCCCACTTGGGACGAAAAAAAGCCAATACAGCCCGAACTATCCTTCTCGACCTGGTGTGCAATTACAAATTCACCACATTATTCCCCAAGAGTTGTTTAAGGACAAGAAGCTTGGAAAATGGCTAGGATTGCTTAAAATTAGTCAGGATGCCACGTATAACCTGATGGAATTGCCGGCAGGTATAGACGTAGGAAAAACGATGCAGGATTCCTTTCATTCTCCAAATCATCCATGCCGTACGCTTGAACGAAAATTTTCCGGTAAAGTTATTAAGCTTGGCCAAGAATCTTTTGAGGAGGTTTCTGAGCTTGGACAGAAGCCGCCGGAGGAAGCTCCAATTCTTCCACTTAGGGAGGTCATAGATAATCGCTCCATTCATGTGGGAGGACACACACAATATACAAACAAAATGGCGGAAGAAATTGCAAAAAAAATTTTGAAAAATTTCCCCTTCGAAAATATCTCTAATTCATTAAAACCAGAGGCATTAGCGAAACTGCAACGTGCTCTTGTGAATCTGATAGAAAAAACGAGAAAAAACCTTGGATCTGGAAAAATAACATTAAACCAAAGATGTGCGGAGCTACAAAAGGAGCGTTCAATTAAATCGAAATAATGCGTCAAAAATTAAAAAAAATACGTTTTCAAGGCACACTCCTCCTAATGTTCGATATTTTCCAATGGCTTATATTCTCCCAAAGCCTCTTCGAGCGTGCAGAAAACATACCCATTTTGTTTGATTATTTTAATTATATCATTGATTAAAGTGCTCGTCAGCGTGCAAGCGTGAAGAAGCAAAATTTCGGGATTTGGTCGCATGAGCGTCGCCTCTATTTCCTTCCTTAAATTGCGGAGAAACGCGTCCCTAATAGCCTTAGCTTCCTTGGAATCCATTCCATATTTCCCAGCGATTGCCCTATACTGGGCGTTAAACTTCCAGTCTTTGGGATCTATGGAAGCTCCTACGATAACGTATCCACGCTTTTTCAAAAACTTTTCAGTTTTTGGTGAATTTTTCCCTTTTTCAAGGTATGGGTATCTAAAAAAACGTATTTTCCTTCCCCTAGCCGCCAGTAATTGGCTGATAGTTTTTTCTCCATTGAGAACATCAGCTTTAAATTCTTCAAAGTCTGTTTTCGCCGCACTCCTGTGCAAGGCGGTGGAATTACCCATATCATGCCCGTCATCAAGCCACTTTTCTAGAATTTTTGTGCGTTCATTTGTCTCATTTCTATGATGAATTTTGTATTCATTGACAAATACTACGGACCGAATATTGTTTTTCCTAAGGATATCAAGGATGTTCTGGTTAATTTTAACCACCTTTTCGAGAGGAGAATAGCTCTCCAGACATGGCAAATCATCAAAGGGAAGCGCTATCTTTTTCTGAGCCCACACGCCACCACCGGCGCTGAACATGATAACAGCTAGCAATAACAAAGTCTTACACTTAAACATAAATTACACAGTAACACTTAAAGAAAATTGAAGTTATAGTAAAGTAAACCCCAATAAACCGCAAAATTAAAATCACGATTCAAAACGGGCACCTGCTAGATTTACAAGTTTAATGAGAAGGGCATCGTAGGAAAATCCGGATGCCTGTGCACTTATTGGATAAAAACTGGTCTGCGTCATGCCCGGTATGGTGTTGACTTCCAGGAAAAACACATTGCCGAAATCGTCAATCAAAAAATCAACGCGTGCCCAATCGCGACAACCGCAGGCACAATAGGCAATCTCAGAGTATCTTTTTACATTTTCTGTGGCCTCAGCTCCGATTGGAGCTGGACAAATTTTATCCGACGCTCCCTCCGTATATTTATTGTTATAATCGAGAAATCCATGTTTCGGCAAAATTTCTACGACCTCAAGCGCCTGACCATCTAGCACACCCACAGTCAGATCCTTGCCCAGGATATTTTTTTCAAGCAAAAACTCACCATCGCGCGTGTCCGCAATCGCAGCATCTATGTCTTTGGCTTCTATTTTCTTCACGCCAATGCTGCTGCCTCGATCATTCGGTTTTAGGACACAATCGCCCGACAAGCGTGACCTATCAAGGTCCATTGCCCTATTACCTTTGATGGTAAACTTTACACCATCAACCACTGGAACACCATTTTTTGCAACGACATTTTTCGTGGCAAACTTGTTCATGCACAGTGCGCTTGCTTCCCTCCCGGAACCAACGTAACATAAACCCGCCTCATCCATCAGGGCTTGCAAACCCCCATCTTCGCCAAATTCACCAAGCGTTATTGGAAATATTATGGCATCACGGCGCTTTGCCACGTCACTTGGTAACTCATCCCTGTCGTAAACAACCAACTTCGTCTTGAAACTCTTTGATAGCGAAGTGTAAAGCATCCGGCCGGAACGCAGAGAAACATCGCGCTCGGATGAACGCTCACCTCCGGATAAAATTATAACATCTTTCATTTTCTTAAAAAAAGCACTTCCGTTTCCAAGAACACATTAAACTTATCAAAAACCTCGTACCTCACGTTGTCAATAACATGCTCCACATCATTCGCGGACGCCTTTCCCAAATTTATCAAAAAATTGGCATGTTTTTCGGAAATAACCGCATCACCGCTCCAATATCCCTTTAACCCACATTCTTCTATCAAGCGGCCCGCGTAATCTCCTTCCGGGTTTTTGAAAATTGAACCAAACGTTTTCCCCCGCGGTTGTGTAGATTGGCGCACTTTTTTGTAATCATTACAAACTTTCTTTGAATCTTTCAGCTCCAACTCAGTGTACATAATTATTAACCCTCGCTCAAATTTGGAGGAACGGTATCCAAAGCCACACTCATCGTTGGAAAGAATCTTCGAAACTTCATTGCCACCAAGTACGCAAACCGCTGACACAAATTCGGAAATCGAATGCCCATGCGCACCGGCGTTCATGATCACCGCACCACCGACTGTCCCGGGAATATATCTCAAAAATGCAAGGCAATCGAAACCCATTTCATGTGCCCTTGTGGATAGGTCATTCAACTTTGTTCCGGCATAAACACGCAAGCGTTTTTCGGATAAAAATTCAATTTGTTGCCAATATTCACCTGTCAATTTTATGACAATTTTGCCATAAATTCCATCGGGAAACACAACATTTGAGCCGCTTGCAAGTATGGTGTATTCTAAATTTAAGTCCCTGCACAGGCGCAGAATTTTCAATAACTCCTCCTCGCTTCTAGGTTCAACAAACATCCTTGCAATGGCATTACACCCAAAGGTGGTTTTTGTTCCGAGTGGCATATTTAGTGAACAAATATCCGTGTCCAGCTCTTTGAAAATTACGCTTGCACGATATTCATCGACAAACACCTTCGCGTACTTGAGCAAATCTCCAGCGCAAGCAAACAAAATCAGGTGTTCCTTGTTTTTGTTCAGAGACAAACAATATCCGCTGAGTTCATTGCCCAAATTTTCAATGTCATCCACGAAAAGCCGACGGTTATTATCCAGCCTGTCATAGATAAGCCTACTAGAAATTTCGCCCAAGCGCTCTTCAAAGGCACAGTATACCTCAACGAGGATAATACTGTCAAATTTTTGTAAAACACCGGCAAATTTCTCAAAATATTGCTTCGTGCGAGATACCCTGTGCGGCTGAAAAACAATGGTAATTTCGTGATCGGGATAGTGGGACCGAACATAGGTCAAGACAGCCTCAATCTCCGTTGGGTGGTGAGCATAATCCTGAAGAAAGGTAATATTTCCAACCTTGCACATCAAATCATTGCGACGCTTCACTCCGCTAAATTTAAAAATTTCATTCCCTTCCACATTGAAAAGATCCCCAACAACGAAATGGGCAATTTGATCATTTCGACTGACAAAGTCATTGTTTGGCAAATCCTCAATGGGGGAAAATTTTTCGGGCATTTGCGATGCCATCGAACTAAAAATGACATCATCTGCGGTTACATAAATTTTCGATTTCGTGCGAACAAATAGCTCGTAAAAAGTCGCCTTTAACCCCTCGCTTCCGCGGTAATTCACGATATGGTCGTCATCATAGTTCAGTGCAACGGTTACTTCCGGTGAAAAATTCCTGATCGTACAATCACTTTCGTCAACTTCCGCAATAACCCATTCCGCATCGGGATGGTACTTTGCCGGAGCAACGGAGCTATCCTTAAAAAATCCGCCGACAAGGTAATCGAAATGCATACCGGAAGACGCTAAAATTTGAGCAATGCGCGCACAAACGGAAGTTTTTCCATGGGAGCCAACAATCGCCAATAATTTTTTATGCCCAATGATCCTCGCCAAAAATTCTCCGCGCCTGTAAACACTCAGCTCAAGCTTTCTGGCTCGAATGCACACATCATCCGCCCTTACATTGATCGCACTCGATACGACGACGCAATCGCACTTGCGCGGCAATGCCCTATCCGGCATGAAAACGACCCTGTGTTGCACAAGCATATCCTTGACATTTAGGTCCGGAAAGTCGTCCCAGCCGTATACATTGAAACCGATCTCGGACAGGTAAATCGCCAACGGGGCCATTCCAGCTCCGCACACACCCATCATATAAATGCTCTGCGGCACATCGATATCACCAACCATTAAACTTGTTGGGTCAATTTCAGGGGAAGTTGCCACACTGCTCCCATCACCGGATCTTAAAGCATCCATAGTTTTAGCTAATAGCATGCCAATCTCCGATTCCTCAACGCATGTTGCATAACCCAATTTTTCCGCATACCTGGCATTTGCCAATTGATGGCCATCGGCCGCACATTTGAACGGAACGAGGATCATTTTTTTTTGACACCTTATCGCCTCGGAAATTGTGCCCGAACCGGCACGCGAAATAATGACGTCCGCCGCATTATATAGCAGATTCATGTCGTTGCAGAAAGGGATAAATTTATTGCCGTTTATCTCAAAATTTTTAGGGGCCCGGCTGCCACTTATGCAATACACGCAAACGTTGTTTTTATTAAAACTTTTATAATTTTCGACTGCCCAATTTGTCAAAATTTTTGCACCTTGACTACCTCCTAAAACTAAAATCATACGATGTTTAGCACTAATACCAAGCCTTTCCTTGGCAGCCAGTTGGCTAAATTTGAAGATTTCCCGCCTAACCGGACAGGTGATATTTTTGACCTTCTTGTTCAAAAATTTCGCCTGAAATTTAACTTCTGGGGGTAGATAAACGACGTCCGCAAAAATGGACAAAAGTTTAATACTCTTACCTATGACTCGGTTCGATTCGTGTAGTACAATCCGTTTTCCCAGGAAAAATGCCGCTAAAACAACGGGGACACTTGTGAAACCGCCGAAACCAATTACGCAATTTATCCTGTTTTTCAAAAGAAAAAACAGTGCCGTGAAAAATGAAAAAGTTTGAGTGAAGAGAAATTTCGAAAACTTGAACAATTGCTTCGAAAAGGGAGAAGCCGAAAGGGATATTTTTCTGATATTGGCATACTTACGTAAAAAAATATCATCGACTTCTTTTTTACTGACAACCAGGATGCACTCGTTATTTCTTTCGAGCAGCCGTTCGGCAAGAGCAATTCCCGGAGCGATATGTCCACCCGTTCCCCCGCAAGCTATGGCGTATGTTTTCATTCTACTCGGCCTTTGTACTGAAATTTTGGTCAAACAAAAAACAATTTAGCAAGATCCCTAACATAAGGTAAATGGCGAGCAAATTGGAACCGCCATAGCTTATGAATGGTAAAACCATGCCCTTTGTTGGCAGCAATCCACAGACAACGCCGACATTTATGATGACCTGATAGGCGACCAACAGCGCAATTCCGCAAGAAATAGCTGAATGATAGGTGGACTTTATCCTCATTGCCTGCACGATGCAGGTGATAGAAAACGTGAGGTACAAAGCCAATACAAAAACAACGGCAACGGAACCAAATTCTTCCCCTAAAATCGGCAAAATGAAATCCGTATGAGCCTCCGGGAGGTAAACTAACTGCTGCTTTCCGTTTCCCACACCGTTTCCCCACAGTCCACCAGATGCGAAACCCAAAATGCCCTGCCATAGCTGATAGGCACCACCGAGCTTATTGGAGTCAATGTCCATGAAAGCCAAGATCCTATGCATGCGCACCGGGTTGAAAAATATCAGAACCGATACGGAAATTAAAGCTGCTACCACCGCTCCAACGATGTAAAAAATTCTAACCCCATACAAAAATAGTAGCGATATTGAAACTCCTCCGAGCAAAATTGCCGTTCCATAATCGGGCTCGAGCAAAATTAAACCACTTGTGCAGGCTGCCACCGCAAATGGCTTAACCATCCCCCTAACAAACAATTTAATTTCACCCCTAGCAAGACTGATATAATTGGCTAACCACATGATCAAAACTATCTTAGCAAACTCGGAAACCTGAAAATTTATACCGGCGATCGAGATCCAGCGCCGCGAACCATTGACGGAACGCCCAATTCCCGGAATTAACACCAATATTAGCAAAACGGAAAATGCAACTAAAATTTTGGCTATGTGTCTCCTGACAAAATCGAGGTCCAAAAATGCCCCAATTAGAAAAAAAATCAAGGAGATTAGAAGCCAGAATAATTGCCTAAAGAACAGCGATTCACTTCTGTAAAACGACAAACTGGCGCTAGCCAACACAACTAGCCCGATAAAAGTAAGAACAACCGGACAAAGCAAAGCAATTAAACAAGTTAGGCTTTTATCGGGGGAGATGCACCTACGTAACCTTTCCAGAAAAATATTCACTAATTTCCAACTTCAAAAACTTTAATGCTATCAAATGTTTCAAAAAAATCGTCGGAATCCGCATTGCTTTGAGCAGCACCGGAAGCACCACTTCCCGCTCCCTTGGAAACCGTAGCGGTTCCACCCTGCTGAATTGTAGGGCCGGAAACATGGCTTTTGGAAGGGATAATCAATTTTTTGCCAATTTGCAACTTTAGCGGATCATCGATCCCGTTAGCCTCCTTCAAAGCCTTGGAGCTAACCCCGAAACTGCGAGCAATCCGGTCCAACGAATCGCCCTGCTGGATGACGTACAAACCATCCGCATCTAGAACACACTTTTTGACATCGGTGGATGCTCCTTTGGCTATGTGGCATTTTGGCTTATGGACATCCAACTGCTGCCCTTCACGAATAAAATCACTCGATAAGTTGTTAAGTTCCTTAAGCTCAGAGGTTTTCATGGAATGCATCCTGGCAATTTTTGACAGCGAATCCCCCCGTTCAACGGTATACTTAATAGTATCGCTCCTTTTGACGTCGCTTTTTTTAACGGGTTGCTTAAACTCGCCCTTCGAAATTTTTCCGGGAAGTTTCATCGTCTGACCGACATATAACTTCGACGACCTATCCATGTCATTCAATTCCATGATCTTCCGAGGGGAAAATCCAAAGCATCGCGCTATGCCATAA
>JAITOW010000003.1 GCA_031289835.1 Puniceicoccales bacterium | reverse complement strand
CGCAAATCGTCGTAAATTCCACCTTGGATGATCCTATAAATTGCCTGGGTATCGTTGTCTAAGAACTTAAACTCCCTCAGGCTGCGCATTGCCCAGCAATGACTCCTGTCCGTTGAGCGGGCGGTATATTCGCGGTTGACGTAAAATGGCGTGGATTCGTGGAGCGCTAAAATGATATCGGCACTCATTTTTTGCTGAGTTTGGATGGAAATTTCCGGCGAAAGGCAGTGCATACGCCCGCCGATGTATGGCCTAAAATATGCGCCCTCCTCGGTTATCCTAATTAGAGTTTTTCTGTTTGCGGCCGTAGAATTTCGCCTTCCCTTTATTTCCTCTGCCACACAAGCGTGCCTGAAGCTAAAACTTTGAAATCCTCCGGAGTGGGTCAGTATTGGCTTGTTCTACCCAATCATCCCGTACAGTCCGATGTTCTCTGCGATGGTGTCCGCCCCGAGCTGAAGACATAGATAATAGGTGTTTGAGAACATGATTTCAGCGCCAACGGCCTCAAGTTGCTCCGTCGTTATCGCTTTCATGGTGCCCTTTGTTCCGCAAAAAATAAAATTCGGCGTGCTAACAACCCCGTGCGGAGTCACCAACCTGCCACCCCTGGCCTGAGATTTGGGCGATCTATGAGTTATCTCGAAGAAAAAGCGTGGATACATGCCTCTTGCACGTTGCACGATCTGGTGGTGATGTCCACAAATTTTTCCTCCATTAGTATTCCAAAACGACCATGAATTATATTTCAAAGGAGCATGAATGGCGAGGTGATGCATTTGCAAATTTTTTTGACTCACTGCGGGTTATGCTCCAGGCGTGAAGCCGAAGAGCTCATTAGTTCACTGTGCGTGACGATGAACAGGAAAGTCGCGTCCATACGAGATTCCGTGGACACGGCGGAAGATATTGTAAAGGCAAACGGCAAAAAAATCGACTCCAATGGAATTTCGCTGAGATCGAAAACACCGCTAGTCCTGATGTTGAACAAACCCAATGGCTACGTTTGCTCGCACTACGACAAATTCCACGAGAAGACGATTTTCGATCTTGTCCCCAGACACTACTGCAAAAGCCGATCACTCTTTTGTGGTAGGTTGGACAAAGATACGACGGGGCTCATGCCCCTATCGGACGACGGCGGATTTGTTCAGAACATTTCACATCCATCAACCAGTGTAGAAAAACACTGCGAAGTCATAATTTCGCGCCCGCTCAGTGACGAGGTGAAAGCGAGATTTTTCCAACGAATAAGCGATCACGGGGAATTCAGAAAATTTGACAAAATGTTTCCCATAGGGAAAGGAAACTTGAAAAACATGGCCTTTGAAGTGGTCCTATCTCAGGAGAGAAAGAACGAAATTCACACGATGTTTGAGCATTTCGGATATTTTGTGGAAAAGTTGTACCGCACTAGGATAGGGAGTTTGCACTTGCACGGGCTGTCAACCGGCACATCTAGGGGCCTGTCCGAAAAAGAGATCTTGCTACTGTTCAAGTAATTTTTAGTTTTCTTTCCACGACATTATTGGGTGGCATTGCGGTGGCGAGCGGCAAATTTGCCAGATTAGAAGTGAATTTGACAGGCTTTTCTCCGAGAATGCCGCTTTGAAACATCCGCGACAATTCGGCAAAAATTTGCCCCCCTTCATTCAAAAACACGTTCATGTTAACCGGTAAAACATCCTCGCAATCGCATTGAAGTACCTGTACACCAACGTCATTGAATCCCGCGCTTTTGTAAGCTAAGCCATACATGTACAGTTGAACCCCAGTATACTCGGCGAGCTGCGAAGAAATTTTTGCCGAATTTAACACGTTGTACTTGCTGGTCTTAAAATCAAAAATATTTATGGCCGCACTTGGGTTCAAGGCAAAGTTTTCGTTGGACAAAATGCAGTCAATTCTTCCGGTCAGCTTGATTTCGCCCGATATGGAACAGCAAGGGACATTCACCTCCGTCGCCATAAACTTATAACCCAGGAAAATAATTTTGGCGGCGAACTTGTATGCCATGTACTTTGCGAGGTGGAAAATTTCCAGAACAAAATAGCTAACATCCGCGCCAGCGGCGGAGTATGCCGCTGCCATTTCTTTCCAGAGAACCTCCCATTTTCCATCGATCAGCAAGCAAAATTGCTCCAGCGTGGGTGTGGCACAGCAGTACTCGCCCACGTTTAAAAGTTCGTGTACTAGTGAGCCGAGGAAAATTTTTTTATTAGCTCCAACGTCGAGCCAGAAATGCACGCTTTCGAGCTTTAAAACGTAATCGTAAAATGCATTCGCGGGGTTTTTCAACAAAAATTCAACGGTCTTACAGGCGATACCATGCATACTTTCAAGGTCGATCATGTAAGAATATTCATCGAACTTTTCCCGCGCATTATTTCGAGAATCATGGGCAGTTTTTGTTTGAAAAATACTTGCATCAGCACCCTGATAGGGCCCGATGTGGCTTCTTTTTATCAGATAATTTTGAAAATCATCGGCGTTTAAAATTTTGCCAATGGAAGTGAAAGATATTTGCTTTAGAAAATCCGGCACTTCGTTGTAACTTTTTGCCACACAAGTTATTATGCATTTTTTTTTGACTAAAATGTATTCCGCAAATCTGTCGAAATTTTGACGATCCGTAAACGAACAGACGCATAAGTCGTATTCATCGCGCGCGGCCATTGGCGAACTTGCTATGGCGACATTGGAAATTTGTTCACGATTTTTACAGGGTTCGTACGATTTGAACACCGCTTCCGCAACCTTAGCGAGAACTGCGAAATTTTCGTAACTTGTTTGATCGTAGGGACTAAATTCAGCGTCCAATTCGCCAAGTAAGTCTTCGGACAAGAATTCACCGAGAGCGATTTTCAGAGAAAATAAAAACCTTGCAATCGGAACTCTTTCTTTTTTTAAGTCATATTTGCCAAGAAAATTTTGCAAAAATTTCTCCCCTTCAAGGGCTCTGAAAAACACATCACAATTTGGAATTAGGTAGCGATATAGCAGGGAATTAATTTTTTTGTTTATGGCATTAAATTCGTCGAATCGGCAAATTTCCTGGGCTACTAAATCCTGGTAAAATTTTATGAAAGCGAAAATATCCCGGCTAACTTGCCAGGAAGTCCAATGCCTAAAAACTTCCAAGTAAGCTACACAAGCGAACTTCCGATGTCCCACAAAATCATCATATTTGATGCCTCGATAGTCCAATTCGGAAGTAATTGCCGAATAAAAATTGCTGGAGCAATCGCCGCACAATAAGCAAACCCTTTTCCCTGGATTTGAGCCTATAAAATCGCACACATCACCAACTTCCGAACACAGGGATGTGTAAAATCGCGGGGTGTTCGTGTTCATGTTATCTGCGGCCGGCTCGTACCCTGGTAATTTTCCCGCGACTTTGGCACGATTTGCTGAATTGATACCTGTTAATTTTTTCCATGCGAATGTCGTCTTTTTTCGCAAAACTGTGGCATTTAACCTTCTCGTTTAAAATTTTCGCTTCGCCGAACTTCCTACCCGTGACCTCGAACTTGGACAATGGCCCACCGGACGCACAGCAAGCATATGCCGCAGTCATGACAAATATTAAAAATATCTTTGACATGGTTAGATGTTTTCGTTCAAAAAGCACTTGACGCGATCTGATCGGGGATTGGCAAAAAATTCTTTGCCACTGCAATCCTCGATGATGATGCCATTATCCAAAAATATAACATGCGTCGCAACTCGCCGCGCCATTGGAATGTCGTGCGTCACAACTAAAATCGGAATTCCGGTTGTGGACAGAGTTCTAATGGTCTCAATGACGTCACGCGTAACCTCAGGATCCAAAGCCGAGGTCGGTTCATCGAATAGCAATATTTTTGGCTCCATGACAATGGTCCTGGCAATTGCAACGCGCTGTTTCTGCCCGCCCGATAATTTTGACGGATAACAATCTAACTTATCCTTCAGTCCGAATTTTGTCAGGCTTTCGGTGGCGATATCGCATGCTTGCTGCCTGGAATATTTTTTCACCTTTCGCAGAGCATAGGCAACATTATCCATAGCAGTAAAGTGGTTGAAAAGCGAGTATCCCTGTGGCACTAAACCAAAGTAATTTGTTCCTTTTTCAATTTTTTTGTTGTCTACCAAGACGCTGCCCGTGAAGCGTTGTTCCAACCCGCATAATATTCTCAAAATTGTAGTTTTTCCTGCGCCGGAACCACCAATTATCGCGCAAATTTCGCCGGATAAGATTTTAAAAGAAACGTCACTTAAAATTGTGTTTTCGTCAATTTTGCAATTCAACTTGTTTACTTCTAACATGACAGTTTCTTTTCAACGAGCTTGGCAAGAGCACTCAGGGCCATGACTAGGACATAGTAGCACATCCCAGCGACTAGCAGCGGTTCAAGGTATAAGTAGTGTTCGCTGGCAACTATATTGGCACGCCGCAATAAATCAGCCTCGCCGATTACCGATACCAAAGCCGATTCCTTCAGCAGGTCAATCGTTTCGTTAACCAGGGATGGAAGCACATTTCGAATCGCCTGGGGAAAAATTATATCCTTCATTATCTGCAACTTCGAACATCCGAGCACTTTCGCAACCTCATATTGCCCATGATCGACGCTATTAACCCCGGCGCGAATTATTTCCGATATGTAAGCGGAGGAATTCAGTGAAAACGCGATGATTCCCGCAACAAAAGCTGAAATACAGATGCCTAAAACCTGGGGGATTGCAAAGTATATTATGAACATCTGCAAAAGCAGGGGAGTTCCCCGAAAAATTGAAGTATAAAAGGCTCCAATCCACTGGAGTGTGCGACTATTTGAGGTTTTTATGGTTGCAATGATTATACCACCAAAAAAACCAAAAACGACGGCAATGACGGCATAGGCAAGGGTAACTCCCACGCCGCTTAAAATATAAGGTATCTCACCGTAAATTTGCCGAAATCCCTCAAACATAGATCGAACCTAATCTGAAATTCCCCACTTTTTTTCCAATTCCGAAATCTTACCTTCCAATACTAGATCGTTTATTATGCGATTGATATCCTCCACTAGAAGGGATTCGTTTGGGAAAGCAATGGCAAAGGAATCCTCAAACTTCAGTTTATAAAAGGCCAACTTTTCATTTTTGCCGACTATTGCCTTAGCCTCCGGAACTCCGAGGATAATGCCATACAACGTTCCCACATTACGTACAGATTTTTCCATTTCGGCAACCAAATTGCTCACGCTGTCATATCTGCGAATCGTAGCACCTTCTATGTCAGCTTCCCTGATGTCAGCCTCATGGTGCGTCCCCAATTGCACTCCCAATATGCGTTTTTTAAGCAACTCAAGGGGGAAATAGGCACCCCCTTCAACATTGCTAAAATCCTCGGTTTTAACAATTACCAATGCACTGGCATTGCTTTGATAGGGTATGGAAAAGTCCAAACTTTTCTTGCGCAAATCGGTGGGTGTAATTGCCGCAATAGCCATGTCACCTTGCTTGGCACGCAGGGAGGGTATCACGGAAGCAAAGGGCATATCCTTTATATCACACTGCCTATGTAGACGCTTCGCAATGAGTTTGGCCAAATCGATGTCAAACCCGACAATTACACCGGAGCTCACAAATTCATAGGGAGGGTTGTCGGCGCATGTCAACACAACCAACCTCTCGTCTTTTGGTAGGCAAAAAGCAAACGAACACACCAATACTAAGACAAACCCAAGGAATGACTTTTTCATCATACGAGCACAGCTACATCACATCGCAAAATTGTCAAATATTAAATATTAAATGAATTTTTTTAATTTGACATTGTAAAAGGCGCAAAGTAGTTCCTTTGCCGTGAAAAGGGATAAAACATTCATACTTTTCGGGCTTGACAAAGGTGAGCATTCTCCCAGAGGAATATTTTGCTTACTCGTCCTATTCCTCGGGGCATTGTTTATTGCCGCAGTGCTATCCGGGCCAATTTATTTGCTTCTAAGCAATATGGATAGTTCCGTTGCCCAACGCATGGCGAGGAGGGGAATCTGCAAGATCTATGATAGAATTATGCTGGTAACGGCACTTATTTCACTGCCATTTTTTTTTAAAAAATGCGGCCTAAAAAAATTATCCGAGATAGGGTGTAATTTTAGAAATTCGAAATTGATCCTAAGGTGGATTGGCATTGGCTTGTTATTTGCAACTATGGTTGCGGGAATTGAAGCTTTAATCAATGGAACAAATGTAACATGCAACCCGGAAACGCTATGCCTATTTGTTAGAAAATTTCCAAAATTTGTTCTAAGTTCAATCGTAGTCGGAATTTTCGAGGAAATACTATTTCGTGGGGCCATTTTGAGAGCATTTTATACGGCTTGCAACCCAGCCTTGGCGATCATTGCTTCATCGATGTTTTTCGCCTATGTGCACATAAAAATACCCTTGGCGGCAAAGGTAAATGGCGAAAATATCGGCATATTAAGCGGGTTTAGGTGTATCATTCCAATGTTGTTTGGCTTTTTGTATGAATTTAAAATTTTTCAATTTGCAAAACTTACCCTATTCGGGATCATGCTATCGATGATAGCCCTTAAAAACAGATCTTTAAACCAGGCGATGGGTTTTCACAGCGGGACCGTTTTAATGTTGTTCATCGCCAGCGTTTTCATCCGCTGATCCCCGAGGTTGCCATGGAAACATCACTGGGACAGTTGGAAAAGCATAGCATTGTTGTTGCCGATACGGGGGACTTGGAGATGGTGCAAAAGTTCCGTCCCCGCGATGCTACCACGAATCCGTCTCTCATACTCAGAGCTGCGCAGCAGGAACGGCATAGGTTTATAATAGATAAAGCGTTGCACGAATCAAAAAATCGGTCAATGGGGGAGCGTATGAACGCCGTTGTTGCCGGTTTCGGTGTGGAAATTCTTAAAATAATAGGCGGCCGGGTATCCTCGGAAATCGACGCCAGGTTCTCCTTTGACGCGGAGTCGATGGTTGATTTGGCTAGAAATATCATTTCCACATATGAGCGCAATGGCATCGACCGGGAACGCATTTTGGTGAAAATAGCTGCGACTTGGGAAGGCGTGCTAGCTGCGAAAATTTTGGAACGGGAGGGCATACACTGCAACCTGACTCTGATATTTTCATTGGAGCAAGCGTTGATCTGCGGCCAGGCCGGCGTGACTCTGATATCACCCTTTGTGGGCAGAATTTTAGACTGGTATGCCAAAAACAACCCGTCAATCGATTTTTCCGGAGACGATCCAGGGGTGAACTCCGTGAAAACCATATATAAGTGCTACAAGACCCGCGGCTACGAGACTGAGGTCATGGGGGCAAGCTTTAGAAACATCGGCGAGATAGTGTCGCTATCGGGCTGCGACCTGCTGACCATAGGACCAAAATTTTTGGAAGAGCTGCAATCTGCTACTTTCAAGGTGGATAGGCGGATCGAAAACAACGCTATCATACCGGCGAATCTTCCGAATTCGCTATCGGAAAAGGAGTTCAGATTTTTGCTAAACGAAAATCAAATGGCTACCGAAAAGTTATCCGAAGGCATAAGGTCATTTGTGGAGGATACAAATTCCCTGGAAAAATTGTTGGCGCAATTTTGAGTAACCTTCGTACGCATAATAAACTAGCCAAAAGGTCGAAAATCCGATGTTTTCATGGGGATTTTAAGCGGATGGGAAGCGTAGGTTCTGCGGGACTGGGATAGTCAACGGAATGCAAAAACAGTCCACGTGCAGGAGCGGCATCAATGTTGATTTTGCGCGTACCAGTGAAAAGCATGTCAAGCACGGCTTCGCCGCTGATTTTTCCCAGGCCGAACGTGACAAAGCTTCCCACGAGCATTCTCACCATTTTGTATAAAAATCCATCGGCGATCACCGTGAAAACGATACCCCGGTCGAGTTTTTCAAAATTCATCTCACATATCGTTTTGATGGGATTTTGGATGGATCCATCTCCATGATTTGCGCAAAATGCGGAAAAATCGTGTTTGCCATGGAAAGGCTTTGTTAGACTTTGCATGTTTTCGAAGTCAAGGTGCCCATTACCCAAGCACCAATTATATCGGTAATTGAATGCGCCGGGAAAGTGTTCGAGTAAATAATATTTGTAGCACTTTCCACTGGCGGAGAATCTCGCATGAAAATCATGGCCAACTTCCTCAGCCTTGGTGACTCTTATCGGGCTGGGAAGGCCACAGCGAAATGTCCGCAAAAGCTTATCTGGACCGTGGTGCCATTCGCCATCGAAGTGAAAAATTTGCCCGTGAGCGTGCACACCGGCATCCGTACGTCCGCTGCCATGAATGCCGATTTTTTGGCCAAAAACCCAGTGCAAGCGATTTTCGATGTGATCCTGTATGGTATTTCCATTTGGTTGACTCTGCCATCCGTTAAACCCCGTGCCATCATATTCACATGTACACTTCCAACGCATGGCAGATTAGGCCTTGACTTTGTATTTCTGCGAAGTTTTATCCCAGTTCAGCATGAAGAAAAATGCACCGGCAGCGGCGCACAGGAGGAAAAATAAAAATGCCGAATTCCACCCCCATTTGTCGGCAATTATTCCCACTCCCGAACCGGATACAGCTCCACCGAGATAGCCGAATAGGCCCGTCAAGCCAGCCCCAGTCGCAGCGGCACGGCGAGAGCCAAATTCAGCGCCGGAAAGCCCAACTAAGGTTTGGGGACCATATATGAAAAATCCCATCAAAAAT
>JAITOW010000056.1 GCA_031289835.1 Puniceicoccales bacterium | reverse complement strand
AGAAAAAAGTTCCAATTTTGGAAAAGAAAGCTATCATGGAGGCAAATGGGCAACAAGCGTGATACTTTTTTGAAAAAAATTGCCGCTGGACAAAATTTCGGCGTGAGGCTCGATCTCATTGATAGGCGGAACAAACGGATCTTTCATTTCGGAATTGTGGAAAAATTATTGTCATTTTTACAAACCGCCGGAGTGAAATTTTTTGAACTGGGAAACATAAACGCTGTGGACGAAATTTCGTTTAAAAATGTGTCCATGTTTGCCAAGGAACCACGATTAATTTCGGATGAAATGATCGAAAAAGTGGGGTTCAAAATTAAAAGTAACGGGGCAAACTCTCGCTTGGAATTTATCGATGCCACCGTACAACACTGCATCGATCATAAAAATCGCGAACTTTTATCAGGTTTTGTCGAATTTGAGCAAAAAAATGACCACTGGCTGCAAAATTACGCACTGTTTTCGGCATTGGGCAAGTATATCGGCACCAAGGAGTTTTGCTCATGGCCGGATGATATAAGAAACTACGATCGCAAATCACGCGGCGTGATAAGCAAACAGTTATTCGACAGGGTAATTTTCGAAAAAACTGCCCAATTTTTAACCCACATATCACTTAGGAATCTCATCGAACGGGCCCGGCAATTTGGAATATTTATCGGTGGAACGGCAGATATTCTGTGCGAAGAAATTAGCAGTGAAGTTTGGGGAAATCAGCGTTTGTTTTTCCTAAACAAGTTCAGCAAGGCTACGGTTTACAATGGCTTGCCACCGAGCCAATATTTGGAGCACGGCCTGAAAAGCTCACAAATTCCCTATCGCTGGAACGAGATGTACAACGACGGGTACGAGCTCATACGCAATCTTCTCGGCATGCAGGAAGAAAACTTCGACTATGTGCACATGCTAAACGGGCATACCATCTTCCACTATTGGGAGATCCCAAACCTTGAAATAGACGGGGAGCACGGCCGTTGGGTACCGATAAAGTCGGACTTGTTCTTTGAATATACCAAGCTGCACCTCGATCGATTCCCATGCATCTTTGATTTCAATAACCCTCTTTCTCCGAAGCACGATCTGTCGGCCAGACGGCACAACCTCCTGCAGTTGGTAATTTACGGCGAACCGGAAACCCACGCCTATGAGCAATACGATCTGGCCACCGACATAAAAATTTTGGCAAGCAAGCTGTGCAACATGAAGATCCCATTGGGAAGCGCATCGATTCAAACAATTTTGTCCGAAGCGAAGCAAAACTTAGCAAATATGCTGGTAAAAAATTTTCCACTTAAGCTGATTCACATGGGAGAAATCTGCGGCATTCTCGGAACAAGTGTTAGCGATGTCGCCAATAGCCCCGAATATTATGGTGAAATTTTAGGGAACCTTTTAGCCGGGAACCCGCAGAATGCCAATGCTAAAAAGATACATAAATCGACGAAACCAATTGCGAAGGAAAAGAAATCCATTCTAGGATCCGTCGTTTCATTTTTTAGAAAAAAATAGTACTTTTTGCTTTCGCCATTTTTAAAAAAAAGTTGATTTTCTCGATTTGGCCTGTACAATGGACGGCACTATGAAACCTTCAACAACAACAACAACAGCCCCAGACCAACCTGGAAAAACGCCGGAAACAGGTAGTTCTCCGTCGATTCAACCCGCGAACCCCCAAGCGCTTGGCATTCCACCTGGGAACGAACAAACATCTATGAGTACTGATACAGAGCTCGACCAGCGTTCTGTCAATGTTGTTGGACAAAATGCCAAAGCATTATTCGATCGGCTAGAACAAAACTCTCAGCAAACACCTAGATTTCTTAAAGCTTTGTTGAATTTCTTCAGAGACTTGCTAGAAAGGTGGGATCAAGCTCAAAGTGGTAGCGCGGATGCAGATCTTTTACGAAAATATTTGGATAAAATGGATGGGATTTCGGATGCTTCTTTCCAAAATATATGTCAATCTGATCAAGGAACTGTCGAAAGCTTCACAGGGGCAGTGAAAGATTTTCTTGTCCAAAACGGGAGATCTCTTGATCAGGCAACTGTTGATGCCTGTAAAAAGGTCATGAAAAAAATAGAAGAAGCAGAAGAAGTGCAACTTAATGCACAATTCATCGCGGGGACTCCCGATGGACAAAAGGCGCCGGCGGATGCTGTTCTCTCCAAAAGACGCCCAGATATGGCCGATAAAATTAAGCGAAACGGAAAAATTGACCTATCTCAGAGGAAGTCATTCGAAAATGCTGATGGATTACCGCCAGCATACCTTGACTCAGGATATGATCACGACAAGCTTTGCGAGGTAGTAACCGAGGCTTTATTTTCAGATAACCAAACAGAACAGGATGAGGCGGTAGATAAACTTTTAAACAACCTTCCTGCTCATTGTTTCGTAAAGGATGGTATAGGCAGGTGTGAAGTTCCAGACATGCAATTGCCAAATGGGATCCAAGTGATTTCTAACAGAGGCGGAGGGAAGAGATTCCGTGAAGAAACTGGGGGAAATGAAAAAAAGTATGACGGGAAAGAGTACACAAAATACATTTTAAACCAGTTTAGGGAGGCATACGGAGACAAGGCCCTCCCCGCATTCTTGGTGTACATGCAAAATTTCACGGGCTCGGGGAACTCACTTACTTGCTTTGGTTTAATTCCGAGGTCCTACATGGCTGATGATCCTAATTTATGTACCTTTGTTATCAATCTTGTGAGTGCAGCTGGACGTGATGTGAAGATGGAAATGGATGGAAACTTTAACGCAACCTACGAAATGGTGTTCGACATGACAACGGAAAGCTGTAGGGAGGCAGTCGCGGAGCTTGTCAGCACCAGTGTACCGCCTGGATACGACGAAAATAGCTCCATCGTGGCAGCGGTAAAGTCTTCCATTCCAGCCGCACATAACCCCGATGGCAAAAGTGTATACGAAAAATACGACCAGCGCGGGCAAAGGGGGAAGCAGAAAACCCATATGACCTTCCTTGCGAGTTTTGGACCGAAACCGATGGGTAAGCCAAGGTAAACCAAACGAAAGTTAAAAGGTTGTTTGCCCGTTGGTTTTCGCGGAAGTAGGCCATTGTTTTTTAGCAAAAAGAAAGGCGCCGCTTATATTTTTATTTTTTTCTAAAAAAATAAAAAATGCAAAATACTTTACTTTCCTGGTATTACTGCTAGAGATTTTTTCGCATAATGATTGACGTT
>JAITOW010000042.1 GCA_031289835.1 Puniceicoccales bacterium | reverse complement strand
TGTTCATCAAATACTAACTGTTTAGCCATAATAAATTTCCTTAAGTTTCAATTAAC
Source organism: Puniceicoccales bacterium (assembly GCA_031289835.1). Taxonomy (GTDB): domain Bacteria; phylum Verrucomicrobiota; class Verrucomicrobiia; order Opitutales; family JAIRKQ01; genus JAIDVZ01. Next base: position 11,819 of record JAITOW010000042.1, on the reverse strand, counting down.
CAATAATCGCCAAAATATCGTCCTGGCGGAAAATCACAAAAGTTTCATCTTCCTGCTTAAACTCGGTCCCGCCATACTTGCTCACCAAAACTTGGTCACCAACCTTAACTTCGAATTCGATAACCTTGCCCTCATCATTCTTTCCAGATCCAACGGCAATAACTTCGGCTTGTTGAGAAGCCTCTTTGGCGGCATCGGGGATTATGATCCCGCCTTTAATTTGTTCTTGCTCTTCGATCTTTTTGACAAGAACGCGATTCCCCAACGGTCTAATAATTTTTTTCATAATCTTCATATCCTTTAGATTAAAGTTCTATTTTTTGTCATCATCGACAACTTCGAAATCCGCGTCAACGATATTTTCGTTGTTCTTTGTGTTTGACGAATCAGCCGCACTATTTCTTTGATTATCAAAGTGTTGTGTTTGTTGCGCAGTCTGTGAATACATTTCCTGTGCCATACCCTGAAACTTTGAAATCAAGCTTTCGCGCGCGGAATTTATTTCCGCAACGCTCGCCTCTTGGTTGTCAAACACCTTTTTGGCATCTGAAATTGCATTTTCAAGCTCTTTTTTCTTGGCATCGGACAAATTGCCGCCGAGCTCCTTGAGTTGCTTCTCCGTTTGGTATATGAACTGATCCAACTGGTTCCGCACCTCGATTTTTTCCTTTTGATTTTTATCCTCTTCGGCGTGCTTTTCGGCATCCTTTTTGAGCTTCTCAATTTCCTCGTCGGACAAACCGGAAGCCCCCGTTATGGTAATTTTCTGATCCTTTCCCGTACCTTTGTCCTTGGCGGTAACATGTAAAATACCGTTTGCATCGATGTCGAAGGTCACTTCTATCTGAGGGATGCCGCGCGATGCCAGTGGAATACCGTCCAACCTAAACATTCCCAAAGTCTTGTTATCGCGCGCCATCGGACGCTCGCCCTGCAGGATGTGAATGTCAACGGCGGTCTGATTCTCAGCGTAGGTGGAAAATACCTGCGTTTTCTTCGTCGGAATCGTTGTATTGCGATCGATCATAGGCGTCGATATGCCACCGGCAGTCTCGATGCCAAGCGTCAATGGAGTGACATCCAACAGTAAAATGTCTGTCACCTCGCCTTTCAACACGCCGCCTTGGATGGCAGCGCCAACGGCGACAACTTCATCCGGATTTACCCCTTGGTGCGGCGTTTTGCCAGCGAAATCCTTAGCAATGTCAACAACCCGCGGTGAACGGGTCATGCCTCCGACCAAAACCAACTCGGATATGTCTGAAACGGAAATGTCGGCATCCCTCAAACAATCCTTGCATGGCTTGATGGTGCGCTCGTACAGGTCGTCGCACAGCTGCTCCAACTTCGAACGCGTCAAAGTAACGTTCAGGTGTTTTGGACCACTTGCATCGGCGGTTATAAACGGCAAATTGATGTCGATTTGCTGCGCTGACGACAGCGCAATCTTTGCCTTTTCAGCTTCTTCCTTAAGGCGTTGAGTTGCCATCGGGTCCTTGCGTAGGTCGATGGAATTTTCCCTTTGAAATTCATCCGCCAACCAATTTATAATTCTAGAATCCCAGTCATCGCCACCGAGCAATGTATCACCATTTGTGGCCTTAACTTCGAAGACCCCGTCACCGATCTCAAGGATGGAAATATCAAATGTTCCGCCCCCGAGGTCATATACGGCGATTTTTTCATCCTTTTTCTTGTCGAGACCGTAGGCCAAGGAAGCTGCCGTTGGTTCGTTGATTATGCGCAAAACTTCCAAGCCCGCGATTTTTCCGGCATCCTTCGTTGCCTGCCGTTGAGCATCGTTAAAGTAAGCTGGAACGGTTATAACCGCCTGGGTTACGGTCTCGCCGAGATAAGTCTCCGCATCGGCTTTGAGCTTGGCAAGCACCATGGAGGAAATTTGTTCCGGTGAAAACTGTTCGTTCTTGCCACCACACTCGCACTCAATCCACGCATCACCATTCTTTCCCTCCACCACTTTAAAGGGCATATTTTTAGCCAATTCCTTGATTTCGTTATACTTATGCCCAATCAATCTCTTGGCGGAAAATACGGTGTTCTTGGGATTTGTAACGGCTTGCCTCTTGGCTGCCTGGCCAACCAAGCGCTCGCCCGATTTGGTAAAAGCCACGACGGATGGTGTAGTCCGCGCCCCCTCCGCATTTGGGATAACTACGGCCTCTCCGCCCTCCATCACGGCCATGCAGGAATTTGTCGTACCAAGGTCAATTCCCAATGCCTTTCCAGATTTTTTATTTGCACTCATATTTTTAAATTCCTTATGTTAAGCATAAGTAGCAAATTTCATGCCAAATATTCCCCCGGAGTATTGAAATCTTAACTACGCTAAAAATTTGAAAACCCCGAAAGATTTATTCCCCTAGGAATGCGTTTCGAAAATTTGAAAACCTGAACTTTGTAAATTTTATTTTAGTCCATGCCGTTTCCCTGCGGAAACATACGTTCATATTTTTTGTGTTAGGAAAAAACATTTTGACTTTAATGCAAAGCCTTTTCTAATGCAAAAATATAAAAAAAGAATATTCTTTTGGAGGAAATCATGAAAAAACTAGCAGCAATTGCCACATGCTTAGCGGCCTTGAATTGTCTTAGGGCAACTGAAATATCGGCGTTGAACTTGATTACGGACTTCAAATTTTCAAGCGAGCAGTCAACCCGTGGGCGAAAGAAAGGTGACAAAGTTATTACTTCCAAGGCCGAACTTTGGACACCGGTGTTCGAGAAGGGAAAATTTTACTATGGGGTAATAGCAGTCCTTGGCCTAGACAGCGAAAAAGCATCGAATGAGATAAGTCCGTACATTGGTATGTTATATCTAGCGACGGACAAATTCACTCTGGACGCTGGTTGCTCACACACTTTTAACACAAATTTCCAGGAGGAATGTAAAAGGGATCACATAAAACGCGATACGACTGAGATATATTGTGGCATATCGGCAAATGTTTTACTATCCCCATCGCTGTACGTGTTTTACGATCTCGACGCTGAAGATCTGGATTTTGAAAGTTTCATTTCGCACACCATTGATTTGGCAAACAATTTTGCCTTGGAATTGGGTGCCAAGCTTGGCTATAGAAGGGCAAACAAGCCGGGAGCTTGCGAGAAATACGATGAAGCAATGGGAAGCAAGGACTATTTTTACGGCGGAACCACTGCCGATTTAGTGTATGGACTAAATGAATATTCGAAGTTGCGCGTGGGTGCTGAGTTTGCTTGCAACAGTGCCAAAAGGGATGCTTGGGCTAATGCCAATGGCGGACACAAATCCCTACTTTGGTTCAATGCATCGGCTAATTTTTCATTTTAACCCTTAGCGTGGGGAGTTGTTTCTTGCTAACTTAATCAAGTCGAACGAAGCGCTTATAAAACGTTTCGTTTGGCCCATATGATTTTATTGCATGTTGAATCCGTGCGCAAAATGACGAAAAGATCACTGTTTATTGCTGGAACTGACACGAATGCGGGGAAAACGTTCATCACTTCGGCTCTCCTAAGAAAATTCTCCAAAATCGCGCAATCCGTTGCCGTAATAAAACCGATTCAGACGGGTTGTTTCGATGGAGATGGTGAATTGGTTGCTCCGGACATGTCTTTTTACGAAACTTTCAGCGGTGGATTAAAAAATGTTTCATTTTTCTGTTTCGAAAAATTTAAAGCCGCATGTGCTCCAAGTTTGGCGGCAAGATTGGAGGGGAAAACGATTGATGTAGATGGTCTGATGGATAAAATTCGCAGGATAATCGACGGTAATGATGTTGTTTTGGTTGAAGGGGCAGGTGGATTGATGGTTCCAATTGGTGCTCACAACGCGACGATGATAGTTGATTTAATTGCAAGCTTGCGGATTCCCGTCGTGCTCGTTGCTCCGAATCGCGTTGGAACGATCAATCATGTTGCGCTAAGTGTTAGTGAGCTGCAACGCAGAGGAATCCAAGTTGCCGGCATAATACTCAACCAGTTATCTGAAATTAAAGATGTGGAACGGTTGTTCCTGGACGGTAATTTGACCGAAATTCAGAGTATATATCATGAAATTAATTGTTTTTCCATGCCTCATTTGGATACGAGTGCGGATAATTTTTTTGAAAAACTTGATGCGATTACGCAAAAAATTTGCATCCCTCGGCAACAAACAGCAATTCCGAATTTGGAATCATCGGTGAAGTTTGACCATGAACACCTGTTGCATCCATACGACAACCTAAAAAATTCGCTGCCCGTTCAGGTAATTGAATCTGCAAGTGGCGTGGAATTGAAAACTGCGGATGGGGAGACCTTGATCGACGGAATTTCATCTTGGTGGTGTGCAATTCATGGGTACAACAATGCGCGTTTGAACCGCGCCATGGAGGAACAGTTGCAGAATGTGGCACACGTTATGTTCGCAGGGTTGACCCATGATCCGGCAATTAAACTTGGTGAGCAACTATTGTGCATGGTACCACCCGGGCTCACAAAAATTTTCTACTCCGATTCAGGGTCCATATCCGTTGAAGTGGCACTTAAAATGGCCGTTCAATGGGCCCGTGGCCAGGGATTTGAAAATAAGCAAAAATTTTTTGCTTTGCGTGGCGGATATCACGGAGATACTGCCTGGGCCATGTCCGTTTGTGACCCGGAGGAGGGAATGCACAAACGTTTCGGGAGGATTCTTCCCAGGCAAATTTTTCTCCCGCGACCATGTGTCAAATTTAACCAATCCATAAATTTTGCCGCCGAATGGGCACGCTATGAGCCATTTTTCGAAGAACACGGCCGTGAAATTGCCGGGTTTATTTTGGAACCGATCGCCCAATGCGCAGGAGGATTTTGGTTTTATTCCCCGGAATATTTGACCCTTTTTCGAGAGCTGTGCAACGGGTACGATATTTTGCTGATTGCCGATGAAATTGCCACTGGGTTTGGGCGTACGGGAAAATTGCTGGCCTGCGATTGGGCAAATATTGTTCCCGACATCATGTGCCTAGGAAAGGGGCTAACGGGCGGTTATATGACGTTGGCCGCAACGCTAACCACGGATGCTGTTATAAGTGGAATTTCCAAGGATGGACCACTCATGCACGGCCCAACTTTTATGGCCAATCCGCTGGCTTGCGCCGTTGCCCGCGAAAGTATGAAAATAATATCCGAAGGTACTTGGTACGAAAATACGAAACGCATCGAAGTTTTTTTTAAGGAAGCTTTTCTTCCATTGGGCAAATTTCACTCCGTTAGAGACGTGCGTGTCCTGGGAAGCATGGGGGTAGTCGAAATGGCGCAAGTTGTTGATCAACAGGCCTTTCAGAAACATTGCGTCGCCAATAATGTTTGGTTGCGCGCATTCGAAAATTTCATTTATGTCATGCCCGCCTACGTAATTTCTAACGAACATCTGGAAACACTTGCAAAAGCCATTTACCTGTGGATCGAAAACTCCGAAAAGCAAGGACTTTAAGAAAAATGTTAATTCAATTCGCGTGGCAATTCCACGCGTACTCCCAATTTTTTAAACAAATTTTTATCTGTTTCCCCCTTGACATTATCCACCGTGAGCAATTTTTCGCTGGAAAATAGAGCATTTGCTCCCGCAAACATGCATAAAGCTTGGATTCCTTCGGGCAATGTATTGCGCCCAGCCGCAATTTTTACATAGGATTGCGGCATTAAAATTCTGGCCAGGGCAATAATTCGAACAAAATCAAAGTCGTCGATGGGATGCGAATCATCCACCCTGGTTCCGGGAATTTTTACAAGCTTATTTATTGGAACACACCCGGGAGGGGTTTTTAAATTTGCCAACAGGACAAGCATTTTTACCCTGTCCTCGGTTGTCTCTCCCATGCCAACGATTCCACCGGAGCACACATTAATCCCCGCATCTTGCACAATTTTTATGGTTTTTATGCGATCATCAATCGTCCTGGTTGAGACTATTTTTTCGTAAAAATCCGGAGATGTATCGACATTGTGGTTGTAATAGTCCAGCCCGGACACCTTTAATTTTGCGGCTTGTTCCCCATCAACCACCCCAAGAGTCACACACGTTTCCAAATCCAGTGCTTTAACCGCCCTTACCATTTCACAGATCGCATCGAATTCTGGCCTAGCGGAAAGTGTTCTCCCCGAAGTACTCATGCAAAACCTGCTAGCTCCTCTTCTTTTTGCTTCTTGGGCGGCTTTTACCACCGTGTCCAAGTCCAACATCGGCTGTTTGAGTATCCTCGCTCCATTTCTAATGGATTGTGCGCAGTAAGCGCAATCTTCGGAGCATCCCCCAGTTTTTACGCTTAAAATTTCACTGATTTGCACCGTTTGTTCATCGAAATTTTGCGCATGAATTTCATGGGCCATCCCGATTAATTTAAAAAATGGACAATTAAAAATTTTTATCGCTTCTTCAAATGTGGTTTTCATCATTTTTTTTGTGAATTTGTAGTAAATTAAGCTGATTTTAGAATGTTTTTTCTTGTATTTTTTTATAAATTCTGGATTGTGTACACAGTTATGTCGTACAACACATCAAATCCAATTTTAAGTGTCAAAAATTTTGAACATTCCGGTGGTAAAATGGCCACGACGCTTAATGGGGTGATTAATCGCTGCTTGATTTTATTGGCTATGGTTATGTTTTCAGCTGTGTTTGCTTGGCGTAGCAAGTATATTTCAGTGGAAGCGTTGTCCTCGAAGTTAACGCTGTTTGCAATTGCCGGGCTAATTGCTGCGATAGTAACCGTTGTTAAGAAGGAATGGTCGTGGTGTACTGCACCGCTGTATGCTATTTTGGAGGGGCTTGTTCTTGGGAGCATATCAAAGATTTTTGAGCTGCGGTATCATGGCATTGTCTTTCAAGCGGTTGCGCTTACGTTTGGCACAGCGGCCGGGATGCTTCTCCTATATAAATATAACGTTATTACTGTTACGGACAAATTTCGGGCGATAGTAACAACGGCTACCTTTGGCATAGCGATTGTGTATTTTGTTGGCTGGATATTGTCATTGTTTGGTGGAGGCACCTTCATGCACTCTGGCGGAGTTGTTGGCTTGCTGTTCAGTTTGTTTGTTGTTACAATTGCGGCGTTGAATTTGCTCCTGGATTTTGACCTCATCGCTAAGGTTTCAAATCGTGGTTTGCCGAGCTACATGGGTTGGTTTGCTGCCTTTGGGCTTATGGTAACTCTCATATGGCTATATCTGGAAATTCTCAGAATGTTGTCCAAGATGCGGGAAAGATAGGGAGTTTTGTTTGATTGTTGATTGTGTTCCGGCAAGCCAAATTCGCTTGCCGGTTCGTCATTCTGGAACAAAGGTCCAAGCGTGGCAGCAAGCGGCCGCCAATGCATCGGATTCATCACTGGAGATCTCATGCTCTATGTTCAAAATATTTTTAACGGTGCCCATGACCTGCTCCTTGGATGCGCGCCCAACGCCTGTAATAGCCTGTTTAATGCGCAGCGGAGGGTATTCGCAAACTTCGATTTCTCTCCTCGCCAATGCGGCGAGGACGGCGCCCCGCACAGAACCCAAAGTCTGAGCAATTTTGTAATTTTGTACAAAAATAGTTCTTTCGACCGCTGCGTAGCTCGGTTGATACTTCACAACTATTTCATCTATTTCCCCAAAAATTTCTCCCAAGCACCTGTAAAACGAAAACCGCGGCTCCAGAGATAATCTTTTGGAAAATATAAACTTAAACCGTTTTTCATACGACTCTAAAATGGCAATTCCCGTTCCGCGCAAACTCGGATCAATGCCAAGTATGATCCCGGAACATCCACGCGAGCACTGATAATCAGTGCTTTTTTGCTTTTTCAGAGATCCACCATTTAAAGCATCGGTCCATAACTGCCTCGTTGACTTTTTTGCCACGACCAGTTATAGTCGAGGAAATTCGGTGAAAGCAAGAAAAAAGCTGGCTAAAACTAGCCAGCTTTTCAAACAAACAGAGGTAAAATATGAAACTTAAAATTAAGTTCTCCAGTCATCACCAACCAAAACGGATGCAACACCGGAGTCAATTTTCAAGTTTTCCCAAATTTCATGTATAATACTCATATAATGATCGCGTAGGACATTAGCATCACCTTCACTTTCAATGAAATATAGCCTAATTGGTGAAGTTGGGAAAGTTATTTTCTTCCCATCGCGAACGAAAGAGTCCTCAAACCCTAGCTTCCTTATTTCAACGTCAACCCTTTCCGCATCATCCAAGGCATTATGCACAACGGTTACAAATTTTCTATCAGCCATTTTCGATCCCCTACTTCAACTAAGTTGAAAAGCAGTGTAGACTAAAGGGAGACCTGGTCAAGTAAAATTTTTAGGCATATGGGACAATTTTGTATCATGTGGTGTTTCGCTGGACAATATTTTCGCCCATATTCGATCATCTGGATGTGCAAATCATGCCATATTTCAACGGGAAAAATCTGTTTTAACCGCTCTTCAATTTTGCGCACATTAGCACTTTCAGCCAATCCCCACCTCAGCGATAGGCGAGCGATGTGCGTATCAACCGGGAACGCCGCCCTATGAAACGCCTGTGCCATAACAACAGAGGCAGTTTTGTGCCCCACTCCCGGCAACGACTCCAATTCTTCGAATGTTTCGGGAACGCGACCGTGAAAATTTTCCAGCAACAATTTAGATGTGGCCAAGATTGCTTTGGCTTTGTGGTTAACAAGCCCACATGGGCGGACAATCTCAGCAATTTGACCCTCCGATAGCAGTGACATTGCGCGGGGATTATCGGCCAAACTGAACAGTTCCTTTGTAACTTTGTTCACGACAAAATCCGTACACTGCGCCGACAGCATGACCGCAATCAGCAGGGTATATGGGTCCCCGTGGGAAAGCGGAATCTGCGGCTTCGGGAACAAACGGTCCAAGGTTTTTGAAATAAAAATTGCCTTTTCATGCACATTCATGAGAACATTTTGCAAATATGAGAACAGCTGAAGATTTTGCAAAAAGCTTCTTTGCCAATCGCATAGGCGGCGAAAATTTTGGCAAAGCTGACAAAATCTATAAGTTTGAAAAAATAAAACGGGCAAAGCGGGCAGTTTTGGCCAAATATCCTCGTAGAATTTTTTTGGATATGGGGGTTGGAGAACCCGATGAAATGGCCAACATGGGAACGATCGACGTTCTTTTTCGGGAAGTGCAGCAATTTGAAAATCGCGGATACGCCGATAACGGCTGCAGCGAATTCAAGGAAGCCGCAGCGAAATACATGGCTTCGATGTTTAATGTTCCCCTGGACGCTGACAACGAAATTTTGCATTCCCTCGGGTCAAAGGCGGCTCTATCGATCTTGCCGCTGTGTTTCGTAAACGAATCCGATACCGTCATCACAACAACCCCGGGGTATCCAATATTCGGGACGCATGCGCAGTATCTCGGTGCAAACGTGATAAAATTACCCCTGTCAAAGGCAAACGACTACTTGCCGGAAATTGAAAAACTCGGCGAAAAAACGCTGCAAAAAACAAAAGTCGTGTTGCTGAACTATCCAAACAACCCAACTGGCGCAACGTGCACGCGCGAATTTTTCAAAAAAATAATCGAACTGGCCCACAGACACAAATTTTTGGTGATAAACGACGCGGCCTACGCTGGCCTAACTTTCAACAAAGCAGACCGACTATCCATCCTGGAAATTAGCGGATCGAAGGAAGTCGCGCTGGAGCTACATTCGATGTCCAAGGGCTTCAATATGACCGGCTGGCGGATCGGCTGGGTATGCGGAAACAAACACCTGATCGACGCCTATGGAAACGTCAAGGATAACATGGATTCCGGGCAATTCCTAGCGATACAAAAGGCTGCAGCCCATGCTTTAGCCAACATTTCGATCCCGGAAGCCAATGGGGCGAGGTATTCGATGCGAATGGACTTCGTCACGGCGATCATGGGCGAGCACGGATTCGAGCTCGATAAGCCCAAGGCTGGGTTCTTTTTATATGGGGTGACACCCACAAGAGCCGAATTTAACGGGACGGTGACCAAATTCGACTCAGCTGAGCAATTTGCGGCATGGATGATCACGGAACTTGGAATTATTTGCGTGCCCTGGGATGACGTTGAGCCCGCCGTCAGATTGTCGATGACATTTTCCTCCGACACATTGAGTGAACGACAGGCGTTGGAACTTCTCAAAGAGCGTGTTAGTCCTGTCAGGTTTTTTTCTTGATGAAAAAGTTTCGCAGAAGGCTACATCCTTTCAAGCGCCACCATGCCGAGTAAACTTAGGCCAAGTTCGAGTACAAGAAGGGTGCACTTGCACAGCGCCAATCTGCAGTTCCTCACCGAAACGTCGTCGACCAGAACGCGATTTGCGTTATAGAAGGTGGAATATTCACCCGTCAACTCATACAAATACGTGCACAAATGGTGCGGCCGCAGATCCGTAACCGCCTGTTTAAGCGCCACGGAGAAGTACATCAACTTCCGTACCAAGGCGCACTCTTCCCTGGTTTCAAGTGCATCGGCAACAAAATCCACATCCTGAACCTTGCCCAATATGGAGTGCATGCGTGCGATGGCGTATAGCAAATATACGGCGGTGTTACCGTCGAAGGTCAGCATATTTTCCCAGGAAAACATATAGTCACTCGTGCGGTTCTGCGCCAAATCAAAGTAGCGAATGGCTCCCAGCCCGACCACCGAAGCGATGCTGATCTTCTCCTCCTCGCCCAAACTTGGATTTTTTTCCGAAACGATCCGATAGGCGCGATTTTTTGCCTCAGCTATCAAATTTTGCAGATAGATCGGCGACCCACCGCGGGTTTTTATGGCTTTCCCGTCTTCGCCGAGAATCGTCCCAAACCAAACGTGATGCAATTTTGGCAAAGCTAATTCCCTTGCTCGAAACCACTTATCAACGGTCATGAACAATTGCTGAAAGTGATCTTGCTGGCGGCCGTCGGTAACATAAATTATCTCATCGGCGTGAAAATTTTCAACCCGATATTCCACCGTGGCTAGGTCCGTGGTCGCGTAATTGGAAGCACCGTCGGACTTGCGTATCAGAAACGGCTGATCCTTGAACCTTTCATTCCCATCGAAAAAAACAACCAAAGCGCCGTTATCCACCCGCGCGATTTTATATTTTTCAAGAGACTCGCAGACGGTATCCACCCTATCGCGGTAGAACGATTCGCCAAAAATGTGGTCAAATTTCACGTTGAATTCGGAATATATTTTTTCGAACGCGGCGTAGGATATGCCATTGATTTTTTCCCAAATTTTTGTGTTCTCTCCGTCTCCATTTTGCAGCCTAACTAGCTCATTTTTGGCGTCGGATAAGCAATTTTCATTCTCCTTTGCCATAGCGTTTCCGAGTTTGTACAGGCGCTCAATTTCGGCCAAAGCGGTATCGGCCGACAGCTTGCCAAGGTCGATATTTTCGCGTTTAATCGCCATGATCAGAATGCCAAACTGCGTGCCCCAATCCCCAATGTGGTTGTCACGAATCACCTTTGCACCGCAAAATTCTAGCAACCGGCAAATGGACTCCCCAATGTTCATCGAGCGCAGGTGCCCAACGTGCATCTGTTTTGCGGTATTTGGCGAAGAATAATCGACGGCAATAATTTTACCGGCGAATGAATCGATTTTTGGCCGAAACGAATCGACACTCGAATGCCCGTTCAGCCATTTGCATAAAAATTCATTCCTAAATCTAAAGTTGATGAAACCCGGACCGGCCAGTGACACTTCAATATTTTGCTGAACTTCCTGCTGCTCAGATAGAAGCGAAACAATTTGCCCGGCCAATGCACGCGGATTTTGACCATGTTTTTTTGCATACTGCAAAA
>JAITOW010000010.1 GCA_031289835.1 Puniceicoccales bacterium | reverse complement strand
GAATGCATTTAATGCCGCCTCATTGAGTGAGGATGATCTAAAGGCATTAAAAGCCATTGTGACGGGAGAGCTTGCAAAAGCCAGGGCTAAAAACCAGGGTTGGACAGATGATACAAAGGGAACCATGTCCTGGCTAAGGGATATATTCATGTCGTTTTTTATGTGCATAAGCGCAACCTTTCGTTCGGAAACTATGTTTCGGGAAAATTCCGAGGCAACTGAAGATGCTAAAACAGCTTTAGGATGGACTCCCCCCCGTGAGCAGCCAGCCGGAATATTACCGCTTGAAGGAGAAACAAGAAATGAAAGTGCTTCCATCGGTGAGCGGCCAACCGGAATTAGCGCAGACGCAGACCTGCAAATTGTGACAGCATCAGAAAGTGGCGGTACGCCAGAAATTAAAATTGCAGAGGATATCGTCGATAATCTTCATGTCATAGATACCCCAAGGGATGGAAGCTGCATGCTGTGGTCAGTAATAGTTGGGTTAGATTCTAGAGAAAATTTTGTGGGAAGTAACGAGGATAGAATGCGAGCACGGGACGTTGCCATTCCAGAATATAGGCAAGCAATTTCCCTGGGCTTACGCCAAGAGGCAGTAGCCAAATTGGAGGAAGCCAAAAAAGCGAAAAACGCAAATTGGATTACTGATTTTGAGGCAATGAAACGTCCTGAGCAAGAAGCTAATGACCTCGAATACAGAGCGCAGGACATAGAGCGCAGTGGGGGAATGGATCCAACGACGTGGTTTGGATCAATAGATATCAAGCCTGCGGATATGCGTTTCATAGCGCCGATGATTAGGAAAGACATAGCCATTGTTGAAAGGAAAGGGAACCAATCTATCCTTCACCTATGTACAAAAGAGGGAGAGTATATGAGTTCACAGACTGTGGCGCCACAGAATGTGCCGGTGCCACTCACACAGGGTGCGGCGGTGCCACAGGCACAGGATGCGGCGTTACTCGCACAGGGTGTGGCGTTACCTGCACAGGATGCGGTGCCACAGGCACAGGGTCAGGATGCGGCGTTACTCGCACAGGGGGCGTTACCCGTACAGAATGTGCCGGCGTCACTCGTACGGGAAGGGAATACACCTGCAGAGGTCTTTAAAAACCGCTTTGAAGCAGCGCTCAGAGAGGGTCCGGCGATTTATGCCGAGGGTGGCCACGCAAGATGTTTGAGATACGTCGAGCCTGTGCTGCGGTGACCCCCGGGAGGGGTTCTTTGGCTTTTGACGGTCTTAATGTCCTTTTAAAAAATTTTCTCGCCCTTTTGGGGAAACATCGAATTAACAATTGCAAGATGTTTCTCGGGCAAAATTTTGATGTTATCGTTGTCGGCGCCGGACACGCGGGATGCGAGGCGGCAGCGATTGCGGCCAAGCTGCAATGTGATACCCTGCTTACCACCGGAAATTTGGATACCATCGCGAAGATGAGTTGCAATCCGTCGATTGGCGGGGTAGCGAAGGGTAATATCGTCCGGGAAATTGATGCTTTGGGTGGCCAGATGGCCCTCAATGCCGATGCCACGGCCATCCAATTTCGCACGTTGAATGCTTCCAAGGGAGCTGCCGTGCAGGGGCCTCGTACACAGTGCGACAAGTTCAAATACCAGGAGCGCATGAAGCTTGTTCTGGAAACGGTGGGCGACAGGCTCTCACTATTTCAGGCGGAAGTCGTCGATTTGATCGTTGAAAATGACGCCATCGCAGGCATAAAAACCAACCTCGGTGTTTCTTTCGGGGCCAAAGCAGTTGTTCTGACCAACGGTACGTTTTTGCGCGGATTGATACATGTCGGTGAAAATAAGGTCATCGGAGGGAGGTTGGGAGATTTTGCGGCATACTCACTGTCGGAAAATTTGCGAAAATATGGCATCGAGCTCGGCCGAATGAAGACGGGCACACCTCCGCGCATTTTGGGAAGTTCCATTGATTTTTCCCAATGCGACGAGCAAAGAGGCGACGATGAGCCATGCCTCTTTGGATTCTATGATACGCGCCCAGACGAGTTCGTTCCGAAATTTGCCTCGGAATTGTTTTTGGCAATTGGAAGCGGTCGAGACTTTTGCAAGCTCCAAAGATCCTGCTGGATCGATCATACGAACCCGTCGACGAAGGATGTGATTATTGGAAATATCCACCGCTCGCCGCTGTATTCGGGCGAAATCACCGGCGTTGGCCCCCGCTACTGCCCGAGTATCGAGGACAAGTACGTGCGCTTCACCGACCGCGACCAACACCGTCTGTTCCTCGAACCGGAGGGAAACAACACGGATGAGTGGTACATAAATGGCCTGTCAACGAGCCTGCCATTTGAGGTCCAGGCCAATATCGTGAAAAGCGTACCGTCCCTGCGCAATGCAAAAATTATGCGTCCGGGATACGCCGTGGAGTATGACTATGCCCCTCCAACGCAGATATTTCCAACGCTGGAGTCAAAAATTATTAAAAATTTATTCTTTGCCGGCCAGATAAACGGAACATCCGGTTACGAAGAGGCCGCAGGACAGGGGATTGTCGCCGGCATTAATGCTGCGCGGAGCAGCGTGAACGCAACCGCGTTGACCCTGGATCGCTATGGCTCGTACATCGGCGTCCTGATTGACGATCTTGTTACGAAGGGGACAACTGAGCCATATAGAATGTTTACCAGTCGCGCCGAGTACCGGTTGCTTCTGAACCACGGCAGCGCGGATGTGAGATTGCTCGATGTTGCCCGCGATTTCGGGCTGATAGATGGCGATAGGGCAGCCCGCACCGCACACAAGCTGGAACGCATAAATTTTTGGACACGCGAGCTCGAAAATATCCGCAGCGGCGAATGCAGCGTGGCCGATTGCCTGCGGCAGAATTTCGGCAAAATTAGGAGTAAAATATTGCCACAGGAGCTTCTGCGCGAATCGAAGCAAATTATCGACGAAGTAGTATACAGAGTCACATATTCCGGTTACATCGAGCGGGAACATCGGCAAATCGCCAAGTTAAGGGACATGGAATTCATTAGAATTCCACCAAATTTTTGCTACGGCGATGTGAAAAGTTTGAAGGCGGAAAGTCGCCAGAAATTGGAATTGTTCAGGCCGGTCACACTCGGTGCGGCATCGCGGATAAGTGGAATTAGTCCGGCCGATATCGGTACTATTTGGGTTTACCTCGAAAAATCACGGAGAGCTTAGGCGCGCTTTGTTTTTTATCTTGCCACTGCTTACAATTTGGGTAACAATGTACCCATTGGATGATGATTTTTAATTCGGTCATAGTTTCCGTTTTTCTTGTTTTAGCCCTGTGTTTATATCGCGTCAACATTGTTATTGCACTGACAGCTGGCGCTTTGATCGGAGGGCTCGTTGATGGGTTCTCCCTGAGTGAGGCCGTGAAAATTTTCTCCGATGGACTGGGTGGAGGGGCGAGAATTGCACTGAGTTACGCAATCCTGGGAGCATTTGCATCCGCCGTTGCCCATTCCGGCTTGTCGGACTTGCTCGCTAAAAAAATTGTTCACCATTTTAGTCAAAGATCCATGTCAGGCCACAACATTTTTATGGGAAAGTGCATATTTTTCGCTGCCATCGGGTTCATGTCACTGGCGTGCAAAAACATTATACCGGTTCACATAGCTTTCATACCGGTTTTGATTCCACCTCTGCTCGGTGTTTTTAATCTCATGAAAATTGATCGCCGCGCAATTTCGTGCATAATTACGTGCGGAGTGGTTGTAGCCTATATGCTTATCCCCATCGGATTTGGGGAAATTTTTTCGGATAATATTTTACTGCATTACTTGAAAATTAACGGAATGCAAGTGTCGTTGGGTGAAATAATTTCCGCATTGAAATTTCCCGCAACCGGCATGATTTGTGGTGTGGCTTTGGCCATATTTAGGTATCGGCATCCCCGGAAATACGAACAAATTTCTGATGCGCCAGCTGCCTTGGAAGGCGACCCACCACCAACCCGCCATGTTGCAGCTTCCATAATCGCAATTAGCGCGGCACTTGTTGTTCAGTTGGCTACCAGGGAAATTATTTTGGGAGCGTTGGCCGGATTTTTTGTTTTTTCGTGCTGCGGCGTTGTTTGCCGCCATGAATCGGATTGCGTCGTTGTTGATGGATTTAAAATGATGGCAGCCATAGCGTTCACCATGCTCGCCGCTGCCGGTTTTGGCAATGTGATACGCGCTTCCACGGACATTTCCACCCTCATAGAATGGCTTGTTACCCACGTCGGCGACAACAAAATATTGGCGATTTGTGGCATGCTCGGTGCCGGATTTTTAATTTCGATTGGCATCGGTTCATCATTTTCAACGGTGCCAATTGTTGCACCGGTTTATGTCCCTCTCTGCATTAAACTTGGAATAAGCCCAATGGCAACCGTCGTAATTGTGGCCATTTCCGGGGTATGTGGAGACGCCGGTTCCCCCGCCTCCGATTCGACACTTGGCCCGACCATGGGATTGAATGCCGATGGCCAACACAATCACATCGCCGATACGGTGATACCGGCATTCTTATACGTCACCATGCCCGCCCTCGTGTGTGGCGTGGTATTCGCCATAGCGCTATAAGCAATTTTAGATTGCTTGGAGTCCGAGTCTCGGAGAGCTAAACCAACAATCCTGCCCAGGCGTGTTAAAATTAAAATAACGCCCCCGTCTAGAGAACTAGCGGGGGCTGGATGGGATTGGGATGGGAGAAATTCTAAACGCCCTCAATCTGGCCAAAAATTATCTTCGACAAAGAACTTTTCTTTCGATTGGCAGCATTGGAATGAATAACGCTTTTCTTCACTGCCTTGTCAAGCTCCGACATATACTCGGAAGCAACGCCCTTT
>JAITOW010000039.1 GCA_031289835.1 Puniceicoccales bacterium | reverse complement strand
TAAAGCTTTGTTGAATTTCTTCAGAGACTTGCTAGAAATGTGGGATCAAGCTCAAAGTGGTAGCGCGGATGCAGATCTTTTACGAAAATATTTGGATAAAATGGATGGGATTTCGGATGCTTCTTTCCAAAATATATGTCAATCTGATCCACAAATTGTCAAAAGCTTCACAAGGGCAGTGGAAGATTTTATTTCCCAAAACCAGGGTTCTCCTAATCAGGGAATTGTTGATGCCTGTAAAAAGGTCATGAAAAGAATAGAAGCAGCAGAAGAAGTGCAACTTAATGCACAATTCATCGCGGGGACTCCCGATAGACGAAAGGCGCCGGCGGATGTTGTTCTCTCCAAAAGACGCCCAGATATGGCCGATAAAATTAAGCGAAACGGAAAAATTGACCGATCGCAGAGGAAATTATTCGAAAATGATGATGGATTAACGCCAGCATACCTTATCGGAAGATACAATCATAACAAGCTTTGCGAGGCAGTAACCGAGGATTTATTTTCAACTGACCAAGAAAGGCAGGATGGGGCGGTAGATAAACTTTTAAACGACCTTCCTGCTCATTGTTTCGTAAATGATGGTATAGACAGGTGTGCTGTTCCAGACATGCAATTGCCAAATAATGTCCAAGTGATTTCTAACAAAGACGAAGGGAGGGGATACTGTGAAGCAACTGGGGGAGGGGAAAAAAAGTATGATAGGAAAGAGTACACAAAATACATTTTAAACCAGTTTAGGGAGGCATACGGAGAAAGTGCCCTCCCCGCATTCTTGGTGTACATGCAAAATTTCACGGGCACGGGGAACTCAGTTACTTGCTTTGGTCTCCTTCAGACGTCCTTTATTGATTGTGGTCTTAATCAATTTATTGGCCAGCTTACGTATGGAGCTGGACGTGATGTGAAGGTGAAAATGGATGAAAACTTTAACGCAACCTACGAAATGGTGTTCGACATGACAACGGAAAGCTGTAGGGAGGCAGTCGCGGAGCTTGTCAGCACCAGTGTACCGCCTGGATACAACAAAAATAGCTCCATCGTCGTGGCAGTGATAAAATCTTACATTCCAGCCGCACATAACCCCAATGGCGGAGATGTATACGAAAGATACGACCAGCGCAGGCAAAATGGGAGGCAGGAAACCCATATGACCTTCCTTGCGAGTTTTTAACCAAACTCAGACGAAACCGATGGGTAAGCCAAGGTAAACCAAACGAAAGTTAAAAGGTTGTTTGCCCATTGGTTTTCGCGGAGGCAGGTCATTGTTTTTTAGCAAAAAGAAAGGCGCCGTTTATATTTTTATTTTTTTCTAAAAAATTAAAAAATGCAAAATACTTTACTTTCCTGGTATGACTGCTAGAGATTTTTTCGCATAATGATTGACGTTGAATTTTTGTGGCAGCAGTTAAAAACAGTTGTTGATCCCGAAATTTTCGTAAACATAGTCGATTTGGGGCTTGTGTATGCCATTAACGTTTCCGGTGAGCCGGCTAATTGTTCCGTTACCGTCGATGTCACCCTAACTTCGCCGGGTTGCCCGTTGGCCGATACCATTTTGGATGATGTGAAAAGGGCCTTACTGGCCGTCAGTTGGTGTAAAAACATCGAGGTGAACCTTGTTTTCGAACCATCTTGGAACAAGGGTATGATAACGGAAGCCGGTCTAATGGAATTAGGTTTAATTTAGACTTGAACACTTAACAAAAGTATTTTATTATTACAAGGAGTTTACGTAGGAGATATTATGGCAAGTAAAAATAAAATGGAGAGTGCGCTGGATAGTTTAGCTTCCAGATTGCGTTTGGATTCGTTGACATTGAACGATAGAAATGAATGTTATCTGATGTTTGACCAAAAGTTTCATGTGCGCTGCAAGTTTATGGAAAACGAGGACGAATGTTTGTTGTACTCGTCCGTTGGTAAATTGGAAAAAAATTCCACTAGTGCCTATGAAAAAATTTTAGGCGATAATTTCTTCTGGGTTGGTACGGCTGGCGCGAAGCTGCTACTAGAACCGGGTCCTGGAAAGGAAGATGTATTAATCTTGGCGGAACGCGTGCCCATGTCCATGTTTGATGAGGAACGTCTCTACGAACGCATGGAAGATTTTGTCAATGCGGTGGAATACTGGAGCACGGAGTATCCGAAACTGCAGCAGGGAGGTGGATCATCGTCCCCTTCAGTATCAACGTCTTCACCGGGTAACATGGGGATGTTTCAAGCATAGGCAATTATGTGTGCGTTGGTTGATTCTTGGTTGGGAGGATTAAAAAAAGCTCCGCAGATGTACACGGACCGTCTGTCGCTGCGGGCAATGCACGCCGGTGATGTTTCAGACATACAGTACCATGTGAACACGAAGGCGGTTTGCGATAATCTGTCCTATACCCCACATCCATACACCATGGAAATGGCCGAAAATTGGATGCGAAACATAAACTGTAGCATGGGCAATGGATCGTGCTGCTATTGGTCGGTCTGCGATTGTGCAACCGGTGAATTCACCGGTTCGATGGGGCTCAGTATCTTTCGAGAACAGGACGGTGGGGAGGTACACTATTGGTTCGGAGAAAAGTTTTGGAATAAGGGATATTGCACCGAAGCGGCCAAGCGTATCCTAAAATATGCTTTCGAGGATTTAAAGTTTCACCGACTGCAAGTAACCCACAGAAAGGGGAATGTGGGCTCGCGGAGAGTTATTGAAAAATGTGGCTTTGTGTTTGAGGGAGAGTTTCGCGATGAATTGAAACGTTTCGGCGTCTACGAAAACGTCATACATTACAGCATGTTGGCCAATGAATTTTTGAAGTTGAATGGGGCAGGAAGATTTAATTAGATGTTTCCCGTTCCATGAAGATTCTCCATAAATACGTACTTACCGATTGGTTTTGCGCATTTTTTGCCTTCATGCTGGCTACGGCTGGGCTACTTTTCGTGGAAGATATTTACAAAAATTTCCATGATTTTGTGGAGTATGGCGCATCGGTCCAGCAAGTTCTACACTATTATCTTTGGTTACTGATCCGAATTTGCCCTATCGCCATACCGGTGTCATTCTTTCTGTCAATGTTATTTTCGCTGGGCAAGTTGCACCGCAACAACGAGTTGGTTTCGATGCGCGCCATTGGATTGAATATTTTCCAAATCACGTCGCCACTGTGGCTTGTGGCCGGAATTTTGTCCCTCATCAGCTTGTTCTTTGACGTACACCTGTCGTCGGTCGCCTCACAGAAGACGCAAAATTTCTGTTCGGACACTAAGGCAAGAATTATCAAGCGCAAGTTAGCTTTTAACAACGGGCGGGATGGCAGAACGTGGTTCATTGGTGAACTTAACCGGCAAACGTCGGGTGGCAGTGACGCCATGATTTACTTCTACGATGGTGACAGGAATGAATTGGGCCGGCTCTTTGCCAAGACTTTCTCGCATGGGAACGGTGTTTGGAGTTTTTTCGATGGGTTCGAAACAATTTTCGACAAGAAATCTCACCGCTCGAGTAAGATTGTTAAATTTGACAAATTAAACTGTAGCTATGACGAATCCCCGGAACTATTTTT
Source organism: Puniceicoccales bacterium (assembly GCA_031289835.1). Lineage (GTDB taxonomy): Bacteria > Verrucomicrobiota > Verrucomicrobiia > Opitutales > JAIRKQ01 > JAIDVZ01. Next base: position 15,890 of record JAITOW010000039.1, on the reverse strand, counting down.
GTCTCTGGCGAAGCAAATGAAACATTTGTCCTTCGCAGAACTTCGCAGAATTTTGTCCTTTTCTAAAAATTCTCTTGGTTACATTGGATATCGCGTAAGGTACTACAGCTCAATAGCTTCCGCATTGTCATGCCTGTTGATCATATTCATCACGATTCCATTTTCAACGGTCGGCGTCAGAAAAAATCCGGTGGTCGGAGTGGCAAAGGCATGTGCCATGTTGTTTCTGTTTTACCTGCTTTCAAGCGTGTGCGATACGCTTGGCGCCAATGGAGTTTTGCCAATTCCTCTGGCCGTTTGTTTGCCCTATTGTCTTTTGCTGCTGCCGGCGTATCCTTTCTACAAGAGGTGCATCTAATGTCAACTCTGCATGTAATTGATTTTGAAGGTACGCGCGCCTCTGGTGTAACGGAGTACGGCGTGGTGACGCTGGTTGGCGGCGAGGTTATGGGAACGCGCACGGCTGAGTGCACGGGAAAGTTCGACGAACATCTTGACATGTTCATAAAATTGCGCAAAAATGGAACATTTGTGGGACATAACGCCAGCGTCGAGGATAGATTACTGCGGCACTATGCCGCTTCACCGGGATTTGTTAAAAAGTGTTCGAGCTCAAGCGAACTCGGAACCGCGTGGGGGGTATGGATAGATACAAAGATTCTTTACAGGGCGTTTTTTTGCAATCTGCCAGATTATTCCCTGGGAGGGTTAGTAAAAAAATTCGAACTTACTGAACGCTTGTCATTTTTAGCAAACAAGTTTTGTCCAGCACATAAGCTTGGGTATCACAGTGCCATGTTCGACGCGCTTGCTACCTGTGTTCTTCTCGAAAATTTGACCGCCGAGCTTCAAAAAAATGGTCTGCGGGTATCGGATGAACTTTTGCTTGAGTATAGCCGTAGCAAAAAATTTCTCAAGCAAAGTTCGCACTGACATTTTTGCGGTAAACTTAAAAATACTTTGACAAAATATAAGCCTTGCCCTAGTGAAAAACTTTTTTCAGTGGCGTAAGCGTATTTGCATGATGAGAGACAAAATTTATACCACCGATTGGCATCGATTTTGGAGCGCTGTATTTTTGATCGCCGGCATGTCCATCGGTGCAAGCGAACTTGGATTGCCGGTTGTTTTGCGATTTTCTGGGTATTTACCGGCGGTAGTCGCTATGTTTGTAGTGTACATTTGCATGCTAGCTTCGGGAATTTTGTTGTCTCGATTATTTATGGCAGAACGCGAAAGGGATTTACCTGCACTTTTTCACAAATACCTGGGTAAAGGTGGGGCCCTGCTGTTTAACATAAGCTACTTTGCCCTTGCATTTTGTTTGCTCGTCGCCTATTGGAGCGGACTTCACGGCATATTGCACAACTTTAACGTTGGATTGCCCGTAACTATCATGATCGGAGTTCTGATCTATTACGGGTTGCGAAATAACCTTAAATTTTTGTGCGGAGCTAACTCTGCCCTGACGATTGGACTCATCCTAAGCTTTATTTTCATCGTGGTTGCCAGCCTAAGGGGAGAAAGTTTGTCGCTTTTTAGCTCGGCTTGCTGGTCACAACTGCCAAAAAGTTTGCCAATAATTTTGTGTAGTTACGGCTATCATCAGGTTATCCCGATGATATGCGAACAACTTGACTACGATGCTCGCTCCGTAAACCGTGCACTCCTATGTGGAACGCTCTTTCCATTGGTGTTTAATATTGTTATTTTGACCGTTGCGTTCCGGTTATTTTCCGTCGACGAGCTTTCCGAAGCCGCAAAATTGGAGTTACCCGTGTTTGTCCTTTTGAAACAGCACTTCAACTCAAACTTCTTCACGTATGCGGGCCGATGCTTTTCGCTATTTGCAATATCCACTTCTCTTCTGGCTGTTTCGATGGCGATGCGCGGCGCTTTACGGGATGTTTTTCGCGGAAAAAAGGTACTGCAGAACTCGACGGAAATGTTGATTATTGTGCCGATGTTCGTTGCAATATTGAAGCCGGAATTATTTTTTACCCTATTGGGCCTTTGCGGTGGAATCTTTGGAAATTTGATGGCTGGAATCCTTCCCGTTACCCCCTTTCTAGGGGGCAAATTTTTCAAACTGCGCTACCTGCTGCTTTGGCTAGTGTTTGTCGCTATTTTTATCATCGAGTGCATTAATTTAATGTAGCTTATTTTTTCACGAATGTTGGTTCGGCTTCCTTAAGAAAAACAGCCTTATTGACTATCACTTCCGCGACATCCTGCTGCTTTGGCGCATTGTACATTATATCTAACATGAGGGATTCGAGCGTCGACCGCAGCGCCCGTGCGCCGGTTTTCATTTTCAGGGCATGTTCCGCAATTTCATCTATCGCGTCATCGGTGATCGTGAGCTTGATTCCATCCATGGCCAGGAGCTTTGCATACTGCTTAATTATCGCATTTTTTGTGGACAATAGTACGTTTTTGAGATCCTCTTTCGTTAAATCATCTAAAACCGACACCGCCGGTAATCTGCCAACAAATTCCGGTATCAGGCCGAATTTAATCAAGTCTTCCGCTTGCAAAGAATGCAAAATATTCTCCGATTTACCCTTGGACTGCCCGTCGTCCACATTGAAACCGAGAACTTTTTTCCCAACGCGTTCCTTCACAATTTTTTCAAGATCGCTGAAAGCCCCACCGCATATGAATAAAATGTTGCGCGTATCGACCTTTATGTATTCTTGCTCCGGGTGCTTGCGGCCGCCCTTTGGCGGGACATTGCAGATCGTTCCTTCGAGCATTTTCAGCAGTGCCTGTTGCACACCTTCCCCGGAAACGTCACGGGAGATGGAAACATTGTCCGTTGTGCGCCCGATTTTATCAATTTCATCCACGTAAACGATGCCACATTCGGCCTTCTTAACATTATAATCCGCCGCCTGTATTAACCGGAGGATGATATTTTCCACGTCTTCACCAACGTAACCGGCTTCCGTCAATGTCGTCGCATCGGCAATGGCAAATGGAACATCGAGGGCTTTGGCAAGGGTTTGGGCGAGCAAAGTTTTTCCACACCCCGTCGGACCAACGAGGAGGATATTACTCTTTTCAACCTCCACATCGCGCAAGTCATCCGGAATCTTTTGTTCGCAGCCAGTCTCTGCTATGCCCTCGCTGGATAGCCGCTTGTAGTGGTTGTAAACCGCGACGGACAATGTTTTCTTAGCCATTTCTTGACCAATGATGTACTCATCTAACATTTCCCTAATATCGGTCGGATTTTTACAGCCAAACTTAAAGGTTTCGTTTTGCTGCTGCGGATCTATAACATTTAAATTCGCCTCGTCGGATGACTCGCCGTGCTGCATAAACTCTGAAAACTCTTGGGAAAGCGCCTCCACACACATTGCCACACATCGGTCACATATGAAAACACCTTCATCGCCGGCGATCAACCTTTTTACCTCAAATTGGGAGCAACCGCAGAATGAACACTTGTTTAGTTTTGCCATAGAACAAACTGAAATCAAACCGCGAATGGAGGTACTGTCAAAAAGATTTTTTCGATAAGTTTTGAAAAGGTATTGAGTTTCGCTAAACTGTGTTCAATGGATGATAGCAAGATAAAAGTTACGCTCAACGGGAAGGTCTTCGAATTCAACGGGAAGATTCGCATACTCGATGCCCTAGCGCGTGCTAAAATCGAATTGCCATCACCGTGTTACCATGGCAATTTGTCCCAAATTTGCTGTTGCGGGTTGTGCTTGGCGGGAACCAGGTCAGATAAAAATTCACCTTGGAGGATTGAATTGGCCTGTGCGCGCACCATCGAAGATGGCATGGAAGTCGATACGGATCACCCACAGGCGGTAAAATTAAGGGAGGCAATAATCAATATTTATCTTCTGAAGCATCCCTTGGACTGTTCACTTTGTGACAAGGTCGGGGATTGCTTCCTGCACAAATTCGCCCTGCACACAAACTTCCACGGGTTTACGCGCGTCGTGGGTAAGCAGTATTGGCATAGGAACCTGAGGTCGCTCGGCGGAAAAATCGCCGTGGATGATGAAAAATGCATTCTATGCGGCCGATGCCTAAGGTTTTGCAACGATATCCTCGGCGAGGACATTTTGGGCAAGATAAAAAATGAGCGCAATTTGGATGAAATAAATGTTTATCCCGGGAAAAGCTGCGACGGTAACTATTCCCTAAATCTGGTCGACCTTTGTCCAGCCGGGGCTCTCGTTGACAAAACTTGCGACCATGATCAAATGGCCTGGGATTTGCGCCACACTCCCAGCATTTCACCGGAAAGTAGCACCGGGATAAACACGTATATTTTGCACGACAATAGGCATGTGCACCGGATAATATCACGGAAAAATGACAAAATTAATGAGGCTTGGATAACGGATTCCTCCCGCAGTTTGGTTAACATTCTCAACCCAAACAACCGCATAACCCAGGTCATGCGTGGAGGTAAGAGGTTTGATGTCAAAATGGCAATTGCGCTTGCGGTAAATGGGATTTTATCCAGTGGAGGCAACATTTACATCCTGTGCTCGGGTGAAACCAGCCTCGAAGACCAATTTGTTCTGAAAAGATTCCTGGATGTTGTGTCAGCGAATGTGTATTTTCTCAAACGTCGGGGTCAAAGTGATGGATTTTTGGTTTCGGACGAGCCGTACCCAAATTGTGCCGGGGCGCAGATCACGCGGCTGTCCACGGAGATCAATACGCATCAGGATCTAAGTGATCTATACGAGATGGTCCAGAGCGGCACGTGCAAAAACATCATCTGCGTGTACGAAGATCTGTTTGCGGACCCTGTTAACAGCAAAATCTTCGATGACGTATCGATTTCCTACATTGGATATAAAAATAATAAAACCGCGAAGATCGCCAATTTTGTCTTTCCAGTGAAGACGCTCTTCGAGCGAACTGGCACATTCGTAAACAAAGATTACATTTTGCAAAAATTTTTTAAAGCCGTACCACCGCCCTCTAAAAATGTTTTTGAGTGCTGGGAAATCCTGTCTCTGCTGATGAATACGTACTATTACGGTGAAAAAGCGGACTATTTAACCCTGGATCAAATTTGGAAAGATTTGCCCTACATTATCGCAGATTTTAAGGATGTTGACTTCCACAATGTGCCATTGGATGGATTTTTTTTAAAAAAAGATTAAAATTTTCGTTTTTTTCATTGCAAAAGGCAATTGTATTCCCATGATTGAAAATTACAACCGTTAGGAAGTGCGGTTTAGTTAGGGGAGAGCGGACTGATTTTATATCAGTCCGCCGTATTTTTGTAAAAATCTTCAAAATTTTCGACGTCATTCAAACACTTGCCAATCCCCATGAAATTGGTTAGCAAACTATGGTGATTGCCAATTTGCACATGTCAAAATACTTAGCCTTAGCCGAGCCAAGGCTGCTATTTGCTGCGGAGAGAATTTGCGAACTTTTGGCCAAGCGCGGGGGACGTCCCTATTTTGTCGGGGGATGCGTGCGCGATGCCCTTTTGAATATGCCCGTTGCGGATTTCGATATAGAGGTGTTCGGGTTGACATTTGGGGACATACAGTTGGTACTGGAACCCGAGTTTAGGTTCACCGTTCAAAGGTGCAGGTTGCGGAACGGCACATCCTTCGGAGTTATAAAAATTTCTAACTTTAGCATCGACATTTCCGTTCCCAGGGAGGAGACTCGAATTGGCCCAAAGCACACGGATTTTTACGTTCAAGAACTGGGCGAATGCGGTGTGGCGGAGGCTGCGAGCAGGCGAGATTTCACGATCAATGCCATATATTTTGACGTTTCAAACAACAGAGTGCACGATCCCCATGGAGGAGTGCGGGACCTTCAGAGCAAAATATTGCGCAACGTGGGCGAGAAATTCGGCGAAGATCCACTGCGGGTCCTGCGCGGGATGCAGTTTGCCGCACGCTTTGCTATGGTCGCTTCGGATAGCGTCATTGAGATAGCTAACACTTTGACGCCAAACGAATTATCCCCGGAACGCATATTTTGCGAATGGAGAAAATTCATGCTTCTCGGAACAAAACCATCGATGGGGCTGCGCTTTTTGAAAGATTGCAAATGGACGCGATTTTTTCCGGAAATTGACGCATTGATATACTGCCAACAAGACCCATACCGACATCCGGAAGGAAGCGTATTTGAGCACACCTGCCTAACGCTCGATTTGTATGCCGAGGATAAAACCGGCGTTCATGGGGATGATTTGGCCGTTGGTTTCGCGATGCTGTGCCACGATTTTGGAAAGCCGCAAACGACAACTGTGGACGATCGCGGTGTTCATCACCACGGGCACGATGCCGCGGGGATACCGTTGGCGAGAAAGTTTTTGGAAAATATGCGCACGCCGAAGCAACTGGTCTGTGATGTTGAAACGCTCGTCAAGTACCACATGGTGGTGCGGGATATTTTCAAGAAGGATTCCGATCGAGAAGCGGCTGTGCTACGATTGGCCAACGATGTTGGAAGATTGGACCGCCTCGTACGCGTTTGCAGGTACGACGGGAATGGGAGGAGTGGATGCTGGGGACCCGGCCAATACGAAGTTCAGGAGGCCCTATGGCTAGAAGAAACAGCGCAGAAATTGGGAGTGTTAAAAAACAAACCGACTCCCATCATTCTCGGCCGCGATTTACTGGCTTTTGGCCTACGATCTTCGCCAAGGTTTAAGGAAATTTTGAAGCGGTGCTTCGAAGCCCAATTGGACATGAAATTCGCAAATCACGGTGAGGGTTTGCGATTTTTGAAAGATATTTTGCAGTTGACTTAGATTAGTAAACTGAAAATCATGCTGTCCTATGTGGCGTTTTTGCATCTATTTTTTAATATTACCGTTTGTGGTCGGGTGTTCGTTCAGTAAGCGGCATTACAAGCCGGAAGCCACCATTATTTCAAACGACGGTGAAGGGGATGTTTTTTATCTGCAGAGACCGTCGTGCGCGATTGGTTGCGACTCCCTTCAAACGGCGCATAATTACGCGAAAGCGGATATCGTTGCTTCGGTATTTTTCGATTTCGATAAGTCCATCGTCGAGGAAAAATGTGCGGCTAAAATAGGCGAGGCTTCTAAATTTTTCCTGGAACATACGGAATTAAAAATTCTTGTGGTCGGTCATTGCGATCACTTTGGAAAGGCCGCCTATAACAGGTTGCTTGGGTATCACCGAGCTGAAAACGTGAAGGCCAAGTTGATCGAATTTGGTCTCGATGAAAGCCGCATTATTACGGCTTCCGTTGGATCCGAGCGTGTCTCGGAGATGAGCTTTGACAAGACTGCAACGGTTGTTGATCGCCGCGCCGATATAGTGCTATTCAAGCAAGCGGAGGCACAGCAAACCTCAGGAAAACAGAATGATGGCAATGTAGCCGAAAATTAACAGTGGGATGTTGAAGTGTAAAAAGGTGGGTATTACCGAATCTTTGAAGTGATCGTGTTGGCCATCGACATTTAATCCAGTTGTGGGTCCCAATGTGGAATCCGAGGCAACGGAGCCGGCATCGCCCAAAGCCCCTGCCACCGCCAGCGTGATAAATGTGCTTGCCGCACTGAGCCCAATCCTTTGACAGATTGGTACTAATATGGCCGCTAAAATTGGAACGGTGGAAAACGATGACCCAATGCCCATGGTAATTATTAGTCCGACGACCAGCATGAGCAATATTGTCAGATGCATGTTATTCGATGTCACCGTCAAAAGTGCGCTCACAAGGTTGTTCACCGCTCCCGTGCAAGATAGGACGGCTGAAAATCCGGAAGCAATGATCATGGTCATGCCTATGGTCGCCATCATGCCAAATCCCTTGGTAACGATTTTATCGGAATTTTTCCATTTAAGTGCGCCCGACAGCAATAGGACCATGACCCCGGAAAATGCACCAACGACCATGCTCTTGAAAATTATTTGCACGGTGAGCATCGTTACCATTGCCAATGCACCCAACAGCATCGTCCCTTTGCTCACGGCATGTTCATGCTTTACCTCAATTTGGAATTTTTCATAGGAACGTGGCCGGCCGTAGGACACACATACGGCAAAAATTAGCCCCAAAATCATACCCGCCGTTGGAATAAACATGAGCTTCACCGTATCAAAATTTGACAGTGCGAGTTGAATTCCCTGTTTCTGAAGATTCCCAAGGACTACCTCCCGCAAGAAAATCCCACCAAATCCGAATGGCAGAAAGGTATATGTACCCACAAGCCCGAATGTTAGAATACAAGCCACCGCCCGACGGTCCACTTTTGCTCCATTGAATAGGGATAAAAATGCCGGCACGATGATGGGTATGAAGGCGATGTGCACTGGAATAATCGTCTGCGATGCTATTCCGCAGAAAAATAGGAATAGCATGGCCCGGCGAACCCCAGTTTTCATTGGGCACCCATCTTCAAAGTTTGCAATTTTTGATGCAAAAAATTCGGGAATCCCAATGGCCGTCAACCCCGCTGCAAACATCCCCAGGAAGGCGTAGCTAAGCGCAATGTTGACACCCCCGGAAATTCCCTCCGAAAAAACTTGTATTACACGTCCCAGCGGCATTCCACCGAAAAATCCCGCGGTAAGTGTGCCAACAACCAGAGTCAATGGTATGCTAAGCTTGCTCAAACTAAGCACCGTTATAACAATAATGCTTAGGCAAACTGGATTTGTAAAAAAGCTTAGGAATAGGCCCATACGATTCACGCTTGGTAATATGCCAACGGAGTGAGTCAAGTAAAATTTTTACTGTCTTTTCATTGTAAGCTTTTGAAAAAATTTTATCGAAAACAAAATTATTTGCTATTGACAAGCTTTGTTTCAGTGCCTAGGTGCATGAAAAGTGTATGGTTGGAAATTTCAGAATATTGTGTGCATGTTTGCTGTCGTTGCTAGTTTGTGGCTGTCAAAACACCGATGCGTCCCGTGGGCGTAATGCGGAAAATGTAACCATTGGAACGGTTCAGCGTAACATATATGTGGGCATGCGTTCCGCTGACGTGGTTGCTGTTCTTGGCTCGCCAAACATGGTAACAAAGGACACGAAAGGGAATGAAACGTGGGTATATGACAAAATTCATTCCGAAAGTGAGGTGAAAGCGTCCGGTGGATATTTGACTCTCTTTTTGTTCGGTGGAAGCCAAGCGAAAGGGTCCCATTTGTCCAGTGAGCGCACATTGACAATAATCATCCACTTTGACGAGGATTCCAGAGTCCAAAATTTTTCCTATAGAACAACGACTTTTTAGCTAGAAATGCACACGATAAGCAGGCATGGAAATGTATTTATTTTAGCTATTTTGGCGTGTCTGCTTGCCGGATGTAGCTCTATAAATAATACACCGGTGAGCAACATTAGTATCCAAGCCATGCAGACTCGGGAGTTTGAGTGTTCCCCCAAGGTTGCATTTGCGGCCGTTGTTTCGGTTTTCCACGATCTGGGGTTTTCCATTCAGACATCGGACAGAAAGTCTGGAATAGTAACTGCACAAAGTACGATATCAAAGAAGGCCAATTTCGCCGAAATCATGTTTGAAGGAATCGACTCATCTCGCATGTCCTACATCGTAGCCGATGCGCACATTGATGAAACATTTGATGGTAAATGCTCGATAAGGGTGAGCTTTGTTCGCCACAGGAAAGATGTGCGTGCTACCGGCTTCTTCTCCGAAGAAAGCAATCACATAACGGATCCTGAGTATTACAGGGATTTTTTCGAAAAGATTGACAAAAATATATTTGTCAGGCAAAATCTTAGACGTTGAGTTTACTCATTTGCCACGATTTAGTGCGAGTGTGAAAATTTTGAGCCCCGGTAAAAATTAATGGAATACGGTCCCAACATTTTTCTTGAATATCTTAAAAAAATTTGTTCACTTGGGGCAATTTAATCGAAAGGTAAATGATGGCAGTAAAAGTTGGAATAAATGGTTTTGGACGTATCGGTCGCTTAGTTTTTCGGGCGATTGTTGACAGTGGAAAGTTCGGTTCTGATATCGAAGTTACAGCCGTTAACGACCTGGTGCCGGCTGATAATTTGGCCTATCTTGTTAGGTATGATTCGACGCAGGGCAGGTTCGGCGGTGAAGTGCACGCCGATGGGAAAGATGTGCTGGTAGTAAACGGTCATCGAATCAAGTGTTTGGCGATAAAGGATGGCCCGGCTGCGCTCCCGTGGAAGGATCTTGGCGTCGATATTGTCGTTGAATCGACGGGCTTGTTCACCCAGGACGAGAAAGCGGAAGGGCACTTGAAAGCCGGTGCAAAAAAGGTTATCATTTCCGCTCCCGGAAAGGGCGATCGGGTGAAAACAGTCGTGATTGGTGTTAACGATCAAACGTTGACAGCCGCCGATGGCATAGTCTCAAATGCTTCATGCACAACTAATTGCCTGGCGCCGATAACAAAAGTTGTCCTGGATAATTTCGGCATCATTGAAGGGTTGATGACAACGGTGCACAGCTACACGGCCACTCAAAAGACCGTCGATGGTCCGTCCATGAAGGACTGGAAGGGTGGTCGCACGGCCGCAATCAACATCATTCCATCGACCACCGGTGCGGCAAAGGCGGTGGGGCTAGTTTTGCCGGCGGTTAAGGGAAAGTTAACCGGAATGGCATTTCGAGTGCCAACTCCAACAGTTTCGGTTGTCGATTTGACCGTTCGCACGGAGAAAAAGACATCCTACGAAGAAATTTGTGCAAAAATGAAGGAGGCTTCCGAGGGTAGCTTGAAAGGAATTTTGAAATATACTTCCGACGAGGTTGTTTCAAGTGATTTTGTCCATGAAAGTGCGTCATCAATTTTCGATGCGGGAGCCGGAATAGGCTTAAATGACCAGTTCTTCAAACTTGTGAGCTGGTACGACAACGAATGGGGTTATAGCTGCCGTTGTGTGCAATTGATCGAAAAATTAGCAAAATTTTGCTAAAACAGAGCGTAATTTTTAACTTTTATAAGCGCGGGTTAACTGACGGATTCATATTTTAGGCTGCAACTTTTGAATTTAATGTGTTGACCTGGGGATGATGTTGAGTAGATCCATGGAGCGTTAAGCCTACTGTGAAAAAGGAAATAAATACAATAAGTAACACGCGTTCGTCGGTTTCGTTTTGCTTCTTGCGGGATGAAATTGCTTCCAAAAAGGATGCCATAGTTAGCGAATTTTGCGCAACTGCGAATTTGCCGGGATTCAGAAAAGGTAAGGTTCCGAAAGGCATCATCCTATCGAAGTTTTCGTCCGACATCGATGCGCGCGTGAAATCAGTCTTGGTCAACGAGGCTTTCGAAAACATTCAGCGATCGGCAGACGAGCTGAACCTGTTGACCGTCGTGGACTATTCCACCGAGGATTTGGAGGATGGCTTCGTGTGCAAGTTAGCTTTCGATCTCCGTCCGAACGTCGGATTACCCGATTACGAAAACATAGCTTTGACGGCGTTTTCAGACGAAGTTACCGCCGGGGAGGTGAACTCCGAGCTTGACCACATCAAAAAACAGCACTCCAGCTACAATCTTGTGGAGCGCGATGTCAAGGCCGGAGACTATGTTAAAGTCAGCTACGACGGTGTTTTGGAGGATGGTGTGGCGATCGTCGATGCCGTCCCCAATCATAAAATTTACGGTAAACAGACGAATACCTGGGAAGAAGCAGGCAATGCCGAGATTTACGGTGTGCAAGCGGTGATACAGGGTGTGATTGGTCGCAAAACTGGGGATAAGGATGAAGGGGAAGAGGTCTTTCCCGAAGATTTCTCCATTCCCGAGCTGGCTGGAAAAAAAGCGATCTACACATTCGAAATTTTGGAGGTTCGTGAGCGCATAGATCCGGAATTAAATGAGGAATTTTTTAAGCAATATGGAGTTGATTCCATCGATGGCTTAAGGGAGCGCATAGGGGAGCATTTGGCCCGCCGCAAGCGCACGCAGGGTCTTCTCAAACAGCGCGATGAAATCGTGCATTTTTTGGCAGATTCGGCAAAATTTGAGTTGCCTGGGAGCGTAGTTGACAAGGAGCTTCAAAGCCTTGTCCAAGCATTCATTGATGGTCAAGTTAGAAAGGGCATTCCTGCCAAATATTTCGAAGTTTACGTAGACGAAATTTCAAAAAATTTGCTCCCAGTCGCTGAGATTCGTACCAAAGCTGGCATGGTATTGGATAAAATCGCCGAGGCGGAAAAAACCGAAATCGATAATAAGGACATCGAAGCCATGATCATACAAGATGTGACGATAAAGAAGATCAAGGTTGACCAGTACGTGCGCGACCTCAAAAATGACAGAGATAAGCTCGTTGATCTGCGCACGCGCACACTGCGGGGCAAGGTGTTGGATTTTTTGATCAAGACCAATTCCAAAGAAACGGCTGAAATTGAGAAAACTCCCGAAACTACAAGGGGACAGGAGGAGGAATCCGAATAGGCTCCTCTGACCTCAAATTTGCTTTTTAAGACTTGCTTTAGGCAAGTTTTTGGTTGCCTATTTTTCCATCTCGGAGAAGTGGGTGATTTTTTGTGCATGAGCTTCTCCTGGAAAACATGAGAGTAAGGGGGAAGATTTTCAATGAAATTCACATTTATTTTACGTATGTAAAAAATATCTTGAAAACTTTCCCCAAAAACCAAGACTTCCCCTAGGGGGAGTTTATGTACAATGGTGGAAAAATTTGGGCAATCTGGCACAATCGGTTAATTGGCAGGTTAGCTTTCTGGGGAATGTGTTTGTTCGGCACCGGTGCGTTTGCGAACACGATGACGCGTAACAGTGCGCTGAATGTTGGTAATGCGGACACGGAGGTGAGGTTTTCAACGGACGGGGTGAATGAGCCGGCCAACGGTGTTGGTACCCCTTTCACCGGCGGCGGTGGAAGGATACTTAGCATCGCCGTTGGAGATATTGGCGCTGGCACCAATGTTCCCGTTGCCCGGGGAATATATTTTTCTTTAACTGGATATGATTTTTCCGGAAAAACTTTGACGCTCAACAATGACAATATCGACTACACCGGGAGCGTTGATTACCTCATCTCGGTGTACACATCTTCAGCTAGATATGAAAATTCGCCTGGTTCGAGGGATTATATTCGCGTCCCCGCTGCGGCGATAAATCTTTTCGGTGTGTATGAAGCGACCGCCTCTCCGTTCACAATCGCACTTGATAATTCCGGAACGGGAACAAAAGTTTACAGATTCTCGGTGGAGGCGGAAGCGCCAAAATTTCCGGGTAAAAAACTATCAGCCGCAGATCTCGGGAAGCTATCAGCCACAGAGCTGGCATCCCTACGGGAAAATATAAAAAATATTGGAGAAATAGACCCTGCCACAAAAGCTCAACTGGATACAGAATTAACCCCAAGGGAATTAATACTACTGCTAAACGATATAAAGGTGAAACTAAAATCAAAGCAGGAATTGAAACAATTGATAACCCAGATGCAATGGGCAAAGGAAGTTAAGTACCAGTACAAGCACGCGGTGTTTGTGGGAGTGCCAAGTGTGTATTTAAACACCAATGATTCGACATACAACGGGAGCAATTTCACCTTTAATCCGAATGGGGCCAAAGTGGAAGCAACTGCTTCCACGAATAGTCCGGAAGCTGGCAGCGCCGTGTTTGGAGTGGGAGTGGCTATCATCGAAGATGGTGTAAGCAACAGCAACGTTGTGTTCAACAATTGGAGCGTGAGAAATTTTGGTGAAAATACGGTTTTATCTGCCATTTCCACGAACAATGTGCGAGATTCCTACAGCGTTGTGTTTGGCATAGCGGAAGCGAACAAACCCGTAAGCTTTAGTGGCTGGAGGGTGGGAAATTTTGGGGATAGCGCTGCGCTAACCGCCTGCAGTATTGGCACTTCCGGGGGGAAATCTGCGGCGGTGTTTGGTGGAGCGATGATCAGTGGCGGAACATTCGACAATTGGCAAGTGGGAAATTTCGGCAAAGGCGCTAATGTGATCGCCAAAGCCATTGCCAGTGGCGATTCCGGAGGAGCTGGTGGGGGACTTTCCGCGGCCGCATTTGGTGTGGCCAACGCATTCGACAACTACGGTGGTACGGTGAATTTTGAGCAGTGGACGATAGGCAGTTTCACAGGTGATATTAGCAACCACACCATAATAAGCGCCATTGCCAGTTCTTTCGGCGCGGGGGGTGCCGGTGGTGGCCAATGGGCAGCGGTATTCGGAGCGGCCAACGGAAGCAATGGTTTCGGTGCCGAGGGTAAAAACACGGTGAATTTCGATGATTGGCGGGTTGGGGAAGGCTCCGGTTTCGGTGACTACGCCGAGTTAACCGCCAATGCCACTTCCACTTCTTCCGGAACGGGAGGTTCCGGTGGAGGGCAGTTTTCGGTGGTATTTGGTGCGGCCAATGCTTGCAACAGCGTTTCCAATTTGGTCGGGGATGATGATACCGAAACTACTAGAGATAACGAAGTAAACTTCAACAATTGGTGGATCGGGAATGTCGCGGAAAATTGGGCTGATAATAACCTGGTTATCTCGGAAGGTTTTGGCAATAATGCGAAGTTGAAATCCATTGCCAAGTCCACCTCCACCTCCGCTGACTACGGTTCCGGTGGTGCCCAATTCGCAGCGGTGTTCGGTGTGGCAAATGCGGGCAATGGCTTTACCCCTGCTCCATCTGGCTATAGAGGTGGCGGTGGTGCAGGGAGCAACACGATAAACTTTAACGGCTGGAAAATAGGGAAATTCAGAAATTCTGCCACTTTAATTGCCAAGGCTATTTCTAGCAGCCCTGGTACCTACGGCGATGGTAGCGGTATTGGCAATGGTGCCGGCGGGAGTCAATTTTCAGTGGTATTTGGGGTGGCCAACGGAAGCGATGCCATTGACGGGCTAAATACGTTAAATTTCAACAATTGGAAGATCGGGAATATCACACAAACCGCCGATGAGTTACAAATTTTAGAAGGGTTCGGTAACGGGGCTAAGTTAAAATCCGTTGCCGCCAGTGTTACTTCCACCGGAGATAATACGGGTGGTGCCCAGTGGTCAGCGGTGTTCGGACTGGCCAATGCGAGTGGTACGGTGAATTTTAACGATTGGATGGTGGGGGAGTTCGGCTCCGATGCGACCTTGAAAGCCAAAGCTTCAAGCGGAGGTGGATGCCTACATGCGGTGGTATTTGGGGTAGCCCATACGCGCAGTGATACGGTAAATTTCAACAATTGGAAGATTGGGAATATCAAACAAATCACCAATGGCGTGCAAATTTTGGGGGGATTCGGGGACAGGGCCAAGTTAATAGCCGATGTTAGCGCCAACCACTTCGGTACTCGTGGTGTTGGTGGCAATCGGCAGGCTGCGGTATTCGGAATGGCTGATGCGGATAATGGCGCGATGAATTTTTCCAATTGGGAAATAGGGAAATTTGGTAATTTTGCCAATTTACTGGCAAAGACCGATATTGTCCTTACCAATGAAGCCAATCCCGAAGGTGCTAACTCTGCCCAGGGGGCAGTGGTGTTCGGTGCTGCTAACACTAATGCGGCTTATTATGAGGTGAATTTCGCCAATTGGAAAATCGGAAACATTTCGAAAACCATAGATGGTGAAAACTCAAAGCTGGAGATTGGAGAGGGCTTCGGTGACAACGCAATGTTAGGGGCCAACGCCGTCAGCTCTTCCAGCCACGGTGCCGGTGGCGATCAACGGGCAGCGGTGTTCGGTGCTGCCCGAATGAACAGTAAATTGGCAAATTTCAATGACTGGATGGTGGGAAAATTTGGTAATGGTGCAAAGTTAGCTGCCACTGCCGCTGCCGCTGCCATTGGCTCTGGAGCTGGTAGCGGCCAATGGGCAGTGGTGTTCGGGCTGGGAAATGCGGTGAGCGGCAGCATAGCAGACAGCAGCGGCACAGTAAATTTTGACAATTGGAAAATCGGAAACATTTCGA
>JAITOW010000037.1 GCA_031289835.1 Puniceicoccales bacterium | reverse complement strand
TAAACTGGGTTTGAAAGCAACTGAAACAAAGGATAGATTTACGTGCAAATTGGAGAATTTCAAAATCAAGGGCCTATTCGAAGTCGACAAAGCGACGCGGGAAAGGTGTCGGTAGCGGGCAAGGTAAGACAGCTCGTGGGCACAAAGGTGGCAAGGCGCGCGCTGGTTATTCTCCTGCACCGTGCTGCTGCGGGGTTCCGTTTTATCGCCACTTTCCGATACGCGGCTTCTCAAATTTTAAGTTTAGGACGGAATACTCCGTTATAAATTTGGCTGATTTGGAAAGCGAAAATGTTGCCCTAATTGACAAAAATTTTCTATGCAGCAACGGCTACATAAGGTCCGCAGACAAGCTTGTAAAAATTCTCGGAACCGGGGAATTTGGCAGGCCGATCACCATTATCGCGGATAAATTTTCTGCGAGCGCCAAGGCCTCCATAGAGAAATCCGGTGGACAAGCCATGGAACTCGCAGTGAAGGCCGATTTAGAGTAAAAATTATGTTTTCTGCTTTCGTAAACTGCATAAAAATTAGCGAGCTGCGGCAAAAGATAGTTCTCACGCTTGTTTTGTTGTTTGTTGCGCGCATTGGCGCTAACATCCCGCTGCCCGGCATAGATACTTCGCCATTAAATGAATTTATGCTAACCAAGGCGGCCGGTGCAGGTGGGTTACTTGGTATGTTTAACATGTTCACCGGAGGTGCGCTGATGAAAGGCGCAATCTTTGGGCTCGGCATCATGCCATACATCAGCGCGTCGATCATTTTGCAGCTACTGTCGGCGATAAACCCATCGTTAGCTCGCATACATCAGGAAGGGGAATCTGGAAGGCAAAGAATCGCGCAATACACAAGGTACACAACAATCTTGATTTGCATTATACAGGGATTTTTGCTTGTAATGGCCCTTGCAAATTATCCTGAAAAGTTGTTTTACGGGTTCGATTCGGTGCAATTCGGCGACATTGTGGTAGTCAATAAAATGTCATTTTTTGTGACCTCCACAATATTTTTAACCGCCGGAACGATGGCACTGGTGTGGCTTGGCGATCAGATTACGCAGTATGGGATCGGCAATGGCGTGTCACTTTTAATTGCAGCGGGCATATTGTCGAGCATGCCAACAGCCGTTTCCCAGGCAATAATGCTGCTTAGGGCTCCAGTTGGAGTGGAGGGAGGCTCCCTTGGGCTTTGGCACGGTTTACTGATGCTCATTCTATTGTTTAGCGTCGTGGCGTTGATGATTGCCGTTACACAGGCCGATCGCAGAATACCCGTGCAATACGTAAATCGCGTAGTTGGACGCAAAATGTATGGCGGGCAATCATCGTACTTGCCGCTGAAAATCAACTATTCGGGAGTAATGCCGGTCATTTTTGCCAGTGCAATTTTACTTTTTCCACAGCAAATTTTTGCCTACATCGGTGCTTCCGCAGGCATAAAATTTTTCCAAAAAATATCCGCTGCCTTGAACCACGGCTCAAGCACCTATTATGTGATCTATGGCACAATGATACTCTGCTTTAGTTATTTTTGGGTATCCATGATGTTTCGGCCGATACAAATTGCCGATGATTTGAAAAAAAATGGCGGTTATGTGCCCGGCGTGAGACCTGGCAATGATACGGCAAAATTTCTCGACTTTGTTATGACGAGGCTAACATTAGCCGGGGCGTTATTCCTAACTTTGATCGCCCTACTGCCGGATTTTGTGTGCTTTGTTTGTGGCATACCGTACTCGATTGCACTGTTCTTTGGCGGAACGGGAACATTGATTGCCGTCGGCGTGATACTCGACACAATGAAGCAGGTCGAGGGTTATCTGTTGCAAAAAAATTATGACGGGTTCATGAAAAAGGGCAGGATTCGCTCGCGCAGTGCCGTGGACAGCCTAACCAAAGACAAGTCAAGGTTTTTTAGCAAATTCAAATTTGGGCTATGGGTGTCGATTGCGGGTTCCGTAGTAGCTGTACTGTTGTGGGCTTTTCGGGGATTTGGGGAAAAATGATACCGATAAAAACACCCGAAGAAATAGTAAAAATGCGTATCGCATGCCGCATTGCCGCTGAGGTGTTGGAAAAAATGTCAAATTTTGCAAAGGCGGGGCTATCCACTCAGGATCTCGACGATTTTGGCCGTGACCTTATGAGAGAGGTAGGAGCGACGAGCGCATGTTTCGGATATGCGGGATCGAAATGCAAATATCCGGCCTATTCGTGCATATCGCTTAACGACGAGCTCGTTCACGGAATCCCGTCGCAGGATGCAATTTTAAAGGATGGCGATGTGGTGAGCATCGATCTTTCACTATTTTACGACGGGTTTGTTGGAGATAACACGCGCATAGTGAGAATCGGTGAGGTCTCTTCGGAAGCTGAAAATTTATCAAGAACGACTGAGGAAGCTTTAATAATCGGCATTGCAAAGGCAATTGCAGGGAATCGCATCGGAGATATTTCCCATGCCGTCGAAATGCATGCCAAGGAGAACAATTACGGCGTTGTCAAGGAATTCGTTGGGCACGGTGTGGGTAAAAATACGCACGAAGAACCGAAGATACCGAATTATGGCCGTGCTCCTACCGGTCCGACTTTAAAGGCCGGTATGACGTTGGCCATAGAGCCGATGTTTACACCGGGAAATCCCACTGTGTACGTATGCGATGATGGATGGACCGTGAAAACTCGTGATGGATTGCTGGCGGCTCACTGCGAACATACAATTTTAGTTACAAATAGTTCTCCAGAAATCTTGACTTTGGTGAAAAAATGATTTCTGAAGTGGTGACTTGTGAAAATTTGTTTAAATAATTAATGTTGCGCCTCGTATTTTAGGAGTTGATATTCCAGACAACAAAAAGACAGTGTACGTACTGCGGTACATACAGGGAATTGGTTTGACTCGTGCTCAAATCACAGTTTCGAAAGCTGGCTTAGATCCGGATATGCGCTCCAATGAGCTAAATGAGGAACTTATAAATAAGATAACCTCCATAATTAACGGTGAAGGTTGGAAAATTGAGGGTGATTTGCGCCGTGAATTCATGGCAAATCTCAAACGATTACAAGCAATTAAACGTTATCGCGGGGTTCGGCACTATCGTGGGTTGGCGGTTCGCGGGC
>JAITOW010000020.1 GCA_031289835.1 Puniceicoccales bacterium | reverse complement strand
CAAATACCAATCTAATGTTTTAATTATTCCTGTGTCAAAATTTTCTTCGGCATGCCAGCCAAGCTTGGACTCCAGTTTTGTGGCATCGATCGCATAGCGCAAATCGTGGCCCGGGCGGTCTTGCACGAAGGTTATCAAATCGGAATATTTGCCATTTTTGAGCGGCCGTTCCCTGTCCAAAAGCGCACAAATTGTGTTGGCAATCTGCAGATTATTTCGTTCATCATGGCCGCCGATGTTGTAGGTTTCGCCCGCCATACCTCTGTGAAAAATCAAATCGACTGCCTTGCAATGGTCCAACACGTAGAGCCAATCGCGGATATTTTGACCTTTCCCGTAAATTGGTATCGACTGCTTGGATAGGCACTTCCCAATGATTGTTGGTATCAACTTTTCCGAATGTTGCTTGGGCCCATAGTTGTTTGAGCAGTTGGATATCGTCACGTTCAATCCGTAGGTTTGAAAATATGCCCGCACCAGAAAATCGGAGCCAGCTTTGCTCGCCGAATAGGGCGAATTTGGGGCATAGGGAGTGATCTCAGTGAACAGCCCAGTTTCCCCCAATGCGCCATAAACCTCATCGGTCGAGATGTGATGGAAGCGGCAATTCTCGTAGCCCGGTTTCGGCCGACTTGGGCCCATTAGCCAATGCTTGCTCGTTGCATCGAGTAGATTAAAGGTGCCAACGATGTTTGTGCTAATAAATGCCCGCGGCCCGGTGATTGAGTTGTCCACGTGGCTTTCGGCGGCGAAGTGTATTACTCCGCGGATGTCATGTGTGGAAAAAATTTCTCCCACCAGAGCATCGTCACAAATATCGCCCCTAATAAACGTGTAATTGGGCACACCTTCACATTCTGCCAAGTTTTGCAAATCTCCGGCATAGGTCAGCTTATCCACATTTACCACCCTGTAGAACGGGTACTTTTTCAAAAAATATGGAACAAAATTCGAGCCGATGAACCCTGCTCCACCGGTGATTAAAATCGACTCATGCATTTTTGCAAACTTTCCTTCCAGTGGGGAATTTTTACTTTAAAGTCGTTCTTAATCTTCGACTTATTCAGAACGCTGTAAAACGGGCGCCTAGCTTTCGTTGAGTAATCCCTGCTTTCGATGGGGTTGATTTCGCACTTCAGCCTTGCCAGCCGCATAATCTCCACCGCGAAGTCATACCACGAACACGCTCCCTCATTCGAAAAATGGTAAATATCCCTTTGCCCATGTTCCATTTTGGGTAAAATACTAAAAATTGCCCCTGCCAAATCGGAGGCATAGGTCGGCGTACCAATCTGGTCAAAAACGACATTTAGCGATGTATTTTCAGGTCCCAACCTAAGCATTGTTTTCAAAAAATTGTGCCGATGTGGCGAATATAGCCAGCTCGTGCGGATGATAATTGCCGTTTCAGCATTGCTCAAAACGGCGTGCTCTCCCGCCAATTTTGTCGCGCCGTAAACCGAACACGGATTTGGATTGTCAGTCTCAACGTAGGGCTTAAAGTTGGTTCCATTGAACACGTAATCGGTGGAAATATGTATGATTTTCGCACCGGTTCTGGCCAGATTTAGCGGCCCCTGAACGTTAGCGCTTTCCGCTAATTTGTGCTCATTTTCCGCCCTGTCGACCGCAGTGTAGGCGGCACAGTTGACTATCGTATCAATGCCGTGTTTGGCAACAAAGCTTGTCACGGCGTGCTCATCAGTTATATCAAGTTCATCGGAACCAGTTGCGATGGCGCCAGGGAGTAGCGCGGCCACTTCCCTTCCAAGCTGCCCATTTTTACCCGTTATCAACAACATCTCTCAACCTCCCGTGCTCTCTGTCCCTGGGGGAAAGGATCATTTTTTCGGGTGGAATTTGCCAATCGATTGCCAAATCGGGATCATCGAATGCGATTCCGAGCTCCGCCGCCCTATTATACTCATTGTCGCATTTGTAGGCAACAACCGTCTCCTCGCTCAAAGTGGAAAATCCATGGACAAACCCCCGCGGAATGAATAGCTGCTTTTTGTTCTCATCCGATAGCTCTACGGCGACGTGTTGCCCGTAGGTGGGTGATTCACGGCGGATATCCGCGGCAACGTCCAGTATCTTTCCACGTAAAACTCGGACCAACTTCCCCTGGGCATATTTTCCCAACTGGCAGTGCAGCCCGCGGATGACTCCGTAGGTCGATAGCGACTGGTTGTCCTGCACAAAAACGCCATCGATGCCAGTCTTGTGAAATGTCTCCCAATTGTAACTTTCGAAAAAGTATCCCCTGCCATCGAAGAAAACCTTTGGCGTTATTACGTACACACCGGCGATTTCCGTTTCAGCGAATTCCATCACATTCCTTGTAAATTTTTTGCAAGTACAACTTATAATCACTTCCATCCTTCATAGCGTCGATTATGTTGCCCATCTGTTCTCTGTTTACAAACCCACTTTTGTAGACAATTTCTTCGAGACATGCGATTTTAAGACCCTGCCGCTTTTCTATTATTTGAACAAATTGCGAAGAGTCCATCAGGCTATCCGGCGTGCCAGCATCCAACCAGGCACACCCGCGTTTCATCGGCATAACACTTAGCCGCTTTTCTTCCAAATAGAGATTATTCAGGTCGGTAATTTCCAGCTCACCGCGGGCGGATGGTTTCAGCAAGTGAACCTTATCGACGACATCATTGGGGTAAAAATATAACCCCACGGAAACGTAATTTGATTTCGGATGTTTTGGTTTTTCCTCGATTGAAATCGCCAGGAAATTTTTGTCGAATTCAACAACACCAAACCGCTCCGGATCGGAAACATGATAGGTAAATATCGTCGCGCATTCACCCATATTCGCTGCGACTTTCTTCCTAAATTCACTCATCTGGTTCCCGATGTGAAAAATATTATCACCCAAAATCAAGCACACATCGTCCGATCCAATAAAATCAGCGCCGATCGCAAATGCCTGTGCGATGCCATGCGGTTCGGGTTGCTCTGCGTACCGTATGTCGATGCCCAGGTGCACACCGGTCCCAAATAGCCGTTCTATATTCGGAATATCATGGGGCGTCGAAATTATGAGAATCTCTCCAATGCCGAATTCGAGCAACACGGACATTGGATAATAAATCATCGGTTTGTCGTAAACCGGCAACAATTGCTTCGACACGGCAAGTGAAACAGGGTATAGCCTAGTACCACTACCTCCTGCTAGTATTATTCCTTTCATGCTTTGACAAAAAAATTTTACTAATCAAACGCGATCCTTTTTGTTCCAATAAAGCAATGGAATGAGATTAAATAAATACGCACCCGTTCGGTTGCCTCTGTTGACAATTTTTAGGAATGGGATATACCTGAAAAGTTTCACGTAGGTATACCTTGTCATCTTCGCTTGCACCGCAGCCCAGATGTCGGGGTTTTCGCGGCGGGCAAATTCGCGAATGACATAGCCCATGTGCCGAAGCTTATTTCGAAACTTCAGAGATGTCCGCCGCCTATGTTCCCTATATTCAAATAAAACTTCCGGAATCACGTGAAACTTTGTCTTTGACATCAACCGGCACCACAGCGCGTAATCTTCGGAGGGGAAAAAATCGCCCTCATACCTGATATTATTGTCCATCAGGATTGATTTCCTAATCATTGCCGCCGGATGAAACACGCAAAACTTCACCAATAAATCCTCCTTTATATCCTCATCATCGATGCGATCCCGGACGATTTTATTTTTGCCAAGTATTTTTATCCAGGAACTAACCACTCCCACGTCGCCGTGCGCATCCAAATATGCCACTTCCCTTTCAAAACGTTCCGGCAAAGATACATCATCGTGATCAACGATCGCCAAATATTCCCCCTGCGCCAAATCTATCAGGGCATTGCGCGAGGAGGCAATTCCCAAATTGTTTCCGTTGGCGAAGTACTTTATGCGCCCATCGTTAAACGTTAGGATCGTCTCCTCCACGCTCCCGTCCGATGAACCATCATTGAATATCAGAAATTCAAAGTCCCTGAAAGTTTGATTCAAAACACTCCCGATCGTTTCTCTCAAAAACTGTGAATCAGTATTATAGACGGGCATCAAAACAGAAATTTTCGGCAAATTAGGGCCAGTTTCTCCGGAAGCTATGTTCATGCTATTTTCTTAAAAATTCACGTTACAATGCGACTTATTTCAAAAGAAACTTTTTTGTTTTTTGCAAGAAAAAACTGTAGAAACGGGCAAAAATTTGCCACAAGATACGGATGGCAAAATGTTAAAATAAAAAGTAAAAAAATCCCGGATGGGTTTCGCGGATCGGAAAGCGATGGGGCGAATTTTGAGTGCAGCGAGAAAGGGGGCAATTTTTGAAATACCACTGCCCAAGGGCCTTACGATGACTATATTTGGACAGGGGAGTGCCTTGTATTTCTTGATTTAATATTTTGTTGACACTCGAAAAACAGTCTTCACTTATGTCGAGACATAAACCAAATTAAAGGAATATTACATGGAAAGTCTTATACCAGTTATCCCAGCATTGGAAAGTGCGGCAAATTTTATGAAATTGGCTGAAGAGTGCAAACAATCTAGGTGCCTAGCCGCAGAAACTCACATTAAATTGGGACACAACCTTTACCAATTGGGCGAAAAAGTACGAGCCATCGGGAATAATCCGGAGTGTGCGATAGCTTTATTTGAGAATTGGAGAACTTTTGGGAAAATTGAGGGAGAACTCTTGATGGCGAGGGCTGCCGTTGTCGTAAATGCCGAATGGCCAGAATCGACGATCGACGATAAATTGCGTGAAATATCAAGAGTTAAGCAGACTCCCGTAGCTGAAGCCGGGCTTATCAAATTCAAAAATCCAATGGTCGAAAAATATAGTAGTTGTTTCGAGACTAAAGTTGGCGATGGAACCTACGGAAAAGTTTTTGGGGAATTTGACAAAACAATATCCCCAATGATAGACAATCTTATGGCTAAGGATGTTTCGCTTGACCCTTTTGGAACTTCGATGGAGCGATATGGTCAGCTAGTAATCAAATTGATAGAGTCGATGAGAGATTACGGTGTAAGCATGTTTTTTTCTTGTATGGATAAGGTGTTTAATGTGTTGTATCCAGAAGCGAAAACATCCGATGAATACCTAAAGAAACTTGGTTCGATTGTGGACAACACGACTAGAATGTGCAATTACATAGAGGAAATTAATAAAGCATTGGCTAACCTGACCAACGAACTTCACACTGTTACGGAAAAAATTCAAGCCCAAGCTTCGGCGGCTTAGAGAGTTAGAAATACGCCCAAAGATGGCCGATTGGATCGTCTCGAGTCTTCGGGTGGTTGTTTTTCTAACAAAGTTATTGGAAGGTCGTCAAAAATTCCCCGAGTTTTGATTCTTCGGTCACGGCTTCGTTGCCCGAGAGCAAATTTTTCACCTTGACCACAGCGGCGGAGTATTCGTTTTCTCCGCATATGAGGGCAAATTTTGCTCCGTTTTGCGAGGCCATTCTAAGTTGTTTGCCGAATGAAACGTCATGGAGGGCGTATTCCACGGCAAATCCGCTCCGCCGCAGTTCGTTGGTAAGCTTCAGCGCATGATTTTTGGAAATTTCATCGAAAATGACGAAATAATCCGTATTTTTTTTTAATTCCGGGAGCAAATTTTTCTCCCGCAAAAGATCACACAGGGTCACATCACCTATGGCCAGACCAACGGCGGGGATGCTGTCGTAGCCCAATTTCTCCGTCAAAGAATCGTACCTTCCGCCACCGGCAAGCGCACGGGAAGCCAAGTCACGATCAAAAAACTCAAACACGAACCCGGTATAATAGGCCAGTCCGCGCACAATTCCAAAATCAATCGCGATGCAATCCGACACACCGACTTCGGCCAATGTGTCGATCAAACAAGATAATTCGCTGATGCGTTCGGAAATACCCTTGAATCCGAGCAAACCCCGTGCTTCAAAAAATTTCTTCAGGGCCTCAACGGACCCTATTGCCGTGAACTGCACAATTGAATCAAGCAGGGAATCCACATGCGGGCAGATTTTATTCAGAGCCGCGGAAGTTTTTTCCCGCCCTTCGCGCTCAATTTTATCAATCACACACAGAATTTCGGTTAAATTACGTTCTTCAATGCCAACCGCCGATAAAAACAAGGTCCACAGGCAACGATCGCTCAATCTGACGACAAAATCACGCAAGCCAAAATTTTGCATTACCATGATTGTCAACAGGATAATCTCGACATCAGCCCGGTAGCCGCTTTCGCCAAAAATATCAATGTTGAACTGAAAAAATGCGCGCAATCTGCCCTTCTGCGGCCGCTCATAGCGAAAATTTTCAGCGATATTAAACCATTTTATTGGCTTTTTCATCGCATTGACTTTTTCGCCGATCATTCGTGCAATAACCGGTGTCATTTCCGGGCGCAAAGCGACATGCCTCCCGCCCTTATCCACAAAATTGAACAATTGGCCAATGATCTCATCGCCTGATTTTGCAGTCAATAGCTCAATGGACTCCAATATCGGGGAGCTATACTCCTCAAACCCAAAGGAGAGGGCGGTCTTCCGCATAACGTCGAACATGTAATTCAACACCCGCTGATCATCGGGGTAAAAATCGCGGAAGCCAAGTAATGGCTGATGGGCACACATATGCTTGGGGTATACCTGAAATGCACCCACGATTTCAAGCCAAAAGTATGGCGAAAGCAGGTAATTTAGGCCAGATGGACGAATCTAGAAATTTTTGTGGCACTTTTTGTTACGCGGTCAAAATCGACTATGCAACCGTTTAGGCGTAAATCTTCTTCGGCAACGGCCAATTTGCACCGAGTTCCATTAACGAAACTTTCCAAAACGGAGGAGATATCGCGGCCGATCACGGACCTATGCGCGCCACACATACCCAAGTCTGTGATGTAGGCCGTCCCATTGGGCAAGATGCGTTCGTCCGCAGTCTGAACATGGGTATGCGAACCAACGACCAACCCAGCTTTTCCATCCGCATACCACCCACAGGCGATTTTTTCCGACGTCGCTTCGGCGTGTATTTCAAGCACAAAAATGTCGACCGAGGCCCCATATTTTGCAAACATTTCATCAAATTTTTTAAACGGACAGGAGACCTGCAGTTTCATGAACTGTCTACCTAAAACAACGCACACTCCAACTTTTATGCCGCCACACTCTCCCACAACAAAATCCGGGCACTTAATATTGTTTTCCAAGTTACACGGTATGCAAACATTGCTGAAATCGTGGCCTTCATTGGCTTCACCGCAAAAATCACGGTCCAAAACGTGGTCGCCCAGAGTAATTATGTCGACTCGTGCGGCACCTAATTCATGGATCGCTTTCAAATTTATGCCGGCCCCGGAAGTGGCATTCTCGCCGTTTGCGATCACCAAATCGACATTGTTAACCTCGCGCATATGCGGCAGCCTCTCACCGAGAAACTTCCTGGCAGGCCTCCCCACAATATCACCGAGATACAAAACTCTAAAGCTCCTCTGCATTCTATCGAAAACATAAGGAATGGGAAATCGCAATTTGTCAAGGAATGATATTGCCATTTAAGAAAAAAGCTTGAACTTTTGTATCAAATCTAATAGCAGGGAACCATTCTATGAAATTGCTTTCAAAATTAATGTTACTGTGTTTGTGGACGCTTTGCACGGTGCATTTCGATGCCAATGCGGAACCTGATACCAATCACCAAACTTTAGTCACGGAGAATGAAGAATGGTCGGAATTTATCCATAATTTTGAGGAACCTGCCTACACCAACGAAATAGCCGCAATAGTTAACAATCAAGTCATAACGATGGAGCGTGTGCGATTGGACGTCGCCCCTCTGTTGCCACAAATTCAAATGATGTCGACAAGCCAAGATGATTTTCGCAGGCGACTTCGCGCCGTCGAATTGGAGACATTGAACGGCATAATTAATAGGAAATTAATAGTCGATGCGTTTTTCGAGAAGGGAGGGAAATTTTCGGAGGCATATGAGAAAAAAGAATATGAAAATTATTTAAAGAACGTGTTTGCCGGCAACAGGTTGGAGCTATCGAAATTTCTCAAAGAATACGGAAAATCGGTCAGGGAGTTTAAGAGGGACGTAAAGGAACGTGCAATTGTTAATTTCATGGTCCGCGAACTTCGGGCGTCACAGATGGAAGTCAGCCCGGCAAAAATCAATGAATACTACGATTCGCACATACCAGAATTTTTCCATGACAGCGAAATTGATCTGAAGCAAATAATTCTGAGCGATGGCGACGATGGGCGCCGTGAGCTGCAAATGGTTTACGAAGAGTTGTCAAGCGGGGAAAATTTTTACGAAGTTGCGAAAAAGTACAGCAAAGGCATGGACATTTACGACATAGGATATGTCCCCCGGGGCGATCTTAGAAGTGAGGTGGCACAGGTGGTGGAAAATCTCAATGTGGGCGAGCACAGCCGCGAAGTGGTGCTCGGTGATGTGATCTGCATTTTCTTCATAGCCACAGAAAAACCCGCCAAACAACTTAGCCTTGAAGAAGCCAGCCAAAGCATTGAAAGTAAGCTTTTTAGGCAATATGAGGAAGAGGCCCGCATTCGCTGGTTGCAGAAACTTCGAAACAAGGCTTATATCAAAATTTATCTCGGAGATCAAAATTCTGAGACCAATCCCGCAGATTGATTTCCGTTGCGCATGCGTTTGGTGCGCCGCGGTGCGATGCCTCTTTCCGAGGGCGCCATAAAAAATTCTAAAAAATTCCTCGCCGCGGCGGAGTGAAGTTTCCCGGAAGACATCAACGCCCTGGCCCGTTCCCGGTATTTGCCAGAACCACCGTATACCGCCGAAAAGCATTCTTTAAGTTCGATTATTATGTCCCTTCCAAAACCGGCACGGCGCAGCCCGATCAGGTTGAAGCCAACCACGCTCGAGCGATCGGCAGCCATCGTATACGGAGGCAAATCCAGTGTTGCAGTGGAGTAGCCACCTAAAATGACATGTTCACCGATGCGTGCGCGTTGGTGCACGGAAGCCCCTCCTCCAATAAAACAGTGATCACCGATGCTGGCAAAGCCTCCAAGTAGGGCGCAGTTTGCCAAAACAACGCCGGAACCCACGCTACAGTCGTGGCCAACGTGCGAACAAGCCATAAGAAAACACTCCGAGCCGACTACCGTATTGCCATTTTCAACGGTAGCCCTGTGGACCGTCACGTGCTCACGGATGGCGGTTCCATGCCCGATCATGACCCCGGATTTTTTGGCCCTATCAAAGGATAGATCCTGTGGTTCTCCACCTATTACGGCAAAACTGTCGATTGTAACTTCGTTCCGGATGACGCTTCCCGAGCGCAATACAACGTGGCTTCGAATTTCCACATCATCGCCGATCTCCACATCATCCTCCAGCAGCGAATAGGCACCGATGGAAACATTTTTGCCAAATCGCACACTTTTGCCAATTATCGCAGTTTCATGGATCATTCTGACATGCAAGCTTTAACAAAAACGGTTACAAATCAAGATATCGGTAAATTTTTTCCGCCAAAGATTTAAAAGATGGCCACGCAGCAACTTTCCCCCAGGCTATTCCAGTCTTAACGTGGGCATCGTCAACGACGACCGTTATCACAATTTTAGGATTATTTGCCGGAAAAAATCCGCTAAACGACGACACGTGCCTCTCGTGTGAATATTTCCCATTGATGATTTTTTGAGTCGTCCCAGTTTTCCCGCAATAGGCAATGTCGTATTTCAATTTGCCATAGTAGGGATTGTTCAAGATGTTCTTAACATGGTCGGCTGTGCCCTTTGAGAGCACGCGGCGCCTAATTTTCGGCTCAAATTTCATTATATTTTCCCGGCCGTCATTGACGCTTTTGAACAATTGCGGAGCTAGCAACAGCCCCCCGTTGGCAAAAACGGTCATCGCGTAATTTGTTTGAATTGGGGTTACGGCTATGCAGTGTCCCATGGGCAACCGCGTAATTGTCATGGCATCCCACCGATTCGGCGGATATAGAAATCCCGGCGACTCGCTGTCGAAGCCATACCCCGTTTTAGCACCAAACCCAAATAACCTCGCACCGTCATACATGTGCTGCTCACCGAGCATGAGCGCCATAAACGCAACCCCACGGTTACCCGATTTTCGGATAACATCGACATAGGTCAATTTGCCGAAAGGGGTGTGATCCCTGGGAAGTTTCACCATGACCCCGCGATTCGTCACGATTTCCTGGGAACAATCGAAAATCGTATCGTCGCTAACCAACCCGCCTTCGAAGGCCAAACCTGAAGAACCAATCTTAAACCCAGATCCGGGTTCATAGGTGTCGCTGACCGCTCGAGTTCGCATATCGTTGAATGAATATTGTCCATAGTTGTTTGGGTCGTAGGTGGGGTAATTTCCCATGGCCAAAAGCTCGCCCGTTGCTGCGTCGCTGACGATGATGGAGGCGCATTCCGGATGAAAATTTTCGGCAACATTTTTCAATTCATCGGCAACCATCTGCTGGATTTTTGCGTCCACCGTCAGAACAACATCAGAGCCATCATTGGCGGGAATATTTTGCGTGCGGCACTGCACAAGTTCCCGATTTAGGCCGTCCCTCTCGGACACAACGAAACCATCCTGCCCGCGCAAATAAAAATCCATGTACTGCTCAACGCCGCAAACGGCCTCTCCATCGTGGTTCACAAAGCCGGTGATGTGTGCGCAAGCGCTGCCAAACGGATACATTCGAACATATTTGTGTATGCCATAAACACCCTTTATCTTCAGCCGTTCGATGGCATGCAGCAACTCAACCTCATCCACGGAGCAAATTGGCACCCATCTGAGCTTGGAAATCTTTCCATTTGAAATTACTTTGTTCCTGGCAAATTTGCCAAAAACTTCTCCGGGAAGCATGTTTAAAGCATCCGCCAAAATTAAAATTTTGTTCCTATCTTTCCCAATGTCAGCGGCATATGGATCGACACCTATCACAATTTTTACGGCCGATGTCGCCAAAATTTCGCCATGGCAATCCAGGATGTTGCCGCGTTTTGCATGACTTTCCCGGACAATATTCCTGGTCCTTTTGATGGAAGATAGGTACCGCGACCTGCTAAAAAATGACAAATCGAAAACCCGATAGGCGAGCATACAAAAACATGCCGCGATAACGAAAATCACGACACAAAACCTAAAAATTTTCTCGGTGTCCCTGCTCAAATCAACCACACAAGCTAAAACTTCCTAACACCCATGGGGGTATTTTGTCAAAATTATTTGGCAACACCTTATCTGGTCTGAAAATTTTTGGAGCGAGGCACAAATTTGAGAATAAGCCGGATTCTGTTCGAACTGAAAGTTCGCGTGTTCATTCATCTAATTCAACATTCTTCCAAGTGGAAGTGCGACGAACCCGGTGCCATTGAGCTGGCTACTCGACACCCTATTCCGTCTTGCACCGAATTGGGCTTGCCCTGCGCGTAACATTGCTGCCACGCCGGTGTGCTCTTACCACACCATTTCACCATAACCTATCGCTAGGCTGAATACTTTCTGTTGCGCTATCCGTCATGCACGATATGGCATGCATGCCCGCACTTTCATGCGGAATTCTGCCATGTGGTGTCCGGACTTTCCTCTCGTCATCTCGCATACGAGCGAACACGTACCCAAACACGTGCCCCGCCAAAATTTCACCTAATTTTAAAGAACAACCGCTTGCCAGCCTGAACCACAGTCCACTCTTCCTTTCTGCCAAACTTTTCCCGGGCGTCAACTAATTTCGTTCCCTCCAATTTGACACCCCCCTGGTCGATCAGGCGATGGAGCTCCTTTTTACTGGCAAATTTTCCGGAAGAAAACAACGCTTCGAAGAGGGTTTCGCAAAAATCTGGAACAATTATTTCCTCGATGTCATCGGGAAGATCATTTTTGGAAAAAATGTTTTCAAACTGCTTCAATTCATGGTCGGCGACATCGCTGCCAAAAAATTTCGCGGTCAAAGTGTAGGCCAACTGTTCCTTGCATTCCATCGGGTGCATCACTCTAAGCTTTGAAATTTCATCATCTGCCCACCATAGCAAGTACTTGTAATACAAGTACATCGTTTCGTCAGGTATGGACATAATTTTTCCAAACATGTCCTTTGGAGAATCGTTGAACGAGATGTAATTGTTGTAACTTTTGGACATTTTGCGCTTGCCATCGAGGCCAACCAGCAGCGGCATCGTTATCACACACTGCTCGCTCTGCCCAACATCCTTCTGCAGCGCTCGGCCGACAAGCAGATTAAATAATTGGTCACTGCCACCGAGTTCAACATCGGCGCACAGCTCGACGGAATCCTGCCCCTGCAGCAGTGGGTAAAGGAATTCAACGATGGAGATTGGCACACCTTCGGCGTAGCGCTTACTAAAATCATCGCGCTCTAGCATGCGAGCAACCGTCATCCTGCGCGCCAGATTTAGAGCATCCTCGAAACTCATCTCTCCAAACCACTCACTATTTCTGCGCACGGTCGTCTTCCCCGGGTCCAACACCTTAAATGCCTGGTCGAGATAGGTGCACGAATTGTATTCTATTTGCTCCTTTGAGAGCACGGGCCTTGTCTCTGAGCGGCCGCTGGGGTCGCCAATAATCGTCGTATAATCGCCGATGAGCAAGATTGCTTCGTGGCCGAGATCCTGAAACTGCCTAAGCTTATTGAAAACAACCATGTGGCCAAAGGTGAGATCCGGACGCGTTGGATCGACACCGAGCTTGACTTTTAAACACTTCCCCGCCCGCAACTTTTCGCACAACTCATCGCCACCAATTATATTTTCGACACCGCTGCAAATTTTCTTGAAAGCCTCATCGCCCATTTATCCACGGAGATTGGAACAGTTAGTGATGACTTCAAGCTTAAAAGTGAAAAATAACCAAAAAAAATAATGGCCAAAACTGATGTATTGTACAAATATAAAGGGATTGGGCAGCTTCCAACTGCAAACAACGGGCATCGGGAAAAACTACGGATTTCGATGTGAAAATTTTCATATTTTTGCACCGGGACTATATTCGGCATGATTGAGATAAAAAACCACGACTTTTCCATAGGGCAAATAGCGAACTCCGGACAATGTTTTCGCATAAACAGGCTGGGCGCCGGAAATATTTGGCAGGTCGCAGCTTTGGGGAAGGTGTTAAAAATTCAGCAAACAAGCGAGTTTACCCACACCTTTCATTGCTCCTCCGAAGATTACCGGAATATTTGGGAAAATTATTTTGACCTTAGAGGGGACTACGGCGAAATTAAAAAATCCATTCTAAAATTTAATGACCTATACTTGAATGGGGCCGTTAAATACGGCTTTGGACTGAGGATTCTTAGGCAAGATGTTTGGGAAGTTGCGGTGAGTTTCATAATTTCGCAGAGAAACAATATCCCCCGAATCAAAAATACCATCGAAAAACTATGTGCGCCTCACGGAGGCTTATTCCCATCTCCCCAGGCATTGGTAAAATACACCGAAGAGTCCCTTCGATCCATTGGTCTTGGATACAGAGCAAAATATTTGGCGGAACTCGCCAAAGCCGCGGATAGCGGAAAATTTGACATCGAACACTTGAGAACATTGGGCTACGAAGAGGCAATCAAGTACGTGAAACGTTTCAATGGGATAGGAGAAAAAGTGGCCAACTGCATCGCCCTCTATGGCTTGCACAAATTGGGAGCATTTCCCGTAGACACATGGATGCGCCGAATCATCGACGGGCAGTACAACGGAAAATTCGATATCGAACGCTTCCCCGGGTACGCCGGAGTTGTGCAGCAATACATGTTTTTTTACCAGAGAAGTCTAAAAAGGTAAACTTTTGCTTTGAAAAAGCATTTGAACTTGATTAACCGCAAGCAATTACGCTTTTTTGGAAAAAACTTCGAACGCGTACTACTTATCTTGAACATCGAGAATTCTGGAAATTCCGATCAGCCTATCGCCACCTGACAGCGCGATTAGGCGTACACCCTGGGTTGTCCTACCAATCACACGAATGCCGCTAATCGGTGAACGTATCGCCTGCCCGCCATTGGTGATCAGCATGATTTCATCGGAATCGTTGACGGTTAGTGCTCCGGCTAACTTGATACCCTTGCGAAGTCTCATCGCTATCACGCCCGAACCTCCACGTTTTTGCAGGCGATATTCGTCAAACTTCGAGCGCTTGCCTTGGCCATCTTCGGCCGCTAAAAGGAAGGTCGCATTGTCGTCGACCATGGTCATTGCGCAAACGGAATCTCCGCCTTTCAAGGAAACTCCACGGACACCGCGCGTCGACCGGCCCTGATTGCGCAGATCCGTCTCATGGAAGCGGATGGACATGCCAAGGGAGGTAATCATGACGAGCTCATTGGCGCCGTTCGTCAAAACCGCCTCAACCAAAGAATCGCCCTCATCGATCTGAATGCCTACTATGCCGCTGTGGCGAACATTTTTGTAGGCTTCGAGGCATGTCTTTTTTACAACGCCGTTTTTCGTGCAGATCACCAGATATTTATCCGGCAAAAATTCCTGGAAACAGAGCACCGCGGCGATTTTTTCATTCGGTTGCATGTCGACCAGGTTTACGATCGCACGTCCCTTCGATATGCGCGAGCCATCGGGGATTTCATAGGTCTTTTCGACGTATACCCGCCCGCTGTCCATCACAAACATGATGTTATCGTGCGTGTTTGCGGTGAAGAAGTGTTCGATGGAATCCTCATCGTGCTGCCCGGCGCCGATCACACCTTTCCCGCCACGCTTCTGCGAACGATACAAGCTTACGGACGTACGCTTAATAAAGCCCTTATTGGTCACCGTCACCGCGCAGCACTCATTGGCGATGACGTCCTCAATCCTGAATTCGCCGGAATCTTCCTCGATGTTGGTCACGCGCGGGGAAGCGTATTTTTCCCGCATGAGGACCAATTCCTCCTTCACGACGCTGAGAAGAACCTCATCATCGGCCAAAATGCCGCGGTAATTTTCAATGATTTTATGCAATTCGGCAAACTCGGAATCGATCTTGTCCCGTTCCATGCCAGTCAATTGGTACAGACGCAGCTCCAGAATTGCCACCGTTTGCTGTTCACTTAGGGGGAACTTCGACATCAGCGCGATTTTTGCATCCTCGCGATTATTTGCCGCACGAATGATGCGCACAAACTCATCCAGATTATCCAGGGCAATCTGAAATCCGGCAAGAATATGGGCGCGCGTCTCGGCCTTGCGCAGGCGATATTCCGTGCGACGGGTCACGACCTCGCGCCGGTGTTCGACGTAACATTCGAGCAATTCCTTGATGTTCATCTGTTTTGGACGCCGCTGATGTAGAGCTAGCATGATCACGCCGAAGGATGACTCGAGCTGGGTATTTTTGTAAAGTTTGTTTACCACGACGCGGGTGACGGCGTCGCGCTTGAGCTCGATCACGATGCGGGTATTTTCGTCCGATTCGTCGCGTAGGTCGCTAACTTCGTCCAAAACTTTTTCATGGATCAATTCCGCAATGCGCGTAACCAGCACTGCCCTGTTGACGGCGTAGGGAATCTCGCCTATGACTATCTGTTCCTTGCCATTTGGCCCCTCTTCGATCGCCACAACCCCGCGCATTTTAATGATGCTACGCCCCGTCGATAGGTAGCGTTTGATGCTTTCCGTGCCGACGACCACACCCCCCGTTGGAAAATCCGGACCGCGTATTATCGCACAAAGTTCCCCAATGGAGACGTCGGGGTTGTCAATTATTTTGCAGGTTGCATCGATTAGCTCTCCGAGATTATGCGGTGGAATATTCGTCGTCATGCCAACGGCAATTCCCGTTGAACCGTTCATCAATAAGTTTGGCAGCGCCGCCGGTAAGACACTCGGCTCCGTCGTGCTCTCCTTATAATTCGGCACAAAATCAACGGTGTCCTCGTCGATGTCCCTCAATAAATCCTCGGAAACGTTCTGCAGCTTACATTCGGTGTAACGGTAGGCAGCGGCGGGATCGCCATCGACCGAACCAAAATTCCCCTGGGGAAAAATTAGTGGATAACGCATCACCCAGTTCTGCGCGAGGCGGACCAAAGTATCGTACACGGAAGCATCGCCGTGGGGGTGATAATTCTTCAAAACTTCGCCAACAACACCGGCACATTTGTCAAATGGCCGCGAATATAGCAAGCCTTCCCGCAGCATGGCGTATAAAATTCGGCGCTGAACGGGCTTCAAACCGTCGCGCACATCGGGCAGCGCCCGGCTGACTATGACGGACATTGAGTAGTCGATGTAGGCCGACTTCATAACATCGGTGATGTTGCTTACCTCAGTTTTGTCGTGATCGGTGTGCATGGTAACCTTTAAATATCCAAGTAAAGCGCGTTCAGGGCATTGTCCTCGATGAACGCGCGGCGAATCTCCACGTTCTCGCCCATCAGCATCGAAAAAGTTGCCTCCGCGGCTGCCGCATCCGCGATGCTGACTTGTATGAGCTTTCGTTTAGCCGGATCCATCGTTGTTTCAGCCAGTTGGCTGGGATTCATTTCCCCCAAACCTTTGTACCGCTGAATGCTCAGCCCGCGCCGCCCAAATGTACGCACCTGGGCCAACATTTCGAGGCCGGAATGCATCTCCAACCTAGAGCCGTCGCCATTGCCAGACTCCACCAGAAAGTAGCGCGGCTGCTCCGTGGGCTCAAAGGTCGAAATATCCAGGCCAAGCTGCTCCAATTCGAGCAGAAGCGCGCTCAACTGTGGGGCCTCGTAAATTTCATGGATCGAAATCCTGCGCCGGAGCACCTGGCCGCCAACGGTCACCTCCTGCACGGTTGTATCATCGAGCATGTCACTGTCCCGACAAAACTCCGCGCGCGTATCCTCGTTGAACAAAAATTTGAACTCCTCCACACTCCCCGTACGTACGCGTGCGATGTATTTCGGCAGCTTTTTTGACTCCCATTCGTGCCGGTCGAGATACTTCGGCAGCGAACAGTTATGCCGAATCAGGCTCTGCCCAAGCATTTCCAAGCGGGAAAACGCATCGACAATTTTGCTCAAATGCTCCCGGTCGAACAAATGACCGTCACCGGCGCGGATCAGCGACACATCCTCGGAACCAAGCTCGAGGAGAATTTTATTGAGTTCGCCGTCGTTTTCGATGTACCGCTCCTTTTTCTTGCGCTTAATTTTGTACAGCGGCGGCTGGGCGATGTAAATGTACCCGCGCTCAATTAATTCCCGCATCTGCCTGAAGAAAAACGTCAGGAGCAGCGTTTGGATGTGTGAGCCATCCACATCGGCATCGGTCATGATTATTACTTTGTGATAGCGGCATTTATCCGCATCAAATCCACCGATATCGTTCGAATTTCCGATTCCGGTGCCGCATGCGGTGATGATCATTCTAATAGCCTCACTGTTTAAAACTTTGTCGATGCGGGCCTTTTCAACGTTGATAATTTTCCCAAACAGCGGCAAAATTGCCTGTGTTTTGCGGTTACGCCCCTGCTTGGCTGAGCCGCCGGCAGAATCCCCTTCAACTATGAATAATTCGCACAGCGCCGGATCTTTTTCGGAGCAATCCGCCAATTTGCCCGGTAATCCACCCGTTGCCATCGCACTCTTGCGCACGGTTTCCCGGGCCTTACGGGCAGCTTCACGTGCGCGCGCGGCATTCATACATTTGTCGATGATCCTGCGCGCAACGGCCGGGTTAGTCTCGAAAATATACTTCAGCTTGTCGCCAACGACCTTCTGCACAATCCCGTCAACCTCACCGTTGGAGAGCTTAGTCTTCGTTTGCCCTTCAAATCTCGGTTCCGGAACCTTGACCGAGATCACTGCCGTCAAACCTTCGCGGACATCATCGCCGGTCAATGCCGGATCTTTGTCCTCCCTCAGGA
>JAITOW010000034.1 GCA_031289835.1 Puniceicoccales bacterium | reverse complement strand
GAGCAATGCGTAGGTGCTTCTAATTAGTTGCGAAACTCCGCTGTCCTGCACCCCCAAATCTCTCAAGAATTCGGCGGCTTCCTTCGAGCTAAGTTCGAACATGTCGGCCTCAATTTGAGCGCAAATCACACAAATGCCGGTGCCATGGTGGCTACGAACGTAGTTGGCAACGGTGCTCACGTGTTTATTTGCCGAAGGATCGCCGATATCACCTTCGCCGACATTGCAGGCATACAACACTGGCTTCCAGCTCAGGAGGTTAAAAAGTTTAATTTTTGCGACTTGGTCCTTGCCGCATTGCAGCGTGTTTGCCGAATTTCCAGCATCCAAGTGGGTACGCAAAAGCTCCAGAAGCTCAACGTTTTCCTTGGCATCCCTATCACCACCTTTTGCCTTTCGCGTATTCTTGTCCAACTGCAATGTTACGGACTCCAAATCCGCCAAAACGAGCTCCGTGTTAATCGTTTCCATGTCACGAATTGGCTTAATTGAACCGGAACTGTGGACGATGTCACCGTTCTCGAAGCAGCGCACAACGTGGATTATCGCGTCGACTTCGCGAATGTTTGCCAAAAATTTATTGCCGAGACCCTCGCCCTTACTCGCTCCAGCAACTAGTCCCGCAATATCGACAATTTCGATCGCGGCGGGTACGATTTTGGCGCTGTGGGACAATGTTGCCAGCTTTGCGAGGCGCTCGTCGGGTACCTCGACCACCCCAACATTCGGCTCGATCGTGCAAAACGGATAATTCTGCGCATCCGCTTTGTGGGAATGCGTCAGGGCATTGAACAGCGTACTTTTGCCAACGTTCGGAAGCCCAACTATACCAGCTTGAAGCATGTCTTTTGTTCTTTAAATTAAAAACCACCCATCGCAAAGCTTTTATTTCCACCGCCGTTTCCGCCGTGCTTGGTACAGGTTTCCTTCACAATATCGCCCGCATTGCGTCCAGACGAAACGGCTTTGGGTGAACACATGGCTATCACAGCCGATTTTGTGCCACTTTTGCCCGTTAGCACTATGGCGTGTTCCGTAAATTTTTTGGCGAGGGAAGTGGCAATTGAACGAATTTCATCCGCGGAAAATCCATCGACCTGCCCGCTGACCTCATAAATGCCACCTTCGATGCTCTTTGCCTCAGCGGCCAAGGTTGCTACGGTGTCCGCTAAAATTGAGTTTCTCGCCGCCTTGACCTCCATTTCAAGCTTGCTTGTTTTTTCCAAAAGGGCCGAAATGCGGGGAACAACGTCCTCGTTTTTGCACGAAAAAACTTTGGTCAAATTCGATACGCAGGCAAACTGCGCGTTTGCCAATTTAAATGCCTCCTCCCCCGTAATGGCTTCTATGCGGCGGATTCCCGATGAAATTGAGCTTTCGCCGAGAATTTTAAAGAAACAAATTTCCGAGGTGTTGCGCACGTGGCAGCCGCCACACAGTTCGGTCGAGTACTCTCCCACCCGAACAACCCGCACAATATCACCGTATTTTTCGTCGAAATTTGCAATGCAATCCGCAGGTTTTTTATCGAACTCCGTCTCGAAAATCGATATAGCCGAACATTCCAAAATTTTGCCCTGCACGAGCTTTTCTATCTCGGCTAAATTTTCATGGGAAACTGCTTCAAAGTGGTTGAAATCGAACCTCAGACGCTTCGGATCCACACAGGAACCAGCCTGATTCACGTGCGTTCCCAAAACACTGCGCAGTGCCCAGTGCAAAATATGTGTCGCCGTGTGATTTCTTGCCGAATTCTGCCTTTCGCGCATATTTATACTCGCACGCGCTTCGCTTCCTCGAAGATTTTCCGAGATGTCTCCGTCGATCTGGTGCAAGATTTGCCCGTTTTTGTCCCTGAACACGGACGTCACATTAAGAACCAGTTCTCCCAATTGAATCGTTCCCGTATCACAGGCTTGCCCACCGCATTCTGCATAGAATGGTGTCTTGTCCAAAATTATATAATTGCCATCGGCGATCACGTCCAGAATTTTGCAGGGGATGTTCAGCGCATTGCTGGCATCATAGCCGATAAATGATGTTTTATTTGCCCGGTCGGAACTTAGGCAAATTTCGGATTTTTTCTGGGAAGAACGCGCGCGCACGCGCTGCTTTTCCATTTCCTCCTCAAACACGGCAGTGTCGACCTTACACCCACCGTTGCTAGCAATGAGCTGCGTGAGGTCAAGCGGAAACCCGTAGGTATCGTATAGCAAAAACGCATCCGCACCGCTAATTATTTTGTTTTTCGATTCGGCGATCAAATCGTTCAAAATGCCCATGCCGCGATCCAGCGTTCTATTGAAGGCGACCTCCTCGCTGCATATCACCCTATGTATGGTCTCGGCATTCTCAATCAGCTCGCCAAAAATTTCGCCCATCTTCCCAACGACAACGTGCGACAACTCGGCGAAAGAGCCCGTTTTTAAGCCAAGATTGTTGCAAAAAGTAACGGCACGCCGTAGAATTCTTCGCAAAACGTATCCCCTTCCCTCATTGGAGGGAAATATTCCATCGGCCACCGCGAATGTCAGCGCGCGGATATGGTCCGCGATTGCTCTGAAGGCAAAATCAACCGATTCTTCCTCGGACATTTTTTCCCGCGAAGATGGCACCGAGCCGCCATACTTTTGCCCACACATACCCTCAATGGCGTGGAAAATATCAGCGAATAGGTCGCTGTCGTAATTTGATGGCAGTGCGGAAAAATCAGTGAAATTTTTAGTTTTGGCCATTATTCCGACCACACGCTCGAAGCCCATTCCCGTATCAACGTTGAATTTCGGCAAAGTTGTAAATGTTCCATCGCTCAGGGCGTTAAACTGCATGAACACGAGGTTCCAAAGCTCAATGCATCGCACGTTGCCCCTGTTAACAAGCTCGCCCTTTGTATCGCCGTTCAACGTAAGGTCAATGTGTATTTCCGAGCACGGTCCACATGGCCCGGTATCGCCCATCATCCAGAAATTATCGCCCTTGCCGCCATATCTTATGTGAACATTTGGGTCCAAGCCCTCTTTCACAAAAATGCTTTTCCAAATTTCGTAGGAATTCGAATCAAACTTTGCGGGATCGCCAGCGCCGGGACGGTAGACCGTTGCGTACAGCCTATTCTTCGGAAACTTCCAGACGTAAATCAGCAGTTCCCAGGCCCATTCTATGATCTCTTTCTTGAAAAAGTCCCCAAAGGACCAATTGCCAAGCATCTCGAAAAAGGTGTGATGATAGGTGTCAAAGCCGACGTCATCCAAGTCATTATGCTTTCCTCCGGCACGTATGCACTTTTGCGTATCGACCACGCGCTTTGCATTGGAAGTGCGTTCGCCGAGGAGATACGGAACAAACTGGTTCATCCCGGCATTGGTAAACAGCAAATTCGGCGCATCCGGCCGCAAAGGTGAAGATTTTACCAAAGCGTGCCCCTTCGATTTGAAAAAATCAAAGAACGATTGCCGTACTTCACTCGAATTCATGCCCAAATGTGGCTAAAAATTTTCAATGACGCAAGAAGAATTGACGGGATACTAACTTCCTATCTCGCAACTATGACACCAACTCCGAGACTATGTACCCAAATTGGTTCAAATACGGTTTCAATGGGATGGGAGAAAGTTTTATGAAAAAAAACTGCATTCCAAGCTTACCTTCAAGATATTTTTACGTATATAAAATAAATGTAAATTTCATTGAAAATCTTCTCCCTTCCCCTTACTCTTATATTTTCCAGGAGGAGCTCATGCACAAAGAATCAGTTAACCGATCAGTCGGTTCATTCGGTAAAAAAGAGGTAACTGCGACGGTAACAAGGCCTAGGGCAAAAAATTGTCACCACCACCTGTTGGTGCTATTTTTCGCAGCAATATTTCTGATATTTCCAATATTTTTTGGAAATTCATATTGCAAGGGTGTTTTGCTATTTTTCGGTGTGGCATGCGCATTTACCCTGGCGGTGAGGATGTGCCTGTTTTTGGTGGGAATATTTTTGCATAAGCCCGGCAATTATAAGGCATATGATTTCGACGATGGTGCGCGGGAATGGCCAATCTACACCATATTGCTCCCGTTGTACAAGGAAAAGAAGGAAACCATCGCAAACCTTCTGTTTTCCATGAAAAATCTCAGCTACCCACCCCATAGGATAGATTTGAAAGTCCTTGTGCATGAGGGTGATGGGGAAACAATCGATGCCGTCAATTCCCTGAAAAATTCGCACATCCCCTTCGAGACCATTGAGGTCCCCCGGGGAGATGTTAGATCAAAGCCAAATACTTGCAATTTCGGACTAAAACGGGCAAAGGGGAAATATTTGACAATTTACGATGCGGAAGATATGCCGGAAAAATATCAGTTGAAGAAGGCCGTTCGGGCCTTTGAATCCCTCCCGAAAGAATACGTAAGTGTGCAAGCTGCACTGAATTACTACAATAGCAAGGAAAATTTTTTGACAAAATGTTTTTCCGTGGAATATTCCATGTGGTACGATTTCACCCTGAGAACCATCAGTAAATTGAAGCTATTTTTTCCGCTGGGAGGAAACAGCAATCATTTTAAAACGAAAATATTGAGAAACCTCGGCGGATGGGATGCCTACAACGTGACGGAAGATGCCGACTTGGGCGTGGTGATAGGGAGAAATGAGTACAAAATGGCCTTTCTCGAATCAATCACCGAAGAGGAGGCGCCAACGACCTTGAAAGCCTGGATAAAGCAAAGGGTCAGGTGGATGAAAGGGTTCATGCTGACGTTTTGTGGACATTTCGCAAACCCGCTGAAATTATATGAAAATTTGGGGCTTGGAAATTTTATAATTTTTCTCGTATTCGTCCTTTTTTCCTTTCTATCCTTCCTGTCCGTTCCCTTCCTCTACGCCCTTGTTTTGATGCTATATCTCTGCGGTGATGGCTCTTGGCACAGTTTCCTGTTTAATAATTGGATGGCAGTATCCTCCGTACTCATCGTTGGAATTTATTGGATCGTCATCGCAAAAAATAAAGTCAAGGGAATATTTTGGAATTCTTTCCTGTTCCCCTTTTACTGGATATTTCACTCCGCAGCAAGCCTCATTG
This sequence comes from Puniceicoccales bacterium, assembly GCA_031289835.1. GTDB lineage: Bacteria > Verrucomicrobiota > Verrucomicrobiia > Opitutales > JAIRKQ01 > JAIDVZ01. The sequence continues at coordinate 2,154 of JAITOW010000034.1, read as the reverse complement.
CTCTGCTGGAAATCACCACAAAACCGTTTTACTGGGATAAAACCGAACACGGTCTTTCAAAATTTATAAAAAACCACCGCTGAACGCTTATAGTTGACGTCCGTGGATTTTTTTAGTGCCTTGGTTTCTCTTCCCCTGATTGCTCACAGGCCCTATGTTTGAGCGTGGTGCTCGGGGCGGGAGTCGAACCCGCACGCCCTTGCGGACAAAGGATTTTAAGTCCTCAGCGTCTACCATTCCGCCACCCGAGCAGAAAAAGTCACCAATGGGAATTTATCGGCAAAATGCAACGTTTTTATTGAAAAACCGAAAATGCCGTATGTGCGTAGAAAACAAATAGCTAAAAGGGAAAAACAAGTTAAGCGTTAGCGGCAAAATACCAAGTCCACAGCAAATTTTGATTTACATTACAACCGCAAGGGTAGAATATTATTCCCTCCGCCCTCGATAGGTGTTTCCGTGCTTATTTCTACCTGTAAAACACTGGTGCCAGTGCAAACTTCACCGGCATAAGCAACAACAATAAAATCAAGAAGCTTCAGAAATCTTCCTGTTGCACAGCAACTCTTCGCCTTGCTAGAGGTGTTTCCGGACATTTAGTTGCACCAATGAGAGCTCCAATGCAAGTGCCAACATCGGCGCTATAAAGAGCAACACAAGACCCGAATACCAAACCGATTGTTCCACCCAATAATCCACCAATTGCCCCGTTACGCATACCAGAGACGGCACCATTAAAACTTTTGTCTATAATTCCGCGCACTACGCCACCAATCACACCACCAGTTATTCCTCTGACGACACAAAAAGAAATAGCTTCAATCATTTTTTGCCTCCAAAATACTTTTTTCTAAAACTGGAACACAATGTAAATTCATTTTTAACAATGTCAACGACTTCGCGCACTCCCCCTGATTGGGGTTTATCAAGGTTGGGGATGGATATCTCAATTTACAAAAATTTCCCTTACACATGTATAACAATTCTTCGCCTTGCTAGGGGTGTTTCTGCGCATCTAGTTGCACCAATGAAAGCTCCAATGCAAGTGCCGACACCGGCGCTGTGAAGAGAGATAAGAAAGTGGTAAAAATTACCGACGCCGCAGAAAATTTCAGCGATATAAGAACCGGAGAGGGAGCCGATTGTTCCGCCCAACATTCCACTAATTGCTCCGCCATACATGCCAGCAAGGACATTGTCAAAATTTCCATCCATAGCCCTACGTGTTGCTACACCAAGCAAGCCACCGGTTATACCACTAGCAGCATAAAAACAAGCAATTTCCATTTTCTATCTCCAAAATATTTTTTACAAAACTAGAACATAACGTAAATTATTTTTTAACAATGTCAACGTCCGTACACACTTTTTCGGACGTGAATTTGTCAAAATGGTACACCTCAAGTTTATAGCAAATTTGCCCTGTCAATAGGGCAAAATGGTAGCTTTTCGCCTCCACAGCGGTGTTTCCGCACATCTACTTGCTCCTATGAGGGCACAAATGCAAGTGCTGACGCCAATGACCTGAACAGCGGCTTCAGCAAAAAGAATGCCTAGCCCATTAACTGCGAAAATGGCAGTACTAATAGCTCTCCCCATGAGCCCGCCGATAACCCCTCCAACGGCGCCACCTATTACACCTCTAGAGATATTGTCAAAATTGCCATCTAAAGTTCTACGCGCTAAGCCGCCAAGCATACTACCAAGTATACAACTTACAGTACACGAATAACCAAATTCACTCATTTTTTACCTCCATATACAAAATTGAAAGCGATGTAAATTAATTTTCAATAATGTCAATACCTACACGCATTTTTTCGAACGGAGGGTATCTAAATTCTACCGGCCACTGGCAGAATGAGAAAAAATAAGGGGCCTAGCGAGAAGTACCTGTGCTGCAAGTTGCATGCCTAACAACCCCGAAAGATTCCTGAATTTACAGCAGATTTTTTACCGGGGTAAAACGGTGACATTTCGCTCATTTAGAGGTGTTTCGCTGTATTTATTCACACCTATGAAAGCGCCAATACCGGTACCGACGCTGGCAGCATTGATAAAAATAACGCGTTCACATAGAGCATCAATGCCAAAAAATACGGGCATGGCAGTTCCAACGAGAACCCCAACAACGCCTCCAAAAAGACCTCTGAC
>JAITOW010000027.1 GCA_031289835.1 Puniceicoccales bacterium | reverse complement strand
CTCCAGCAGGCGCTTGGATGCACGAAATTTACATTTTTTGTCGAAATAACTCTTGCAAATATAGGCCTCAGGGGCTACTAAAACTGGCGCGCCACAAACGGGGCACTTGCAGAGCTCTTCATAGGTCGCAATTTCCTCGGCAGAAACCTTGGTAGCCGGCTCGCTATTTTGTTCAAACTCGAAGGTCAATTTATTTTCTTCATTCAGCACGATCGTTGCCGAAAATTCGGAACCATGCTTGGATTTGAAGCCGCTTAGTGGTCCGAGTTTTCTTTCCGAGATCAGCTGGACAATTTCTTGCGGTGAAAATTTGCGCCCACAGAGCGACTTTGGCAAGGAAAACGAGCTGTCTTGCGCACGATAGCTGCGGAAGCTTTCGAGCAGCGGCTTACCGTCCAACGGACAAATGATTTCGGATTCTTTCAGCGATGCTTCGTCCTCATTGTAATCTTGAACTTTGTCCACAATTTTCTGCGTAAGTTCGGCGATTTCCCGCATGAATGTTTGGCGCTGGAAGGTGCCATTTTCCATTCGCCTGAGCTTGCATTCCCATTCCCCGGTCAATGCGGAATCGGCCAGGGTCTCGATGTTAATCACATGTAAAAAGTTCAGCAAATCTTCGGCTTTGTTGGTGGAGTGTAAGTCACGCCTGTCCCGTTCGAGGTAGTGCAAATTGAGCAGGTGCTCGATGATCTGCGCGCGTGTCGCCGGCGTACCCAACCCACGCTCTTTCATCGCTTCGGCGAGTTCGTCATCGTCCAATAGCTTCCCCGCCCCCTCCATGGCGGCCAGGAGGGTTGCCTCATTGAAGCGCGCAGGAGGCCGCGTTTCGTCCTCATCGACTCGAACTTCAATTATGCGTGCCGTGGAATTGTCTTCTCCGCTGAGCTTTGGCAACGTTGGTTCCTGATCAAGGATCGCTTTCCCGTACACCTCCAGCCAACCCGGTTTGGCTAGCACCTTCCCCTCCGTTTTAAAGGAGTGTTCGCCATTAATCGTACTGATGCGCGTCGTCACATCGTACTCGGCATCGGGATAAAACACCGCTATGAAGCGGCGGAGAACCATGTTAAAAATTTTGGACTCCTCTTCGGAAAGCGACTTCGGATAATGCGTCGTCGGAATTATGGCGAAGTGGTCGTTGACTTGCTTGTTGTTGAAAATTTTTCTGTTGCTACCGTTGACCCATTTTTGTTCGACAACACGCCTGGCAAATTTTTCACATTCTCCGGGGATGTTTTGCAGAATATCATAGCATGTTGGCCCGTAATCCTCAGTCAGCGCCTTGGAATCCGTGCGCGGGTAGGTTAAACATTTGTGCCGTTCGTAGAGCGATTGGGCGATTTTTAGCGTCATGCCGGCTGGCATGCCATAGCGCGAATTTGCTTCCCGTTGGAGCGAAGTGAGGTCGTACAAACGCGGAGCCGACTGCAGTGTGCGTTTGTTTTTTTCAGCGATGGTTGCGCGCTCACTTCCGTGGATTGCCTCCAAAATCGCGTCGGCTGATTCCTTTGTCCACATTCGATCGGCGCGGTCATTAGGATCTTTGCCATTGATTTTTTCAAATTTTTGAAAAATACCCTGATACTTTCCCTCTTTAATCTCAAATTCGCCGATTATACGCCAGTATTTTACCGGCTTAAAATTTGCGATCTCGCAGTCACGATTTACGATCATGGCCAGGGTTGGAGTCTGCACACGTCCGACGGTCGCCACCTGCTTCGAACGCGATGAAAACATGCGCGTCGTGACCGCGCGCGTACCATTGATCCCGATCAGCCAATCCGCTTCGGAGCGACACTTCGCCGCGTCCTGCAAATTGCACATTTCTTCGCCTTCGCGCAGATGTTCGAAGGCCTCTCGAATTCCCGTCGGTGTCATCGACGATAGCCATAGGCGCTTGAATGGCTTTTTGCATTTACACAGTTCGTAAATATAAGTAAAAATCAATTCGCCCTCGCGGCCCGCATCGCACGCATTGATCAGCTCATCGACGTCGTCACGCTTGAGCAGCTGTTTCAATTCGAAAAACCGCTTTTTTGTTTTGTCGATAGGCTTAGTGCCGAAGCTTTCCGGGATGATCGGAAGCGACTTCAGAGACCAGCGCTTTAGCTGCGGATCAATATCCTCCGGCATGAATAACTCGACGAGATGCCCCACCGCCCAGCTGACAACGTACTGGTCGTTTTCATAGCAGACCTCCGTTTTTTTGAATTTGCCCAAAACCTTGGCTAAATCGGCAGCCACACTGGGTTTTTCTGCGATTACTAATTTTTTCATCAAGTCCACGATTATTCCATAACAAATCCAGTTTTGCGGTATACTTTGGCGATCGTCTTATTTGCGCGCCGCTGGGCGTCCTCCTTCCCGGCGTGCAGGACCGACAGCAGGTATTCTTTATCCCGTACAATTTCGTTATATTTTTCCCGTATGGGAGCAATTTTAGCGATGGCGGTATCGGCAACGGTCTGTTTGAACGGAACATAGCTTGCTAGCGAGGAAAATTGCTCGACGGCCTCTTCAATGGCGACTTCCGCCATCGCCGCAAAGATATTCAGCAAGTTTGATATTCCCGGTTTCTCTTCCTCGTCAAACTCTATTTTGTTCCCGGAATCCGTTACGGCACTGGTAAATTTTTTCCTGATCACATCGTCCGTGTCCGTTATGTATACGACGCTATTCTGGTTTTTATCGGATTTCGACATCTTAGTTACTGGGTTTTGCAGGGACATCACCCGTGCACCCGTTTGCCTTACGTATGGCTCGGGTAGGACAAATGTTTCGGAAAACGTGTTGTTAAACTTTTGCGCGATATCACGCGTGATCTCCAGGTGCTGTTTCTGATCTTCACCGATCGGGACTAAGTCGGCGTTATATAGTAATATATCCGCCGCCATTAAAACGGGGTAAAACAGCAAACCTGAGCAGACAGATTCTCCGGCTTTTTTGGATTTATCTTTGAACTGCGTCATCCGTTCGAGCTGGCCGATTGGCGTCAGGCACCCAAGCACCCACATCAGCTCCGTGTGGCCGATAACCTGCGATTGGAGAAAAATTTTACACCGCTCGGGATCGAGGCCGCAGGCGATGTATTGCGCAACGCAGTCAACGGTGTTTTTCCTCAATTCAGCGGGGATGTGCGGCATTGTTATGGCATGCTGGTCTGCCAGGAAGAATAGGCAATCGTAGCCATCGAGCATCCTACGCCAATTATTGGTCGCACCGAGCAGGCTTCCCAGGTGCAACTTCCCCGTTGGCTGCATGCCGGTCAATATTACTTTCTTGCCGCTAAGCATGGACCCTATTCCTTTTAAACACCCTCTGCCAGAGCCGAATTATTCCATTTCTCACCTTCTTCGCGATAAAATATTCAAACTTGCCAAATACTTGCTTGTATAGAAAATTCCAGGTCTGCTTCGTGCTATTCGACGAAAATGCGTGTCCATCGATCTGGTCCGAATACATCCAGTATTCCTTGATAAACCACAGGCCGTAGCGAAACAACCAAAATTCATACAACTTGTTCACGAGATTTTTATTAAAACTCCACGGCTTGTTGCAAGAATAATGTATGATTACTGGCTTTCTCATCTTTCTTAAGCATCGGCGTGCCCGGGGTGCAAATGGGGTGAAATTAAACTTTGGATCGAGAGGCACGTACTCATCCGGGGACAAACACAGGTTCATCGCGTCCTGTTCCGGACATGGTAGCGGCTCACTTCGCCCGCTAACAAACTCCAAAACTCGTTCGAATATTTTTTCCCGTTCAAACCGTTTTATATCGATCAGTAGCACCCCAGAGTTCATGTATACGCGTTCCGGCGGCAGGCCAATTTTAGCCTTACGCCGCGCAATATCCCCCGATGAAAAGAAATTTGTTTCCTCATTAAGCGCTCCAAATGCTCGATCTCCGAGATCCACGGACCAAAGTAAGCTGATATCATCGGATACAAAGACGTCGCAGTCCATATATATGGCACGCTTAAGCTCCGGAAAAGTTTTTGGAATCGCCAATCTGTAGAATATGGCCGATGAAAAATGAGCGGGTATGGGAAATTTTTCAAAAATTTTTTCCCTGGTGGGCTCCCTAAATACGATGTCAATGACGTTAACATATTTTGTCTTTAACGAAAAGAGGGCGTCCTTACCTTTCCCTGAAATACCACAATCGATGACGTAAATCGCAACGCTTGAGAAAGCGTTCAGAACAGCTGATAGCGCCGCCACTTGCAACTGACCGGAGAACTTGTCGTCACAGCAAAATACAATATTTACAACGTCGTTGCGCACAATTTCAGATCTCTGCAACAATCTGGTCGGCAAGGCCATACTCTATCGCCTCGCGCGCATTCATATAAAAATCACGATCCGTATCCTTGGTAATTTTCTCGATGGGCTGACCGGACGACTCCGCCAAAATTCTATTCAACTCATTGCGCGTTTTTTCCATCTCGTTTGCCTGGATATTTATGTCAACGGCCGGCCCGGCGATTTGCCCCATGATCAGCGGCTGATGGATGAGGACGCGCGCGTTTGGATATAGGAGCCTATTGCCCCTTTTGGTTCCGCAAAGCAAAATTGACCCCATGCTAGCGGCAAGCCCGGTAACAACCACTCGAATCGGCGATTTTATAAGCTTCATTGTATCGTAAACCGCCATTCCCGCCGTGATCGAACCGCCCGGCGTATTGATAAAAAAATCAATTGGCGAATTCGGTTCCACTATCTCGAGGTAAAGCAATTTCTCCGTAATATCCTTGGCAGACTTGTCATTGACCTCCCCCCATAGGAAAATTTTTCGTTCCCTGAGGAAGCGCTTTTGCATCATCGAATTGCAAGAACTTTGCTTCCCTTCCCCATCTTCTCCTTCCTCTTCAAAGGCCGCTTTGCATACAAATTTGTCCATATTTAGGCATGTTCTAACAATCTCACGGAGAAAAGCAAATTTTAATGAACCTCTTGTTTTCCTAAAATATCCAAGCACTGCGCCGATGACCCCTCCGTTGTTCTGTGCCAACCCAGCCCTACCCAATGGATTTTACGCTGACCCATGCTACCTCACCATGGAACCACATAGGACAGGCTTGGCCTAATATTAATATCTTGACGACTCTGTCTAAAATTTCACAGATGTATGCCGCTGCGGATATAGTTTAGGGGTAAAACATCTGCTTCCCAAGCAGGGGTCGTCGGTTCGATTCCGTCTATCCGCACCAGGTTATAAGCCGCTCAAATATAGGCTTTGAGATTGGTGGAGTCGATCGGATTCGAACCGACGACCTTGTCATTGCGAACGACACGCTCTACCAACTAAGCTACGACCCCGATTCTTCGCATAACAAAATCTTCGAAAAATATGTCAACAAGA
>JAITOW010000007.1 GCA_031289835.1 Puniceicoccales bacterium | reverse complement strand
AAACATTGCTCTCCGTACCACTTTGCAAGCTTGCCTTCAACGATCCTTTCGATGGCATTTGCCGGTTTGCCCTTGCACTGATCCGCTGCAATTTCGCGTTCCTTGGCAACATCTTCGGCGGGAACATCTTCCGGAGAAACATACTTCGGAGACATTGCGGCAATGTGCATGCATATATCCCGCGCCAATTTTAGAAATTCTTCATTTTTTGCAACGAAGTCAGTTTCACATTTTAACTCGAGTAACACGCCGACGCGCGCCCCCGGGTGTATGTACGCCTGTACGGCCCCCTCGCTCACATCGCGCCCCGCCTTCTTTTCAGCGGAGACGATTCCCCTCTTTTTGAGGATCACCGTTGCTTCTTCGAAATTTCCATTGGCTTCGACGAGAGCTTTTTTGCATTCCATCAAACTGGCACCTGTCCTTTGCCTAAGTTCGCTTACCATGCTCGCATTTATAGTACTCATTCAGCCTTCTCCTCAGTTTCTTCGGTTATGGTTTTTTTTGCCGCGCGCTTGCGCTTTGGCTTGGTTGCGGATTTTTCTCCCTCTTCCGGATCTCCGACTGATTCCGTGTCGATGTCGACGCCTATGGTCACATCCGGCTCGATTTTAACGAGCTCATCCTTTGTTATCAATCTCTTCCCTTCACCGTGCTTGACCATACGTTTTGACAGGCCATCTTGCACTCCTTCCAGCAGGATTCCCAGAATCAAGCGGATGGATTTCACCGAATCGTCATTCGATAAAATTGGATACTCGACCGTGGTCGGGTCGGAGTTCGTGTCGACCATAGCAACCACCGGCACGCCGACACGGGTCGCTTCGGCAACGGCGATGTATTCATACTTCACATCGATTATGAACAGAGCCCCAGGCAATGATTTAATTTTCATCATACCTTCGAAATTATTGTGCATTTTGTTCATCACACGTTTGATCGAAGCCCCCTCCTTCTTTGGGAGCTTGGCTAACTCGCCTTCCTCCTCCATCTTTAAAAATTTTTTGTACTTCAATAGGCTGCGCTCGATCGTTTGAAAATTGGTTAATGTGCCTCCGAGCCAACGATTTGCACAAAATGGCATCTCAACCGCACCTGCCCCTTCTTTTATAATATCCCGTGCCTGCTTTTTGGTGCCAACAAACCAGATATCTTGGCCGGACGCGATCAAATTGCTCATAAAATCCCACGCCCTATCGATTTGTTCGCATGTTTTTTCGAGATTAATAATACTTATTCCACCGCGATGGTCATATATGTACGGACGCGTCTTTGGGTTCCAACGCTTCTGCCGATGCCCGACATGAACACCCGCTTCAAACAATTCTTTTGGTGAAGTTTTCATGATTAGCTCCTTATTCGATGGCAAGTACACCAAGCCGTCAAACCTCGGAATTCTTTGTTGAATTAATGAGCGCAATCATGCAAAAAATTTGGCGTTGACAAGCAGAAATTTGCACAAATTGCTTTTCTGTCTCGCTTGCCTCGTTTCTTGTTTTAAGTTTCGCGCAGTGATAAGCCTTGCCGAAAAAACGCAGTGGATTATTGAAACGCCGTGATTGTGGGCATCGAAAGTTCTTGCGATGAATCGGCGGTTGCGGTTTTTGATCGTGCAACCGGCGTTGTTTTCGAGGAGGTGTATTCGCAGATTGCTCTGCACGGCGAATACGGAGGTGTGGTCCCCGAACTGGCTGCACGCGAACACATTAGAAATTTTTGCCCACTTTTTGACGACTTGCATGAAAATTTTTCCCCGGACATGATCGATGCCATTGCTGTAACCGTGGAACCTGGGTTGCCGGGTTGTCTGGCAATCGGGCGCGTTGCGGCCAATGCTCTGGCCATGATCTGGGGGAAACCTGTTCTGGGGATAAACCATTTGCACGGTCACATATTTTCGCCGTTTATCGAGTTGCACAAGGCGCTCGGTGCGGATTTTATCGAGGCCTTTAGGACTTACTTGCCCCATCTCAGTTTGCTGGTTTCCGGCGGAAATACTTTGCTGCAGGTTGTGCATGAATCTGGGAAAATTGAATTAATCGGTGGCACGCGGGATGATGCTGCTGGAGAAGCGTTCGATAAGGGGGCGAAATTGCTTGGATTACCCTATCCGGGTGGCCATTTAATCGAAAAATTGGCAAAAACTGGCGATGGTAAAAGGTTTAAATTTCCGCGTGCGTACTACGACACGGACGAAATTAAATTCAGTTTTTCCGGATTGAAAACAAGTTTGAGGTATTTTCTGGAAAAGCAGTCGGACATGGACTTTGATCGCAACAAGTGTGACATTTGCGCTTCCTATCAAGCCGCGATCGTCGACATTCTTGCAAAAAAAACCGGGCAGGCCCTGACTCCGTCCATTAGAAGTCTTGGCGTATGCGGTGGTGTTGCAAACAATGGTTGCTTGCGCGAACGATTGGCAATTTTAGCCCAGGCAAATGAAATCCCGTTTTTTTTCCCAACCCCGTTGCATACGAGCGATAATGCAGCCATGATAGCTTTTGTGGCTTATATTCAGGAAAATTATTGATTGGAATCGAAGCCAGGGTGTGGTGTGGTGTGGTATGTCCCAGCTTTGATTCTTAATTTTTTATTTGTTTTCTACAAAGTACCGGCTAGCATCCCCCCATGGATGAAGTTGACTTGAATACATTGCGCCATTCCGCAGCCCACATACTGGCGGCTGCGGTCATGAGGTTATTTCCGGAGGCCAAGCTTGATATCGGTCCATCGACGGAAGGTGGATTTTACTACGACTTCGACCTCGGGCATAAGTTTACGCAGGAGGACCTGGTTGCCATCGAGAGCGAGATGAAAAAGATCATCGATGAAAATCAGGAGTTTATCCGCACCGAAGTCTCCCGTGATGGAGCAAAAAAGTTCTTCGAAGACCGCAACCAGAACTATAAGGTCGAGCGCTTGAATGACATACCCGCCGATGAAAAGGTTACGCTGTATATAAACGGCGAGTTCACGGATCTCTGTCGGGGAGGGCACGTTCGCCATTCGAAGCAAGTGAAAGCCGTGAAGCTGCTAAACATAGCCGGAGCGTACTATCGCGGCGATGAAAAAAACAAGCAAATGCAGAGAATATACGGCACAGCTTTTCCCTCGAAAGCCGAACTTGAAAGCTACTTGGTGCAGCTTGAGGAAGCAAAAAAAAGGGACCATAGGCGGCTTGGAAAGGAATTAAAGTTGTTCATGATCGACGATGAGGTGGGTCCCGGTATGATTCTTTGGCTACCAAATGGGATGATTATTCGCAGTGAGCTACAAAATTTTATACTCGGTGCTCTTATGAAGCAGGGGTATCAGCAAGTCTTTACACCTCACATCGCCAAGCTCGGGTTATTTCGCACATCGGGGCACTTTCCCTATTACAAGGAGTCACAGTTCCCGCCATTCCCGGATCGGGAAACGCTGGATGCGAGCATAGTCGACAATGGGTCCGTCGAGGAGATGTTTTCCGATCTGGAGACGGGCAAGAGAGACGGCTTTCTTTTGAAACCGATGAACTGCCCCGGCCATGTGAAAATATATTCCCACGAACAGCGTTCCTACCGTGAGTTACCGATCAGGCTAGCGGAATTCGGCACCGTGTACCGCTGGGAGCAGTCGGGCGAATTGAATGGTATGACGCGCGTGCGCGGTTTTACGCAGGACGATGCGCACATATTTTGCCGCGCTGACCAGCTGAACGACGAAATTGACGGCTGCCTACGACTCGTGCGTCTGATATTTTCGACTCTGGGGATAGCGGAGTTTAGGGTGCGCATTGGTTTGAGGGACAAGGGCTCGAGTAAGTACATTGGCTCCGACAGCAATTGGCAGGCTTCCGAGGAGGCCCTGCGCAAATCCGCAAAGAATCTCGGCGTTCCCTTCGAAGAAAAGGAAGGGGAAGCTGCATTTTATGGGCCTAAGATTGATTTCATTGTCAAAGACGTTATCGGCCGCGAGTGGCAGCTTGGCACGGTGCAGGTGGACTACAATTTGCCGGAGCGCTTTGATCTGAGCTATATCGGCGACGACAATCGGAAACATCGTCCCCTAATGATCCATCGCGCGCCGTTTGGGTCGCTTGAACGCTTCGTTGGGCTGTTGATCGAGCATTTTGGCGGAGACTTTCCAACGTGGCTGGCCCCCGAACAGGTCAGAATTTTGACGTTGAATGATGCCCTAATTGGTTTCAGCGCTGACTTGCAAAATAAACTCCATGAAAGCGGCATTCGCTGCAGCGTCGATGCCCATTCCGAAAAACTTGGGGCAAAAATTCGCCGCGCCGAGTTGGATAAGGTCCCGCATATATTCGTGGTCGGTGAAAGGGAGGCTCAGGCAAATTGTGTGTCCGTTCGCTCGCGAATAAACGGCGAATTCGACGGAACTTTGCCCATCGATGGTGCCATATCATTTTTAAAAAAACTTATTGACGCCAAAGCCCTACCGGAAAGACTGTCCCGGTAGAATATGAGCAATTTTTTCCATGGGGAGGGCCTTAAGCACGGCGACGTAGAGATTTTTGCGGCGATACGGGACGAATTGGTGAGGCAAGAGCAGCACATAGAACTGATAGCTTCCGAAAATTTTACTTCGCCGGCGGTGTTGGAAGCCGCGGGCAGTATTTTGACAAATAAGTACGCCGAGGGGTACTCGGGAAGGCGCTATTATGGGGGATGCCAGTGCGTCGATGTCGTTGAGACTCTGGCAATTGAGCGCGCAAAGATGCTGTTTGGGGCCGAACACGTGAACGTACAGCCGCATTCCGGAAGCCAGGCGAATACGGCGGTTTACATGGCGATGCTCAAACCGGGTGACACAATTTTGACGATGTCCCTTGAAAATGGCGGACATTTGACGCACGGGCATCCGAAAAATATTAGCGGCATGTTGTATAACGTGGTGCACTACGGTATCACCGAAGATACTTGCCGAATTGATTACGACGAGCTGCTGGAAGTTGCCCGTAAAAGTAGGCCGAAGCTGGTTACTATCGGCGCATCCGCATACCCACGCAGCATAGATTTCGAGCGTGTGGCCAATATCGCCCACGGATGTGGAGCTTTGGTCATGGCGGACATCGCTCACATCGCGGGACTCGTTGCGGTTAGACTGCACCAGAGCCCGGTGCCGTTTTGCGACTTTGTGACAACGACGACTCATAAAACCCTGCGCGGTCCGCGGGGGGGCATGATAATGTGCAAGCAGCAGTTTGCGAAGGACATAGATTCCGCGATTTTCCCCGGCACTCAGGGCGGCCCCCTGATGCACATCATCGCCGCTAAAGCGGTGTGCTTCAAGGAGGCGCTCTCCCCAATGTTCAAAAAATATCAGCAACAAATCCTGGTGAATGCTTCCGCCTTAGCCGTGGAGTTGCAAACTCTGCAGCTGTCCATTGTTTCCGGCGGGACGGATAACCATCTCCTACTCATTGACCTGCGCGATAGTCATCCGGAGATTTCCGGGAGGGATGCCCAGTGTGCATTGGAGAGAGTTAACATCACAACCAATCGCAACACCGTGCCAAATGAGACCAGAAGCCCATTTCAGGCTAGCGGCTTAAGGCTTGGTACCCCAGCCGTGACTTCGCGCGGAATGAAAGAACCGGAAATGAAACAAGTTGCTAATATGATTAAAGTGGTGCTGGATAATGTCTCCCGCGGGGAGGAATTTTCCACAATTAGGGAGGACGTCATGGAGCTGTGTTCAGAATTTCCACTGCCATACGGGTAGTTAAATTTTGACGGTGAAAAATTTGCGTGATCCGCGAAAACAATGGGAAACGTAATTTTATTTGAAAAGTCTTGAATTTCGTTGAATCTTCCCCATGATTGGGCCAATGGGGAAGGAAAAGTGTGCGTTTACCCTAATAGAAATTTTGGCCGTGATAGCGGTAATCGGTATCCTGGCGGGGCTTTTGTTTCCATCGGTTGGAAATATGATTGACAGGGCGCGTAAGATGGAGGATGCCAGTAACATGCGCCAAATTGCCATAGCTTACATGAATTACCTGCACGATAACTACGATAGGCGCGATGTGGCTCAGTGTAAAAATTTGTATGAATTTGCGAATGTGCTCGCTAGGCGTGGTTATTTGGATTCTCCGGAGGTTTATTTTTCCAATTCCGATCCCCTGGTTTCATCGTCGCGTCTGAAGAAACCGAAATTGATCGGAAAAGCGAATGGCGGTCCGTGGCGTCCAAGTGATGATTTTTTAAAATTTCCATTAAGCGTGGTTGTTGTGACAAATATTTCCGCCGGCGCTCCCGCATCCACAACGCCGATCATTTACAGCCGTGGGCTTGATGTCAACACTGGAGCGTGGAAAAAGGACGGCATGTATGGGGAAGAGGGTGGTTTCATAGCCTTTCTGGATGGTCACGTCAGGTTTTTTAATAATGTCACCGATGAGGAATCTCAGATGCTGAGCTTTTACACAGGTGACAGTACAACAAGACTTCCGGATGCTTTGAATCACGGCGCCAAAGCCCTAAGCTCTTCCGGTGTCGAGTGGGAATCTAAGTAACACCGCTGGTGCGGGCAGACGGAATCGAACCGACGACACATGCTTGGAAGGCATGGGTTTTACCTCTAAACTATGCCCGCTTGGCTTGGAAAACATGGGTTTTGCTCAAATAGTCAAGCTTTTAATGAGACCTTTGATCTTCCGTTTGCCAGAATTTTAAGCCAATGTCACCGGAAGGTTTAACTTGTAAGTGGCCAATTTAATTGCTATCTGACTTCCGTGAGAAGTGATATAAGATGTGGTGTCGTTGGCGTCGGATTTCTCGGCCAGCACCACGCGAGATTATATTCGCAACTTGAGGGTTGCGAGCTCGTTGGCGTATTGGACTGCGATTTTGCACGGGCCGGTGAGGTCGCAGAGTTGTACAATTGCCGAGTGTTTGAAAGCTTGGAGGAAATTGCGGCCAATTGCGACTGTGCAAGTATTGTGACCCCAACCGATAAACACGCCGAAGTCGCCCTACCATTGCTTAGAAAAAACCTTCATCTGCTCGTTGAGAAACCCATGTGCTTCTCATTGGCCGATGCGGAACAAATGTGTCGGGAAGCGGAAATTCGCAATCTTGTTTTGCAGGTTGGCCACATTGAACACTATAATCCCGTGATGAAATTTTTGGAGAAAACTGTCAAATTTCCGCGGTTTATAGCGACACAACGCCTGGCACCTTTTAGCCCACGCGGAACGGATGTTAGTGTGGTTTTGGATCTCATGATACATGATATTGGGGTCATGCTACAGCTCGTGAAGTCAGAGGTGGTGCGAGTGGAAGCGATTGGCATGCACGTTCTGTCCAATACCGGAGACATTGCCAATGCTAGGTTGTATTTTAAGAGCGGATGCATTTCGGATATCAGCGTAAGCAGGATAAGTGAGAAAAAAGTGCGTGAAATTCGCATCTTTCAAGAAGGCATGTACCTTTCCCTGGATTTCATGAACCAAAGGGGGCACCTCATAAAAACAGCTGACAAAATTTTTAAAAAGTTAGAAATTCCCATTGAAATGGAAGAGCCGCTTAAAATGGAGCTACTATCATTTTTGAGCTGCATCCGATCCAGTGCCCCACCGAAGGTTGATGCCGAACTTGGTAAGGAATCTTTAGAAATTGCATTGGCAGTTGAAGAAAAAATCCGCACGAACCTCCCCATGGCTTCCAATTGAGCAAGTGGGTAAGAAATTGGTAAAAAATTATGTGTGCTATGCAAAAACTTCCTATTTAGAATGTTGACTTGTAAAAAAAACTTCCTACCGTGCCAATCATAATTTAATCTTATGGAATAAAATATGGATAGCAATTTTGTGCATGAAAAAGGAATAAGTAGGATTGACTCGAAAACCACGAAGGGGTGGCTGGTTCGCGGGTACAAAAATGGCAAGCGATATTCCAAGTTGTTTAGCGATCGTAAGATAGGCTCTTCAAAGGAGGCGTTGAGCCAGGCGTGTGCGTTCCGCGATGACCTAAGTACTCGTTTGAAAGCCATCCCCTCTAATCCGCGCGCAAAGAAAATTGTTTATCGCGATTCGAGGAATTCGACGGGGGTAATTGGCGTATCAAGGTTGAAAAAACCTGGTAAAAACGGAAAAATGCTCGAATTTTATTCGGTAACGTGGCGCCCAGCTCCAGGGGTGCAGAAGTGCACGTCGTTTTCCATAGGAAAGTACGGTGAAAGTGGGGCTTTTAAAAAAGCTGTGGTTTGCAGATACAACGGCCTCGAAAAGTTACATGGTAGAGACATTGCAATTCGTGTTGTGGGAGAGGAAAATGTGAGAAAATATGTAATGGGTGAGGCTGACGAAGCCTGAGGGAATTGGCGATGCGCAGGAAAACACTGCGACGTGAACCGGTGTTTTTCAGGTATACACTTTTAAATGGTAATCATTTTTGTCCACGTCATACCAAACTCATCAAAGAGTTATGTTGTTGGTAGGGAAGATGATGGCATAAGGATAAAAATTCAAGAACCCCCGGATTCTTCGCGCGCAAATATGGCTTTGATAGGGCTATTGTCCGATAAACTTTCGGTGAGCAAGAACTCCATAAAAATAATTTCCGGTGCACAGTCTCGCAGGAAGCACCTGTCAATAGACTGCCCGTTTACTGTTGACCAGATCATCGCCAAGCTTCTAATGGGGAAATAATGGCGATATTTTTTGGACGCAAGGATGGCTTAAACTCACGGAAACGTGCGCAACTTTTGCTGATGTACAGTAAAAAAGTGTTGAACTACCGCAAACACATAATTCCCGCGGAAATTTTTTCCGAAATCGTTTCGCTTGGAAATGATCTCAGGGCCACGATTGGCGGTGACAGCGAAGGTGAAACGGCAAAAATAGCTGAAGAATTGGAGGCTGTACTATCAAAACACGGCGGCGATATTTATCCCGTGAAAGCCCTGAGCGATAACTGCGAGGTTTTGCTGGTGGCATCGATTGTTGCAATAGCGCTGCGGGCATTTTTCGTCCAGACGTTTCAAATACCGACGAATTCAATGTTTCCAACGTACTATGGGGTAACGAGTTATGTGCATTCAACCGAGTGTAAGGAATCATCTCCCATCAAAAAATTTTTTAACAGAATTTTTTGTGGGACGACAAATTTTTGCATTAAGTCTGATTATTCCGGTTCTCTGGAGATTCCACTTTTCAGACAGCGCTCGCACCTATGGTCGCACAACGGGATAGTGAAATTTGAGTATGGACCCGGGCGAATTTGTTTCGGTCTTATCCCAGCGACAAATCGTGTATATAGGTTGAAAATTGGAAATAAGGATCAGGAGATTCGCGTACCGGAAGATTTTTCCATGGACGAAATTCTACTCGAAAAATTCGGCGATGGGCACGAAAGTTGGCAAAAAATTTACGATACTTACCCGGAAAAGTTCAAAATTGCGGGTGATACCATATGGTTCCGTACCGGGGGACGCGTAGAATCAGGGCAGACGCTCATAAATTTTGATCGAATTTGCGGGGATGTGCTGTTTGTTAACAAACTGGCATATCACTTTCGCAAGCCAAAAATAGGTGAAGCCATCGTCTTTCGCACGGAAAAAATCGAAAATTTGTTCGGAGAACCGCGCTACTTTATCAAACGTTTGGTGGGCCAAGATGGCGACTCTATTCAATTGGTGGCCAACACATTATATAGAAATGGAGTCGAAATTCAGGGCTCGGAAATTTTTCAACGTGAAAATGCCGGGACCAATGGATATTACGGCTACACGGACCTTGGATCGCTGTCGAAGCAGAATGTTGTCGAAGTAAACCGCGGCGAATATTTTGTGTTGGGAGACAATTCGAGGGACAGCGGAGATAGCCGATTTTGGGGATTTGTTCCCGAAAAGGAGGTTTCCGGCAAGCCATTGTTCGTCTTTTATCCGTTCAATCGGGTGAGATTTTGCAAATAATTCTCGCAAAATTTTTTAAAAAATCCTAGCATTTTTCCATGGAGAACGTAGCCATTCTTACCGCTGGTGGGCTTGCCCCGTGTCTTTCCTCGTCGATCGCATCCCTGATCGAGGAATATTCCAAAATTGCACCTGACATAAAAATTATCTGTTACAAGTTTGGGTATAAGGGCTTGGTATTGGGCGACTCGGTCACCTTATCCCCATCCGATAGAAAGATGATTTCGATTTTGCATGATTTCGGCGGAAGCCCAATTGGCAACAGCAGGGTTAAATTGACCAATGTTGCCGATTGTGTGAAACGCGGGCTCGTGCGCGGGAGGGAAGACCCGTTGAAAGTTGCCGCCGACCAGCTCGTGAAGGATAATGTCAGCGTCTTGCACACGATCGGAGGGGACGACACAAACACCGCTGCCGCGGATCTGGCAAAATTTTTAAAAACCCACGGCTATAATTTGCAGGTGGTTGGCTTAGCAAAGACAGTTGACAACGATGTTTATCCGATAAAGCAGAGCCTTGGAGCTTGGACTGCCGCCGAGGAATCGGCGAAATTTTTCGAGCACGTCGTTGCGGAAAATACGGCAAATCCGCGCATGCTGATCGTTCATGAAGTTATGGGGCGCCACTGCGGATGGTTGACGGCGCATGCTGCCATGGACTATCGAAAAATCTTGTCGGCAAAAAGCTTCATGGCAAACATCGGGCTGAGTCGAGAAAATTTCGATATCCACGGTGTTTATATCCCCGAATTGACCGTTAGCATCGACGGTGAAGCCGCAAGGCTAAGGGCGATTATGGACAGGATCGGGAATGTTAACATTTTTGTCAGCGAAGGGGCCTGCATCCAGGAAATTGTCGAAATTATGCGCAAAAATGGCGAAGAAGTGCCCGTTGACGCCTTCGGACATGTCAAGCTCGATGCTGTGAATCCGGGCAAATGGTTCGGTTCGCAGTTCGCTGAAAAGTTGGAGGCGGAAAAGGTTCTCGTGCAGAAAAGTGGATATTTTGCGCGCTCATCAAAGGCAAATGACCGTGACCTCGGACTGATAAAACAGTGCGCGAGGTTTGCCGTACAATCGGCATTGGAAGGAGCTTCCGGCGTGATCGGATTGGACGAGGACAACGGAGATTCTCTGGCCTGCATATCCTTCAATCGCATAGGGGGAGGAAAACCGTTCGATGGGAAAGGTAACGCTGAATTTTCAAAGCTCTTGCGAGAGATCGGCCAGGCATGATTTTCGCTAGGGGACAAATTTTGCAGCGGCGCGCGTTAGGCGGTCGTTTATGGTAATGCCGAGACCATCTTGTCCGGCTTTTTGGCAATAAATTGTATTGTAGCCGGATTTGTCCAGGGTTTGCAGCATTTCGAACAGACCTCTGGCCACTGCCCGATAATCTCCGCCATCGCTCAGCCAAAAAATGTTCCTTTCATGGACTTGTTCGGTGGGGCGTTTCAGGTACACAAAGGCCACATCTTCCGGTGGAGCACTGCCAATTAGGGAGGACAGATCTTCGGCGGATTCAACCAGAATCAAACGCGTATTTGGCGAATAATGCTGCTTTAGTTGCCCCGGTGCCGCCGCCGGACCGGTGGAGGGGCTGTAGTCCATCACGGTCACACCGAGGACACCGGCGATATCGCTGGTAGGAATCGCTCCCGGACGCAGAATGCGGGGAACGTCCGCTGTCACATCCAAAATCGTGGATTCGACACCGACGTTGCATGGGCCACCGTCAACAATCAGCGGCACTCTATCGCCGAGACCATCCCTGACATGTTGGGCGGTTGTCGGGCTCAAATAACCAAAGGGATTCGCACTCGGCGCTGCCAGCGGAACCCTTATCGCTCTCAAAATTTTCCTAAATATTTCATGGGCCGGGCACCTTATTGCCACAAAATCCAGCCCAGCCGTGACAATTGCGGGAACTATCGATTTTTTTCGTAGAACAATGGTTAGCGGCCCGGGCCAAAAGGCATCCGCCAATGCCTTCACATCCACCTTCAGGTCGTCGGTATGTGCATATTCCGAAATCCAGGTATAATCAAGCATGTGAACGATCAGCGGGTCCAACAGGGGACGCCCCTTTATTTGAAAAACCTTCCGCACGGCCGTTTCCGACCTCATGGAAGCAGCGAGACCGTACACCGTCTCCGTTGGTAGCGCAACAACACCACCCGACTGCAAAATTTTGACCGCCAACGAAACTACGTTCATCACCATGTTACTTCATTAGCAGCATATTCCTCGCGCGCTTTATCATGCGAGTGATGTGCCTCTGGTGACGAGCAGATGTCCCCGTTAATTTGCGCGACAAAATCTTGCCGCCACCGGTGACAAAATTCGATAATTCTTCGACGTCGGTCCAAGTAAGGTCCAACGGTGTGCGGGAGCTAGTTTTTTTCTGCAAATCTTCTACCATGCTCAAAACTTAATGCATATTTTGCTAAAGTTGCAAGTATAAAAACTTTTAGTTACTAAAAAAATGGAATTGTCTCTTTCCCATCGTAGCGAACAATGTTTAAGCAGCAAATGTTGTTGCCATTAAGTACCTTGCGTGCAGTATCTTCGAGAAATTCGTGCTCCGACCAGGAATCGATTTCCGCGTCGTAGCTTAGTATGCATATTTTTGTGACATCGTCGAACAGGGCTAGATGTTCGAATTCAACATCTTCCTCGGATTTCCAAACAAAATTTAACAAATTTGCCTGCCACACAAGTCCGACGGTGAGAAGATCTTTCCGGTTTTCGTCCGCAAATATCGGCACATTATCCGTTTGCCAGAAAATGCCCGAGCTCAGTAATTCTTCGTCCACATTGCCGTACGATTCCGAGGATTTATACTGGTTGAGGAGCGTTTTGATCAGTTTTTTCGCAAAAATATCGCCTTCGATTTCGGCTTCAATGGCAGGTGAAGATAGATAAATGTTTGCAAATGACAGCATCAGTGTCATGGCAGTGACCAGGATTGCGCCACTTAACCCGATTACTAGCAGTATCTCTATCAGAGAAAATCCGCGTTTTTTTCCGTCGCATTTCACTGAAGATAGACTATGATTGTGGAAAAATTAAGCATTCAAAATTTACATATCGTGGAATTTTTTCATAAAAAGCTTGACAAGGCAGATGGGGGCATGCCTAAACTAGACTTGTGGAAGGGCATTCCGTTTAACAATTGCATTTACCATGGACAGACAAGCGATCGATAATTTAATTGCCGGTGATATGCGCAACGAGCGCATGCGGAGCAAGCTGGAAAAAATGACCCAGGGCGCGTACTGCATTCATCAAATATGGGGTTTTGGCCAGATTAAAGGGTACGATAGCGACAAGAATAGGCTAGTCATCGATTTTTTAAATGGAAAAATTGGGCAGGAGATGGACCCGGTATTTTGCACGAGAAAACTGGAAATACTGGACCAGAATGATCTTCTCGTGCGGTTCCATGCGGATCCGGAGGAAATTAGGCAGCAGCTGAAAAAGTCCTCAATTGGCGTGTTAATAGAGTACATCGAGTCCATACCAAACAAGCAGGCAAGCGTGGGTGATATTGAGCGCACATTTGCCGATATCGTTGAAAAGAAAAATTTCAAACGGTGGTGGAATGTTACGAAAAAATTGATTGCAAAGGACTCGCGCCTGATGCTTGAGGAAGGGAATGTGACCTATCTCAAGTTGCGTGAAAGTCCGATTTCCATCGAAGAGCAAATCATCGAAAAGTTTAACAACACTCATAGCGTGCAGGACCGCTTACCCATAGCCGAGGAAATTTCGAATATGGCGATCGATAGCGAAGCGCTGAAAACCACAGCTAATCACATAATCGACGTGCTATCCAGCTATGCCGCCCCAAATTTTTCAAAGCTGAGCGTAGGTTATAAATTTCTTTCGTGCTTGGTTAGAAACAAACTGGCCAAGTTGTTGGATTGCAACATCGATTCTTTGGAGCCGAGGATCGAATCAATTATACACGAAAGTTCGAATTTGTTGAAGATCGCGACCGACCTTCCATACACCTACTATGGACAATTTTTTAACCTGATAACGAGAACCTTTCCCGATGAATGGGAAAAACACTGTTTCAATCTTTTGAGAAATGGAAATGATCGCTTTACGAGCGATTGCATCGCCTATTTGTGCGAAAACGGGCGCAGTGAGGCGGTGAAACAGCAACTTCTACGCTGGTTACACGAAAAAAATTTAAAAACCTCCCTGCTTCAGTGGGTTGTTAAAAATCGGCATGCGAAAAAATTCGACAATGTCATTCCCCGGGAACTACTTGTGCCAGGTTTGCTGCGTGCTGTCCTGTGGGCAATCGACAACGAAGTTTTGTCCGGATCACATAAATCTCGAAAAATTCCCCTGGCCGAATTGGTTTGTGAAGACCGGGTTCTGGTCAAGGATTTGTTGTCCAGCGCAACCGAGGAAGAAGCCTTCGACCTTGCGCAAATGTTACTGGTAAACCAAGGATTTGATTCCCTTTCGAAGAAATCACTTCTCGCGCGGTTTATTGCAATTTTCCCGAGTGTGCAAAATTTGATAACTTCGAGTTCGAAGGCTAGGTCGCAGGCCGATCTCACCCTCAAAGTTTCGAAGGAGAGCCTGGACGTCAAAAGAAAGGAATATGAGTCCCTCGTTAGGGAAAAAATTCCGGCAAACAAGGCGGCAATCGCAGCGGCGCGTGAGCATGGTGATCTGAGCGAAAATTCCGAATACAAAATGGCTCGACAGGATCAGGAGACCTTACTTGCCCGCAAAGCTCAACTGGAAAGCGAGCTGCAAGTTGCGCAAGTCATTGATTTTGAATCCGTTGACACAACGTCAGTGTCCGTTGGTTCCGTGGTTACGATTAGACCGGTAGCCGGTGGAGAGCCGGTAAAATTCGCAATATTGGGAGCCTGGGATAGTGACCCGGAGAAAAATATCATATCCTACAAAACTCCAATAGCTCAATCTCTGCTGACAAAAACGGTCGGCGACGTTGTGGAGACGTCGGTTGGCAGTGCCAGCGAACAGTGGAAAGTCGAAAGCATTGAATGCTGGGCAACCCATAGGTAAAAACCGCAAACCCATGCTTTAGCCTTGTCTGAGCTAAAAATTTGCAAAAACGGCTAAAACGCCATTCCAAATGAGTAATTGAACCTCATCCCGTGCTTGTTGTTATCGTGCCCATGCCTCGGAAATCCAAAGTCTAACCTGAGCGGCGCGCCCATTATGTATAACTTGATGCCGAATCCGAGGTCGGTGCAATATCTTTTTGTGTTAAAATTCCACTGGGAGCTGTTAACAACGCCCGCTTCGGCAAAAAAGTAGACCCTTAGCTGCTCAGCAATTTTGAACGTATACTCCGCCGTGCTGTATAAATACGTTTTTCCCCCGACACCTGTCCCATATTCATGTGGGCCAACGTCATGCGTCTTGAATCCCTTCATATAGTCACTGCCTCCAAGGAAAAATCTGTCGAAAAACGGCACGCGGTCACCGCCGTATGAACTCACTGTGCCGCCTTTGCACATAAACATGATATTTTGATCAAATGTTTCAAACGTTGGGAAAAGCTTCGCGGCCAACCCGTTGAATTTGACATACTTGGTCTCTCCAAGGAAGGGCCCACCCGCAACTTCGGTGCAAAAACTCAGCACCGAGCCGGAGGTGGGGTAAACGAAACTATTCCGCGTGTCACGTTCGAGCAAAAATGAGCCCTTTGAAATTAGGCGGTGTCCGCGTTCAATTTGGAAAGATGGTGGCGCACTTTGGCCAATATTGGAAATGTGAACGTTTGTCAGGCTATAGGTCACAGTTCCCTCCCATATGCCAAATAGGCGCTTCCTCAGGTAAACATCGCCGCCCATGCGCATCTCATCGTAATTTGATCCACCGTAGCTGTGGTCGGATTTTTTGTATTCCTGTTTCGATCGAAACAAATCGACACCAAATGCAAGCTCGCGGTTATATAGCCAAGGTTCTTCAAAGTTTATCGTGAACGAATTGTTCCGCCTGCCTGCTTGAAAACGCGTGCGAAACTTTTGGCCGCCCCCTTGAAATTTCCCTTTCCTGTCAAATAAATCGAAATTGGACTGGCTGAATTCCGCAAAGCCCACAACTTGGTTGCCGGTGCTTATGCCTCCGCCGATGGAAAACTTACCAGTGTTTGCTTCCTTAACTTCAACGCGCAAATTTTTCTGATTTTTTACATCGGTATCGACCGGCAAAGTGTCGACTGTCTGAAAAAATCTCGTGTTCAGGAGGCGTATTTGACTGTCTCTCATGCGCACGGAATCAAACGGATCTCCGGGAGCCAGCACGAGCTCACGCAGGATCACGTTGTTTTTCGTCTTGACATTGCCTTTTATCTCAATCGCATGCAGGAAGCAGCGCTCGCTTTCGCCTATGTGAAACACGAGATCAATTGCTCCGGTATTTATATTCGGCAGACGCTCGGCATATACACCGGTTTCGAGATAACCGACTTTGCCGTAATGATCGCGGATATTTTCGCAGGCATCATCAACCTTCTTCGGTGAAAAAATTTCATCACTTTTCAGTGCCAACAGAGACGTTAGCTGGTCAGTTGGATATAAAGCATTGCCCTTGACAGAAATTTCTCCGAAGCGGTATTGGTTGCCCTTATGCACGCTTATGTGTATATTAATTACACTGCTGCAATCCGTACATGCGACGTCACTTTCGTCGATAACCACGTCCAGATATCCATGATTCTTAATTTCAACTTTCAGGCGATTGATGTCGTCGTCGAGAACATCGCGTCTAAAAATGCCAGTTCCCGTAAAAATTGAGAAAAACGACCAGCTTTTCGTCTGCATGGCATTCCTAAGAGTCTTCACTTTTATGTCATCCACGCCATCAAACGTGATTTTCCCGACGTGCAGCTTCGGCCCCTCGTCGATATTTATATTAACATCCATGGCCGCACAATCGCTCCGTTCCAAAACGGAACAGTCAATTTTTGCGTAGGGGAAGCCCTTATCCTGGTAAAGTTTGCTTAATTTTTTGATGTCATGGTGTAGGCTGCTATCCGAAAACGTCCCGCCACGGGAGAGACTCATCTCTTTCTTGATCACCTTATTTTTGATCTTTTTGTTGCCGACGATGTTTATGTTGTTCACCCGCAGTTTTTGCGTAAGAACAAAAGTCACGGCGTACTCGTTATTTCCAATTTGATCCAGCCGCACTTGAACATATTCGAATAAACCCGTGTTGTACAGCGACTTAATCGATGCATCTGCCAGATATTGCTTAAATTCCGAGCCTTCCTTCAACTGGACATGGGATTCAATCGCTTCCTGATTAACGTTCGGATTGCCGCCGTAATAATTGTATTTAATCGATGAGATTATCGGCGCTTGTTGCACTTCCTCCACCGGATCACAATGGGATACGCACACACCGATCACATACATCACGAGCGCAGCCAAATATTTTTTCACACACATAATTTCTTACTCACAAGTTGATAAATCCACATAATTTTCGAATCGTGTAAGATTCTTTACGAAAGTCAACGGTATGGTCCCAACGGGGCCATTTCTCTGCTTAGCAATAATCAGCTCCCGTGCAACAATATCCGAAGACTGTTGCTGGTCCTGCTGATCATTAGATCCCGATGACTGCTGATTGGATAGGAGCATCACCACATCGGCATCCTGCTCAATGGCCCCAGATTCGCGTAAATCTGATAGGCGTGGGGGACGGCGTTCTTTTTCCGATTCGCGGTTGAGTTGACTCAAAACGATGACTGGAATTTTAAGCTCCTTTGCCATTGCTTTTATCCCGCGGGAAATTTCTGAAATTTGCTGCTCGCGCGGAACCCTGCTATCTCCATTTATGAGCTGCAGATAGTCGATGATTACTAGGCCAATCGATTCTTTACTTTGAATCCTGCGCGCTTTGGCCCGTATTTCGAGGATTGTCAAGTTGGTCGATTCGTCAATCCACAGCGGCGCAGCTTTCAGCTCCGTTGCTGACCGCGATAGCGCTTCACTGGCCTGTTTGGATATAAACCCTTCCCTGAGCTTCGTCATATTCACAGCGGAACGGCCACATAGCAGGCGCATGGCAAGTTGCTCCGCGCTCATTTCAAGGCTGAAAAACAGCGTTCCAATGGGCTTTCGATCCTTTTTTTCAGGCAAAACGACATTTTCAGCGATGTTCATCGCCAGGCTGGTTTTTCCCATAGACGGTCTGGCGGCGATCACGATCATATCGCTTTCGCGGAATCCGAAAAGCGTTTTATCCAAATCGGTAAATCCGGAGGCCACCCCGATGATTTCGCCATGTTTTTGCAGCATCATCTGCACCGTAGTTATTGCGGAATCGATTGGCTTGTTAATGTGCATGGCAGCGCCGCTGAGGCGGTCGTCGCTTACCGCAAAAATTTCATTTTCTGCCTGCTCAATAAAGTCATCGAGGCTTTCGTTATCTTCATAGGCGCGCGCAATGTTCTTCATCGAAGCCTCTATCACGCGCCGAACAAGCTCAAGATCACGTACCCGCTTTAGGTAATGTACAATGTGCGCCGGAGTATCGATCCGGTCGCATAGGCGATTTACATAACTCACACCGCCGATTTCATCCAATTGATGCCGGCTCTCCAACTTATCGGTGAGAATGACCTCGTTGATCGGCGAATTTTCATTGTATAAGTCCGAAACAGCTTTCCAAATAACTCGGTGTGCCGGGACATAAAAAGAGTCGCTGGAAATTTTGCTCTGCATGCACAGGGGAACGGTGTCCTGTCCTCCTTCCATGATGCAACATGCCAACAAAGCTTGCTCAAACTCAACGCTGTGCGGACGCGGACGCTCAAAAACCCTATCGCCACCGGTGACCTTTGCATCACTTTTGTGACGTGCGATCTTTGCTCGCATGTTAGCCATAAATCAACGGAGATCTAGTTGATCGGATTTTCAGAGACAACTTCCACTGGCAAATCGAACTCAACATCCCGATGCAACCTGATCCTAACGGTGTGGCGCCCCACTTCCCTAATCGAACCGGTAACAATTTTCTTTTTGTCTATTTCTATGCCACCTTCGGCGATTTTATGGTGGATATCGGCGGGAGTTACCGAACCAAACATTTTCCCATTTTCGCCGGTTTTAACGGCTAAGACTATGGCGATTTTTGATAGCTGCTCCCGCAGTCGATTTGCCTCCGTAAATTCGCGTTGTTCACGCTGTTCACGCATGCGAGCCAGCGCTTCGATCTGCTTTTTGTTTGCCTTCGACATGCGCACGGCCAAACCCCGTGGAAACAGGAAATTACGAGCATACCCGGCCTTTACCCTAACGGTTTGCCCCTCGCTCCCTAGCCTTTCCAAGTACTTCAATAATAACACTTCCGTTGTTGCCATAGCTAAAAATCCTAAAAATTTTAAAATGGAATATCATCGTCGATGTCACCCGCCTTCGCCACCGGCTTAGGATTCTTGTTTTTTATCGACAAATCCTGTGCGAAATGAACATCTTCCTGGCTGTCGATCGACGCTGCCATGTTCGGATCGCCATCGACGCGGGATCCCACAAACTGAAAATTCTCGAGGACGACGACCATTTTATTGCGTTTCTCTCCACTTTGAGACTCCCATTGATCCAGGCGCAAACGCCCCTCAACCAAAATGGAACGTCCCTTCGTCATGTGTTTGCCGAGCAGTTCAGCCTGCCTACCAAAGGCATCAACGTCAATGAACAAAGTCTCCTCCCTGGCCGAACCATCGGCTGTCTTTGAGTTCCTGCTAACAGCCATCCCAAATTTACAAATCGTTGTGCCTGAAGTGGATACGCGCACCTCAGGATCGCGAGTAAGATTCCCCATGAGAATAACTTTATTAAATACAGCCATATTTTTTGCTAACAATTTTCGATAAAAACGCGATTTATAGTTTTGTCTAGCCTAAGTTTTTCCCTGATGGCAGTCGGTGCACTGGAATCCGCCCCAAAGGCGATTTGAACGTACTCGCCGCTCAAATATCTTTTGTTAACGGCGCGCTCAAATGTTTTTTGTCCAAGGGCTTTGAACTCCCTGATGTCTCCGCCAAAATCCGTCACAATGCCTCTAAGCTTGGTGAAAATCGCATCGATCGGCTCGGAACATCCGCGCATGTCCAGTATGAAACTGGCCCTATAATTCTTCTTGTTTTTCATAAATTTTCCTGCGATTGGTCAGATTCATGGAATATTCTAAACCTTTGTCAAGCAGTAGCTGCAGATCGGATAAAATTTCGGGCATCATGGCTTCGATAATTTTTTGCTCATCGTCGGTAAATTTGCCCAAAACGTGGTCTTTTAGGTCCATTGATTTGTTTTTTTTTGCCCCGACACCTATCCTAAACCTTGCAAAGCCGGGGCCAAATTTTTCCAAAATATCAGCCAATCCGTTGTGCCCGGCTGAGCCACTGCGCCCCGCTAGCTTGAATTCACCAAAATCAAAGGAAATGTCGTCGCAGACAACCGTAACTTCCGTTGGAAGTATTTTGAAAAATTTACAAATCTTCTGAACCGCCCTCCCGCTATCATTCATGAAAGTTGTTGGCTTGGAGAGAATCAAATTATGGTTGCCGAACTTGATTATCGCCAACTCGGATTCCAACTTTTTATCGAGTTTCCAATTTCCCTTTTTGGCCGCACAAAACCTGTCTAGGACACAAAATCCAACATTATGCCGCGTCCGGTCATACTCTTTGCCAGGATTTCCCAATCCTACGAGAAGTTTCGCAGCCATTTAGCATGGGACTCTATTTTGATTCCTTTTCCTTAGTTTCCTTGGCTTCAGGAACTGGAGCTGTCGCTGCGTTGGAAGCTCCAGCGGTATCCGCGGCTTGTTCTTCTACTTCAGCGGATTCTTTCGCCACATTCTTACATGAAACGACCACAACCTCATCTCCATCAACAAATTCAACGCCCCCGATTTTCTCTAGGTCTTTGATGTGAATGATGTCATCAATTTTCAAGCCACTGACATTAACCCTAATACTTCCAGGCAAGTTGGTGGGCAAACATCTCACATTGAGCTCGTGTTTTGAAATATCCAACACCCCGCCAAAATCCCTAACGCCGATGGGTTCTCCGATGAATTCAATGGGCACGACGGTTATCATTTTTTCCGTGCGTGAAACTTCATGAAAGTCGACGTGCAAAAAGCGGTCACTGATCGGATCTCGCTGCATATCCGCAATTGTTGATAGCACAGACCCTTCATCGGCAATCTGAATGTTTACCAAGGAAGCAGCTTGCCCCTTTTCTCTTAAAAGCATGCGAAATTTTTTCTCGTCAAACGATAGGGACTGTGTCCCAGATTTTCCATAAATCACGGCAGGAACGCGGCCGGATGCCCGCAACTTGCGCACATACCGGCGACCGGTCTCAAGTCTCTTCTCTACAGATAATTCCAATTGTTTCATGGCAGTGTGTACCCTACATTTTGAAAACAGTGCCCAAGGACTAAGGCAAATACTTCAAAAATCAAACAAAAAAATACACATTTTTTTCAAAATAACTCCATTGACTTGTTCCTTCCAATGTGGCAGACTGCCAGCATGGACGTTGAGTTGCCTATAATTTACAGTATAGACGACAATTACGCTCAGCATTGCGCTGCCGGTATGGCTTCGCTGCTAGCAAATATTTCAAGCAAATATAAAGTTCATATTTTCATACTCACTGGAAATTTGAGTGCTGAAAATCGTGAAAAGTTGATAATTACATCCAGTTTGAAAGCGTGCGAATTAACGTTCATTGAAGTGCACGACCATGAATTAGATGGGCTTCATATTCCTCCGCCGTGGAGCAAAGCAATACTATATCGCCTAAAAATTCCGACGTTGCTGGAAAAATATTCCAAGGCCATATACCTCGACGCTGATACGATTGTCGAAGGTGACATGGTGGAATTGTTTGATGTTGACTTGCGGGACAAATTTCTCGCCGCCGTCGATGAACTCGATCTGAATAAAACTTCGACGTATTTCCAAATTCAAAGGATAGGCACACCGCTCGAAAATGGTTATTTTAACAGCGGAGTGTTGCCGTTAAATTTGGAAAAGATGCGCGCGGAAAATTTTGAAAAGCAGTGTCTGAGCCTAATATTTTCGGAAAAAAGGCACAGACTAACATTTCCAGACCAAGATGCGCTGAACATGGTTGCAGGTGGAAATTACTTACATCTGCCGCCGATATGGAACCTTGAAGTAGGCTATGCCGATGGGGCCGTTTTGGGCAAATACAGGAAGTCAGCAAAAATTTTTCACTTCGCATGTCTCCCCAAGCCATGGCACATAGGGGACTCATTTTTTAGCAGATACCATCCGCACCCGCAGATAAACCTTTCGTCAAAGTATTACAGATACCTCCGCCTTACGCCATGGAAAGGCTTTAAGGCAAAGGGATCCACTCGCATACTATGCAAGAAATTCCTATCTCTATTTGATTTGGGCAGTGTGATAGCTAAAAGAAAAATGGAGAAACGGATTGAAAAAATCGTGAATGCAAAAATTAATTAACATAGTCGACATTGGGACCAGCTCCATTAAAGCTTCGGTATTTGAATGCGTTGGAGCGGTGTGCAAGCAAGTTGCTTTTAAAAGTGCCGCCATTCGAATGGTGGATCAAACTTCGGTGGTGATCGATGATGACAGGCAAAATTTAGCCATTGGGGTGATGAAAGGTTTAATTTCCTTTGGGCAGGATAAGGGTACCGAAAATACCATCTGCATCGCAACTTATTCGATCCGTTCCGCAAAAAATGCGCACAACTTCCTGTCAAAGGTGAAAGCTGAGACTGGAATGGGTGTGAACGTGCTCAGCGGACGCGAAGAAGCGCAATTCATATGTGATTCGGTGAAAAATATCGAATGGACCGAAAACTTTTTTTCCATGGATATTGGCGGAGGTAGCGTGGAATTCAACCTTTTCAAGGGAACGCATATTTTTTCAGCGAGCAAGAATATCGGCGCAATCAGCCTGGCTGAGCTCCTGCGCGATGGGCATCTTGAGCCGTCATTGGACAATATCACCAAAATCGTGTGCGAAAGCGTGGAAGATATTCCTGATTTGCGGCGGGACGCCAAAATTATTTGTACGGGAGGATGTTTGGTCATAGCAAAGCGGTTTTTTCCAATGGTCGATGGAAAAACTGTCTCCGCTGCGGAGGTGAAATTTCTGTTTGAAAAAATTTCACCGATGTCCCTTCCGGATAGGCTTGTTTTCGGCATCCCCGAAGGGAAGGCGGATATTTTTGACATTGCGCTCGGCACCGTGGTAGCAATGTTATCTATCATAAAACGTAATGAAATCGTGATTTCCGAAGCCAATGTCAGACATGGTGTAGCCCTAAACAGGGCGTCATTTATGAAGCAACAATGATCAAAATCGTCGCCCAAAATCTTGATGCTCCCGTCCGTGTGGACAAATTTCTTGCCACGCATTTTCAGGATATTAGTCGGACTCGGATCAAAAAATCCTTCGACGAGGGACTGGTCCTCTGCAACGGTCAAAGAATCAAAGCGAAGCATCCCTTGCAAGGCGGTGACATCATTGAACTTGAATTAATTCGCCCGGAACGGTTCACCCTTGCTCCGCGCGATATGAACCTGGAGATATTGTTTGAGGATGAACACTTGGTCATCGTGAATAAGCCCGCTGGCATGGCCGTGCACGCTGGCAATGGAATAAAAGAGCCGACCTTGGTCGAAGGGGTGCTGGCCCACTGCGAATTGAGTAAGATCGGGGGAGAATTTCGTCCCGGCGTCGTTCACCGGCTGGACAAAGACACAACCGGTGCCATTATTTTTGCCAAGACGGACGCGGCATATTTAAAATTGATCAGATTATTTTCAAAGCGGGCAATTGGAAAGGAATACCTGGCGGTAGTGTGCGGACCCATGCGGACCTTGTCCGGAACGATTGATCAGCCGATTGGCCGGCATGGAACGGTAAAAACAAAAATGTGCGTGCGTTCTGATGGGAGGCCGGCTGTGACAGATTGGCAGGCCAAGGAATGCTTCGGCAATTTGTTTTCATTGCTGAATGTTAACCTGCACACCGGCCGCACACACCAAATACGGGTTCATCTATCGAACATCGGACACCCGCTCCTGGGCGATACAACCTACGGCTATAACCCCAATTTTTGCCCACACGTTCAGTGCGACAGGCCGATGCTTCATGCCAATAAACTCAGCTTCACCCATCCAATAACCCTGCAAAAGATAGCAATAAAAGCACCTTTGCCCTTCCATTTCGTGAGTATGATCGATAATCTCAGAAAATTTTAATTTCGTGGATGGGCATGAAAATTGAAAAAATGTGTTGAAAATAATTTTTTATATGCTACTTGATTTACAATGGTGTTTCGCATAGAGAGTGGTTGTACCCGGAATGGCCGGGGTAGAGTTCGTCCCGGTGGGGTTCGATTGGGGAATAATGGTGATGCGCCCTTCGCTTCCATTGGAAATGGCAAGGCCGACCCGAGTGTTTTGCTGAATGCTTTCAAAGATAAAGGTCTCATCGTATCAAAGCAACTCGCGGCGCGTTCTGTGAGTACACCGTTTTCACTGGATGTTAGGGCAATTCTTCGGAAATATGATAAAAATCCCCATTCAATTTATTTGATTCATCTGGTTAGTAGCTCTCTAAATCATTTCAGGCGTGTTCATGGGAAATCGTGCTACGATGCCTTTGATAAAGTTTTTTAGGAAAGTTTGTGATATGCTTGACTTTTGGTAGATCTTGCTATAGCCCTCATTGGAGTTTTTTGTGTTGCAAGAGCGGGTTTCCCGCTTTTTTTGTTAACTGAGCGTTTATGTAAGTTTTAAGATGAGCACCAATAGTCAAATATTGTCGGTTTTGGAGTACATGGAAAGGGAAAAAGGTATTAGCCGTACGGACATGATCGAAACCATCAGCGAAGCCATTCGGACAGCTGCTCTAAAAAGCGTCACAGCTGGACAGGATGTCAGGGTCGAGATTAGTCCTCGTACCGGGCAACTGCAAGCCTGGGCAGTTTTTGAAGTTGTTGATTCTGTGTGTGATCCGCGAAACCAAGTGCACATAAGCAAGGCTTTGGCAGTCGATGATCACGCCGAGGTCGGTTCCGTGATTGAAACGGAAATCGATCCTGCTTTGCTCGGCAGAATAGTTGCTCAGACCGCTCGGCAGGCCATCATGCAGCGGATAAAATTTTTCGAAAAGGAAAAGTTATACGATGATTTCAAGAATAGGGTGGGCGATATCGTATCCTGCGTTGTTCACCGCGTGGACAATGGCAATGTTTACGTGGAGATTGGAAACACCGAGGCTCTACTGCCGGCTAGGGAGTGCATCCGCGGGGAGGAGTACGCGCCGGGGGATCGCGTGCGCTGCTTACTATTAAAATTGAACACCGATTCCTACGATGCTGATATCATCCTAAGCCGCAGCCATGTGAATTTTGTGTGCCGACTCCTGGAAATTGAGGTGTCGGAGATTGCGGACGGCAGTGTATTCATAAGGGGGATTGCGCGGGAGCCGGGGTATCGCACAAAGATCTGCGTCGATACGAAGGATAGGAACATCGATCCCGTTGGTGCCTGTGTCGGAACGCGGGGAGTTCGCATAAAGAGTATTGTCCGCGAGTTAAACGGCGAAAAAATAGACGTGATCAGGTACTACGAAGATCCGCAAAAGTTGCTGTGTGAGGCGATCAAACCGGCCATACCGAGGAATGTGAGCGTCAATGAAGCTGAACATAGGATATATTTCGAGGTTGCGGAGAGCGACTTGGCTGTGGCCATCGGCAAACGCGGCTTAAATGCTAAACTGACTTCGAAAATGATGAATTGGCGCTTGGATATCAGTAAAGAATTGGTTGCCATTGACAATTTTGATGATAAGTTGGAGCGTGCGGTTGCGGGTTGGTCTGATGTTCCGGGGATCACGAAGGAGATCGCGCACAAATTGGTGGCAGCTGGCATTACGGATGTCGAGGCGTTTGAGAGTGTTGAGCCGCACGATCTAGTGGATGTTGGATTCAATCAGAAGGAAGCCGAGCAAACGGTTCGGTGCATTCGGGAGATTTGCCGGAAATAATAGGAAGTATGAGCGTAAGAATATATCAGTTGGCGAAGCAGCTCGGTTTGAGCAACGGTGAAGTTGTCGAACTACTGCGTGCACGCGGCCTTGATGTTAGCGGGCCATCGAATACGATTCCCACGATATATGCCGATGCTCTAATTGCCGAGTTGGGTGGCACTAAGTCAAAGGGAAGTCTCTCCGGTGCCGTTGAATCCGAAAATAAGGAGCTGCAAGTTAGAACTGAGGTTAAAAATGTTGAAACCATTGGAGATTCGGTCGTTGCTTCAAACGCCGTGGCTGTACGACGAGCTGCCGATCAAAACCCCAATTCGCGGCGCAGTTCCCCCGAAGGCGATCGCAGGGCCGATGGGACTTCCCATGAAAAGAGGCCCACAAATGCGAGGCACCAGGCGGGGTCCGGTAAAAAGAAAGATGAGGTTCCGCTCGTATCGTTCAGCGGCATAGATATTTCGAAGAAGTGGGAGGGAGCTAAGGCAAAAGTTGAGGTTGATGTCTCGAGTGAAAACGCAACTCAAAGTGAATCGAAACCCGCATTCAAGCAATTTTTAAAGAAAATTGAAAGGCCGGTTAGGAATACTGTTTTAAAGCCGATTTCGGTCAAGCAACCGATCATAGTGCGCGATTTGGCGATTCAAATGGATGTCAAACCATTCCAGCTCATCTCCAAATTGATGAGCATGAACGTATTCGCGTCGATGAATCAAACGTTGGATCCCGCTGTCGCCCAACGTGTTGCGGAAAAATTTGGCTTTGAACTCGAAATTAAGCAGCGGGAGCAGCGGAGCGAAACTGAGACGAAGCAAAAACAAAAGGAGAAGCAGGAAAAGAAGCAGGTTGTTGCAAGCGACAAAGTTAGGAGTTTGAGCGTGCGCTCTCCGGTTGTTTGCGTGCTGGGGCACGTCGATCACGGCAAAACAACGCTGCTTGACACAATCCGCAAAGCGCGGGTGGCGCAGGGTGAAGCGGGCGGGATCACCCAGCATGTGGCCGCATATCAGGTCGAGCAAAGCGGGAAAAAAATCACATTTATCGATACTCCCGGCCATGCTGCATTTTCCAAAATGCGCGAACGCGGTGCCAATTTAACCGATATTGCCGTGTTGGTTGTGGCTGCCGATGACGGTTTTATGCCGCAGAGCGATGAGGCCCTAAATTTTGCCAAAAAAGCAAGCATTCCCGTGATCGTTGCGATTAACAAAATCGATGCCAAGGGGGCCAATGTTGACCGGGTCAAGCAGCAGATGCAGCAGCGCGGAATCACGCCGGAGGACTGGGGTGGCGAAACTTTATGTGCGCCGATTTCGGCCCTGAATGGCACGAATATTTCGGATTTATTGGAATTGATACTGCTTCAGGCAGAAATACTTGAATTACAGGCGGATCCGAGCGATAGGGCCACGGGGGTTGTCCTCGAGTCCCAGATGGAAACCGGGCGCGGTCCGACGGCCAGCGCCATCATTCAGGATGGTACGCTGCACATCGGCGACTGCATAGTCTGCGGAGTTAGCTATTGCAAGGTCCGCTCGATGATCAGCGACTCCAATTCTACATTGAAGTCCGCGGTCCCAGCGACTCCGGTTAAGATCATTGGCTGGACGGATATTCCTGCCATTGGCGAGACGTTTACGTCCGTTCAAAACGAGAAGGAAGCACGCAAAATAGTCGAAGAAAACGTTTTAGCCGCCAATGGCAAAAAAACTTTCGTGGATAGTGGGGAACCAATCACGGACTTGGATCAGTTGCTATCGGCGATTTCGGCTGAACAGGACAAGGCGTTGCGCGTTGTGATCCGCACCGATGTTCACGGTAGTGCGGAGGCCCTCGAAGGGTGTTTGCTGGCGATCGACAGTGAAAAAATCAAGCTTGAAATTACGAGTATTGGCGTCGGGCCAATCAGTAAAAGCGACATCGAATTGGCCTCAGCCGCGGGAGCGACGATCGTTGCATTCAACACCAAATTTGAAAATGGGGCCCAGTCTTTGGCTAAAAATCAACGTGTTCCGATAATTCAGCACAACATCATCTATGAAATCATAGATCAGGCACGCGATGCGATGGCCGCTTTACTCGATCCGGAGCTGCATGAACAAAAGCTCGGTGCCGCCGAAGTGCGACAAATATTCACGCTCAAATCCGAAACGATAGCCGGGTGCATGGTCATCGAAGGCAAAATTCTGCGCGACCAATTTGTGCGTATCATTCGCAAGAAAACCATAATTTTTCAGGGTAAATTCGCTTCCATTAAGCGCATAAAGGAAGATGTTGCTGAAATTCGAGCGGGATTCGAGTGCGGCATTAGGGTTTCCGGTTTCGATCAGTTCGAAATTGGCGATATTGTTGAGTGCTTCGAGATCAAAAAAATTCAACCGGCATTGTGAGGCCATGGGACAGCAGAGACTTACGCGCCTAAACGAGCTTGTTTGCCATGAATTTAATTCGATTCTACGGACGCTTTTCCGCGACGACTTACTCGATGTCACGGTAATAGAAGTTCAGGTTTCGCCTGATTTGCACGATGCCTACGTTTTCGTTTCCATCATTGGCGATGGGGAGCACGAACAAAAAATATTTAAATTGTTGATTAAAAAGCTGCCAACAATTCGCAAAAATTTGTTTTCTCGCATTTCTTTGAAATATTCGCCGCGCTTCAACCTGCGCTTGGACAGATCAATTAGCCGTGGGCACAAAATTTTGGACCTCCTCGATTCCCTGCCAAATGAATAATTTGTTTCAGTTGCTGCGCAAGCACGAGGCGTATAACATCGTCGGTCATGTTAGGCCCGATGGGGATTGCATAGGCAGCGAAGTGGCACTATCTACGGTTATTCGTGCGCTCGGTGGGCAGTGTTACGTAATTTGCAATGATGCCATTCCGCCGAATTTTGTATCCTTTTTCGAAGGCGTGCCCTGTGTTCCCGCCGATAAAATTGACAATAGTTTGCCGCTAATTTGCGTCGATTGTTCGGATTTTAAACGCGTTGGGCAACTTGTCAAATTGGCCTACGACGAGGTGTTTTTGAACATCGACCATCACATTTCAAACAATAAATTCGCGCTCAATAATATCGTAAATGGTGACGCGGCCTCGACCACGGAAATTTTAGCGGAGATATTAATCGGGAACAAATTTGCCATAGCAAAACAAATCGCCGATGCTCTATACCTCGGTATCATGACGGACACGGGAAGGTTTGCCTATGCTTCCACGTCGCTCAAAACATTCAAAATTGCTGAAACGCTGATAAGTTCCGGTACGGAGCCGTACAAAATGTACGCTCTTGCCTATGAAAACAACACCTTGCGGCGATACCGAATGTTGGAAAGATTGCTGAAAAATATGGAGATATTTTGTGAAGGCCGCGTATGCTTGTCGTTCGTCACGGAATCAGATTTCGAAGAAACTGGCGCGGCTGCCTTTGACACGGAAGGCTTTGTAAACTATACGCGCGAACTAAAGGGGGTTTTGGTCGGATGTTTCCTGGAAATACGCAACGATTTTATAAAATGTAGTCTCCGCGCACTCAATAAAGGCTTGCGTGTGGATCTGTTTGCGAGCATGTTTGGTGGCGGTGGACACCCATGTGCGGCCGGATTCCTAAAACATGACATTTTCGAAAACAATTTTGTCGAGCGCCTGAGAGTTGCTCTATGTGAGCACGTGAAAAATTTTTGCGGATATGACCATGCTTCAATTTGACAATGACATAAGCGGAGTTTTGCTGATTGATAAGCCAGTTGGCCTGACGTCACACGATGTCGTACACGAGATTCGCCGGGTAACTGGCGTGAAACGGGTGGGGCACGCTGGAACTTTGGATCCGCTGGCAACGGGCTTGTTAATCGTATTGATTGGTCGTGCCACTAAAATTTCACAGTTTTTAATCGACCTCGATAAGAATTATGAAGGCACAATGCAACTTGGCATAGAGACGGATTCGCATGACGCCGAAGGGAACATTGTTGCCCAACGCCACATCCAGGACATAACGCTGGAACGCTTGCGGGAAGCCGCTGTAACCTTCAAAGGCGATATCGAACAGGTTCCACCGATGTTTTCCGCTAAGAAATTGAATGGCAAGCCATTGTACAAGCTTGCGCGGCAGGGGAAAGTGGTCGAAAGGCAATCAAATTTGGTTACGATTTTCAAATTTGAAATTGGGAATTTGTGTGCCGATAGGGTGGATTTTTGCATTCGCTGCAGCAAGGGGACGTATGTTCGTACTATTGCCCATGACCTCGGCCAAATGCTCGGATGTGGGGCGCACCTAACGGCACTGCGGCGCACAAAAATCGGGGAATTTTTGGTAACGGATGCCCATTCTCTGAGCAAAATTTGTGCGATGTCTCCCGATGAAATCGGTGAACATTTAATAATATCATACCTGGCAAACAAATCACCCTAGATGAAAATCATTCGGACGTCGTTTGATGAAAAGGTTGCCGAATTGGCCGAGGAAAGAGTCGTTCTGGCCATCGGTGTATTCGATGGGGTTCATGTTGGCCATCGATTTTTGTTGAAACGGGCGGCAAAGTTTGCCGATGAAGTGGAAGCTGTGGTCGCCGTGTACACGTTTTGGCCATATCCAACGCATTTTTACGCAAAAAATTGGAAAGAAGCAATCATGCCGAGCGAGCGAAAGTTTGAAATTTTAGCCGGCCTCGGCGTTCACTACGCCATTGAGCAATGTTTCGACGAGAAGTTTGCCGCAATTTCACATAAAAAATTTATTGATTTTTTAAGGAAGAAGTTCCAGTTTTTATCTGGAATTTGCGTCGGTTCTGACTTCAAATTTGGCCATAATCGGGCGGGAGACGTGTTATCTTTGCAAAAATTTTGCGGT
Source organism: Puniceicoccales bacterium (assembly GCA_031289835.1). Classification (GTDB taxonomy): domain Bacteria; phylum Verrucomicrobiota; class Verrucomicrobiia; order Opitutales; family JAIRKQ01; genus JAIDVZ01. Next base: position 7,289 of record JAITOW010000007.1, on the reverse strand, counting down.
GATGGTAACATTGCCCTCCGCGTTGCCGATGAATTTTGCGCGAGCGGAGAGCGAGTCAGCAGTTCAAGGATCCGGGCCCTGATCGAGGGGCGCGACTTTATCGCTGCAAATAGATTGCTGGGAGGCGAAATATTTCGCTAGCTAAGGCAAAATTGGAATGTGCGGGGATCTGAAAAAAAAGCTGAGCCGGATACAATAATATCCATGCCGATCGATGCTAGATCTTTCGCAATGTCCGCATTTATGCCTCCGTCAACGGAGATTTTATACGATAATTTGTTGCTACTTCGAAAGTTGTGTAGCAGAGAAATTTTGCTGCACACCTCAGGCATAAACTTTTGTCCCCCAAAACCGGGAAAAACTCCCATGGCTAAAACAATATCCGCAAGTCGGACTAACTCAAAATTGGGCACTGTTTCCGGATTAACGGCCAAGCCACATAGGCAGCCGTGTTCCTTGATAATTCGCAGCTGACCTCTGACGTCGCAATTTGCCTCCTGATGAATTGTTATTGCGTCGGCACCCGCTTGTATAAAACGTTTTGCGTATTTGTTTGGGTATTCGAGCATCAGGTGAACATCGAGAAATAAATTTGTATGCTTGCGCAGATCCGAAACCAATTTCGGCCCAAAACTTATGTTATCCACGAAGTGTCCATCCATGACATCGACGTGTATCCACCGCGCTCCACTGCTTTCGATGATTTTTACACCACCGACCAAATCACAGCTGTCATAGGACAAAATAGATGGCGCCAGAACCACGTTTACCATGGATTGCAGACGGCATCGATTATTTTTTCGGCAAGTTTGAAGGACAATTGTGGAATCGTCTGCGATTTGTTGTGCTGGTAATCACCCTCCGCGCGGCTATCTATGTTTGCCTCAACGATATAGTTCTCAAACAAATACACTCCTCTTTTATTGTCGAATAGTGAGCAATTTGCCTTCGCATTTACGGTGAACGATTTTGCGCGAATACTGTCATTGGGCATTATCGTTGCCACGGATTGGCCAAAGTGGACTATCGTGATCGTTAGTGTCGCATCGGAGCTAGAATTATTTGCCAATTTAATGTGCGGGTGTTGCGACAATTTTTGCCGAACTTGAGCACTCAATATTGTTTGCATCTGCGGAGCGAAGGAATTGTTGCCCACGGGAGCGACGCATATGGTCCTGAAGGGCAGTTCGGACCCATTTCCGGGGCGATAATGTGCACAAGCACACAGCAATAGGCAGGAAAAAACGCCCGAAATTAGCTTCCCGTAGGCTTTACACATATCCTTTATTCTTTCAGCGCAGCGTCCTCTGAGCTTTCGGTGAAGCTATCCTGGGAGGTGATATTTTCCGTAAATAGCTCTTCGGCGGGACGCTTGTATCTGCCAAACATGAAATCAACGGGGGTTTTCTTGGGTAAATTACCCGCTTTGATGTAACTAATTTTTTCGCTGGCCAACGCAGCCGGTTCAGAGTCTGGGTAGCTGTTGACCGCTTCCTTGTACATTATAATCGCGGCCTTTGGATTGTTGCGCGATTGGAAGTAAAAATCTCCCATGTCAATCTTGCTCATGGCAAATTGAGTTTTCATCTCATCTAACTTGTGTTTAGCCTCCTCCACGCGCTCATGGGTCGGGTATAGAATCAGAAAATCCTCATAGTAATGCATGGCTTCCAAGGTGGCTCCCTGGTCATTTTTCACGCTTTTTACAAGATCGGCATAGATGCCTGCGATCTTTAAATAGGCATTGGGAGTGTACTCCGAGTCCGGATAGCCGTCGATCAGCCGATCCAAAGCATCAATGGCTTCGGCCGGCTTTTTTTCTTTTAGCGCGAGCTCGGCAAGATTTACTAGGGCAAGTGGTGCTAACTCGTTATATGGCGCATGCTCGATGATACTTTCGTAGAATTCCACCGCCGATACGTAATCCTTGAATCCGGGTATAACGCCGAAATAATAGGGCCGTGAACCACCTTTTAACAGGGTAGCCAACTCAAACTGCTCCCTAACGACTTTGTTGAATCCGAAGTACCGGGGATATTTAGTTATGATCGTGTCAAAGGCCTTGAATGCGTGTTTATATTGGCGCTTTTGCATGCGAATCTTTCCGATTTGGTAATATGCTTCCGGTGCAAAGACGGAACCGCCATGTTGCTTGCAAACATCGTTGTAAATTTTGAGCGCAGTTTGGCTTCTACCATCCTCCTGCTCCAATCGGGCTTTGTTCATCATTTCGCAGGCGGCAAGATCACTGGGTTCGATCTTCACGGTGTCATTTGATTCGCTGTGCCAGCCGTCCTGCCTGTTCCATAGTAACTCAGCGCGCAGGGCACAGGTCACAAAAACTAACGCAAATATACTTGCAAATTTTCGCATAATATCCTTGATTTGCTACAACCTTATGATCGCTGATCCCCATGTCAACCCAGCACCGAAACCAACGGTTAAAATTAATTCTCCCCGTAAAATTATTCCGCACTTTTTGTAGTGGTCGATGGCCAGTATGATCGAAGAAGCCGATGTGTTTCCAAACTTGTCCAAAATGATGCGCATTTTTTCTTGGGGAATGTGCAGTCGATCGGCTATCGCGTCCATTATTCGGATGTTAGCCTGATGCGTTACAACATGACTTATGTCGCTGATTTTGAGGTTGTTGCGCCGCAACATTTCCCCCGCGGATTCTCCCATTTTTTGCACGGCGAGCCGGAAAACTTCGCGCCCATCCATTTTCAAATAGTGCTTCCGTTCGTGGACGGTTTGTTCACTGGTAGGTTCCCGTGAACCTCCGGCAGGAACGTTTAAAATGTCAGTATATTTTCCGTTTGAGCCGATCAAAACGTCGACTATGCCGGGTTGATCTCCCGGTTCCCGCGACAAAACGACGGCCCCTGCGCCATCGGCAAACAGAATGCATGTGGCCCTATCCTCCCAGTCGGTCATTGCAGACAATTTGTCCCCACATATCAGCAAAATATTTTTGTACTTTGAATTTAACAGCATTGTTCTCGCGATTTCGAGTCCGTACTGAAAACCGGTGCACGCCGCGCTGAAATCGAAGCAGGGAATGTTCTTTATGCCGAGCTTATGCTGGACAAACATAGCCGTTGCTGGAGTGAGCATGTCCGGTGAGAGTGTTCCGAGGATGATAAGATCGATGTCATCTTGGCTAAGTTTTGCATCTTCGATGGCCCGTTGAGCTGCTTGTACGCATAGATCCGAGGTTGCTTCGTCATCCGCCGCTATGCGTCTCTCCCCTATTCCCGTGCGCGTGCGGATCCATTCGTCGGATGTGTCGACAATCTTGCTCAGGTCATCGTTTGTCAACACCCGCTCCGGAACATACGAACCAATGCCCCTTATAATAATGCATTCTGTATCTTGCTTCATACCTGGTTTATTGCTAAGTTTACGCGTTTTATGACTTCGCTTAGGGCCCCAAATTTCGATGCCCGTGCCGTTTTACATGCCAACCTCAGCGCGCTGGAAATCCCTTCCACCGAGCTTGATCCGTGCGATTTTATTATGGTCCCGTTTAATCCCAAAAATGGCGCTCCATTAAATTTGTCAGGGTTCAACTGCTTTTTGATGTCAAGGAACGCGCCACTGGCGAGCACGGCGCCGAGCATCCGTAGCGGATTTTTTCTGATCTCTCTCCGAATGTACGCCTTGATCGTTTTAGCCATGGCTTCCACACTCTTTAACAATATGTTTCCTACGAACCCATCGCAAACCACGACATCGACTGTGCCGTCAAATAGTTGGAATCCTTCAATGAGGCCACTATAATTTATTTCCTTGGAGGCGAGTTTTAGCAATCTGTGAGCTTCGCATACCAAATCGCTTCCCTTGCCTTCCTCGGTTCCTATGGTCAATAGGCCGATTCGCGGGTTTTCAACGTTTGTGACAGTTTTAAAATAATGCGAACCTAGTACGGCATTGTGGACGAGATTTTTGGCGGTCGAAGATGGATTTGCTCCCACATCTATCAGTGCAAATGCATAATCCGGAGCCGGGATCATGGTGCACAGCGCCGGGCGATCTATACCTGGCATCGTGCGCAATTTGAGCGCACCACCGGCCATCAAACAACCGGTGTTCCCGCAGCTTAGCATTCCGTCGGCGTAACCATCCTTAACAAGCTCAATGGCACGAAACATCGAAGAATCCTTCTTGCTGCGCAAGGCCGATATTGGTTTATCCGTCATTTCCACCTCCTGGGAAGCGTGGACAATGTTTATCTTTTTAAAAAATTTTTCCAGTTTATTTTCGGAAACTGCGCGACCTATTTCATCCCCGTGGCCAACCAAAACTATATTTCCAAGCTCACTTGGAAAATTTTTAGCTGCGTATACAACACCACGGACAAACACGCTAACCCCATTGTCCGCACCCATAACATCCACCGCTACCGTGGTGTCGTCAGAATGTCCGTCCATTTCGGCGAATGTTTGAACTGAAACTATTTCTCAATTTCAATTACTTGCCTGCCGCGATACATCCCCGTTTCAGGGTTTACATGATGTGGCATGAACAGAGACCCCGAAGCTGGATCTTTTGAGAGCTGAAAAGCCTCAAACCTGTTTGCTCCACGGCGCTTTCGACTTCTCTGCTTAGACTGTTTACGTTTTGGTTGTCCCATTTTATAATTTTTGGATAAATTTAAATCGCTGGATCGATCTGACTATCACGATCGGTAAATAAAGATCACATGCTTTCATTGCGCAGACGCAAAAAATTTGCAAACTTGGCCATCTTTTCCTTTCTACGGCGCTTCAAACATGGTTTTTCAAAATACCGCTTATCGCGTACATCGCGCAAAGTTCCCTCACGGTCGAGTCTTTTTTTAAGACGCCTGAGCGCCTTATCGACCGTTTCGCCCCTACGCACTGGAATAACTATCGACATAAATCACCTCCTTCGATTTGCATGGTGGGAAATACTGGACTCGAACCAGTGACCCCCAGCGTGTCATGCTGATGCTCTAACCAACTGAGCTAATTCCCCACAAGGAAATCCCCCATACACAAAAGTATAAGCAATCGAAATGCAAGTCTTTTCACGAAAAATTTTTGTAATCATGCCCCTTGGCAAGTAATTTTGTCCGTTAATTTTCTGCCGAATTTAAGATTGGCGAATCATTTAAGTGGAAAATTTTTCTGTTTTTTTACTTTTATACTTCCCCTTTGCTTCCAATGCCGCTGCTATTTGTCAGGGAACTAGACCTCTTCCCCTGATCCGTAGGGTGAATTCAGTTGATATTTTGCCAAAGCCATGTCATTTGTTTGAGCAAGAGAAAAATGCTTCCGTTTCGCCAATAACTGCCTTTCTTAGGCCTATTAGACCTATCAAATTTGGTATGGCCATGAAGCCCATTACGATGTCTGCCAGGGCAAACACGGCGTTGATCTTGAAAAACGGTCCAATGGCAACGAACAGTATAAAGATGATTTTGTAGGGAAACACGGATTTATCGCCGAAGATATATTGTGTGCATTTTTCTCCATAGTAGTTCCACCCAATAATGGTTGTAAACGCAAACAATATTAAACTGAGGTTTACCACATATTTTCCGATCCAAGCTATGCCCAATCCTTGTCCAAAAGCATGGGATGTTAGCCTTACGCCCTCCAGTGTTTGCGTACCGGTGAGTAGGGTATCGCCGCACGTGACCAGTATTACCAGGGCGGTCATGGTGCAAATGATCACGCTGAGCAGTGCCCCCGCCATGGACACAAACCCCTGCTTCACGGGAGAATTGGTTTTTGCTGCCGCCGCTGCAATCGCCGCACTGCCTAACCCTGCTTCATGGGAGTAAATTCCACGGCTCACGCCCACGCTGGCCGCGATCATGGTCGTTATTCCCGCTCCCGCTCCTAGGATTGACTTTGGCGCAAAGGCACTATGTAATATCAAGCGGAATAAATGGGGTATTTTGGAACAGTTGATCAGCAGCACAATGATTGCAGCGCCGATATAAAATATGGTCATCAGGGGAACAATTTTCTCCGAAACCGCCGCAATTCGCTGCAATCCGCCGATGGTTACTGCAGCCACGATTACCGTGAGGACAATTGTGGAAACGGAATGGTGAATGCCAAATGAGCTGAAAGCCACCACAATTGAATTGCTTTGTACCAACGTTCCCGTGCCAATCAAAGTTGTGATCATGCCGAAAAGTGCAAATGCATTTGCCAGCGCAGTGTTTTTCAGGCCGTTTCTAATGTAATACATCGGTCCACCGGAAACGCTGCCGTCTGTGCCGATTTGCCTGTATTTTATGGCTAAAACCCCTTCGGCATATTTTGTGGCAAAACTAAAAATGGAAGATACCCATAGCCAAAAAAGTGCCCCGGGGCCACCCACGGTAATGGCCACCGCCATGCCAACTATGCTACCCGTGCCCAATGTTGCCGATAGGGCGGTACATAGGGCCGCAAAAATGGAAATGTCTCCCTGGCCGTTTTCCCTTTCAAGGATGTACTTTACGGACAGCTTCAGCCGCGAGAACTTCAGCACTTTCAGCTTGTATGAAAAGTAAAATCCCACCGCCAATAGAAATGTAATCAATGGCCAGCCCCAGACGATTCTGGAAACGGTGCCCATCAATAACTCTATGTGCTGCATATTCATAGGGTTTCGATGGCAGAAATACTAATTTTGTCAAGGAGAATATCGCCTGTCAATGGCGCAATCATGGGCATGTGGCGCAAAGAGAGGGATTCGAACCCACGGTACCGTTGCCGGCACTTCAGTTTTCAAGACCGGCGCGTTAAGCCACTCTGCCATCTCTCCGGATCACACAATTCATCAAAGTTTTACCTCGGGAGTCCGGTGAAAATTTCGGAGTTCTCCCCCCGTTGCGCACACCAAATGGTTGCCATTGTGAAGGAATCAGCCATTATAATAATGTGGCAGGAGAGTTATTTGGTACAGAGGGCATACGGGGGCGATTTGGTCAATATCTAGTTGTGCCGGCTTTTTTTCGCATTTGGCAAAGGCAATGGGAGAGTTTTTTGTGCAATATTTGGGCAAGGAGCTCTTGAAAGTTGCCGTTAGACGTGATACTCGCGAAGGCACACGCCATCGATCATTCGCCCCGAAAATTGACTCCATTTCCCATTCCGATTGCACGTCCGAAACAATCAATGAAAAATTTCATGAATTATGTGTACTTGCCAGGGGAAAATTCCGGCCCTCAAAATGAGTGCGATGTTACTGAAAACTGTCTCCTCCGCTCAACCGCCTGCACACTCGTGCACCGGAATTGTAGGCATCGTTCCGAGGAAAACGAT
>JAITOW010000002.1 GCA_031289835.1 Puniceicoccales bacterium | reverse complement strand
GCAAAATGAACCGTTTCATTTTAGGAGCTCGCCGAGATTTTGCATGTAAAAATTTGAAAATGAGGTATCTCCGCCGCTATCTTGAATAATTTCGTCGAAGAGATGCTTTTTCCGCACCTGCATGGCGCGCATGCTCTGCTCAATCGTATTTTGTGCGATCATGCGATAAATTGTCGTAACTTTTTGCTGCCCAATGCGATGGATGCGCGCGATTGCCTGCTCCTCGACCGCCGGGTTCCACCACGGCTCCATCAAAAATGCGTACTCGGCGGCGTGCAAAGTAATCCCCACACCGCCCGCTTTTAAACTTACCAGTATCACGGCAGAAGCTCCGTGCTTTTGAAAATCCTCGATTACAACCTTACGTTTGCTAGTGGCTCCCGTCAGTTTGAAGATCTTGCAATCGGGCAACTTATCCCCTATTTCAGCCTCAATTTTGCCCAAGAATCCCAAAAATTGGCTGAAAATCACGGCTTTCTTGTTTTCGGAAACAATTTCCTCCAACTTGAGCATGAGCGCATCGATTTTTGGCGAATTTGTCTCCCTGTACGGATTGTATTTCTTCGGCAAAATGTCCAGGCAATCCGCGGTCTGGCGCATGCGCATGAGCGTCGTCAAAATGTTCATCCTTTCCCTGGAAGACGCCTGTTCCGCATAACTGTTGTAACTTAGAGCGAGTTGCTCCTTAAAATTATTGTAAACCTTGGCCTGGGCCGAATTTAGCGGACATAAAAGCTCGATTTCGTTGCGCTCCGGCAGCTGCAGTCGCACGGAATCTTTCGTTCGCCTCAAAACAAACGGTGCAATTTGATTTTTTAGCTTTACTCGAAATTCCACGTGGACGATTTTTTTTTGAAAATCTCTGTAGTTGTACAGTAGTCCCGGCATCAGGAACTTGAATATGCTCCAAACATCATTCAAATTATTTTCAATGGGCGTGCCCGTTATTGCCACCCGGAACCTGGCATCAATCGCACAACACACACGCGCAGTCTTCGAAGAAGAGTTCTTGATGTACTGGGCTTCGTCGAGAATCAAATAATCAAACTTCTTGCCATGCAACACGTTGTTTAATCGCCTGGCTTGATTGTAACTCGCCAGCATAAAATCGGATTCACTAATCTCGCCGTTTTGCAAAATTGAAACCGATTTTTCGGGGAAAAATTTACCGATTTCGCTCTCCCACACCGATATAACACTGGCAGGACAAACGATCAAACTGCTCTTGGCATCCTGATCCGTACAAACCAGGGATAGCGCCTGCAAAGTTTTCCCAAGGCCCATTTCATCGGCCAACAGGCATTGGCAGCCGGCATCGAGCACACTCCGCATCCAGCGGACACCATTTTTCTGGTACTCCTTTAAGCAAGAAAGTAGCGGCAAATCGGGCGCACATTCGACGAAGGAATCGCTGATTTTCAGGTCAGTATCAAGTTTGATCGCGCTCTGATTGAACAAAAAATAGAGCATGTAGTGGGGAAAAATGCCATCGCTGAGCTGCAGGGATAGCAGCGAACGAATGACGTCCACCTGATCTTCGGACAAAGTAACAACGCCAAAATTTTCGATGAAGTATGGCCGCCCATTGGCATGTAGCAGAGCATCCAGATTTGCGCCATCGATCTCTCCGAAGCTCGAATTTAGATGCCAAATTATTTTGATTTTGCTGTCATCGATGCCGATGATCTCCGCCAAAGTCGATACGCGGATCAGCTTCCGTGCCAGAAATGAGCACGAATTCGCCAGTTCCACATTGAAATACTTCTGCCAGACAGGCAATTTATCGCCGTAAAACATTAGGGCATCGCGCAAGTCACATATCCTGTAGTCGCGGTGCTCGAAGCAAAATTTAAAATTCGCTTTCTTTGCGTTGAATAGCAGGCGCAGGATACTGATCTTTTTATCATCGCCGGAAATTTTGGACAAGCCGCGGTTCGTCTGCATGAAGATCGGCTTGTGCAGATCATTGTCCAAAAACGAGCGCAGAACCAAACTTTGCCCCTCGATGAAAACCTTTACCAGCAAACACTTGCTTACGTCTTCGGATTTGTTCTCCAAAAATGACTCGTCATACTCCGGCTCAACAACCTCATCGGGCTGCTCAACGTATGTGGTCAGTAATAGGTCAATCTCAAGGCATATGGCATAAATTATGGAACAAATTTTTTTGTCGTCCAAGTCGGAGACCGGCTCCAAATCGCCGGAGCTGTCGACGTTGAAGCTGATCGTACAATCCTCGCCATTGTACTTCACGAGCGCTTTCGCATAATCCCGCTGAAGCTCAACATTCCTTATGGCATTTGTCGCCCAAATCATCCTTCCCTTGGCCATAACATCCTTCCGAAAGGCGAGATTGCGGTTCAGGCGCGCCATCTTTTCGCTCCAACATAGGAGCGAAGCTTCATCGTACGTACTATTCGGACGCTTGTTGTACATCGAACAAAATCTTTAATATCATAGCGACAAAGCTGCGCGCTTCAATATTTTTGTTGCCGCGCACTAGCACAAAATTTTGCGAAAATCCAGCAAACTAAACTGCGCAGTTCCGCATCCTAAAACAAGCTGTACGAAACCGCAAGTCCAACCGTGATCACGGACATGATCGTCATCAACTTTATTAGAATATTCAGGCTCGGCCCAGCGGTGTCCTTAAACGGGTCACCGACAGTGTCACCGACAACGGTGGCTTTGTGTGCATCGGACCCTTTCCCGCCGTAGGCGCCCTCTTCGATATATTTTTTGGCGTTATCCCAGGAACCACCGGCATTTGACAGAAATACCGCCAAAACAAAGCCACTTGATAGTGCACCACCTAGAAGGCCCAATACGCCGGGAATGCCGAACAAAAGCCCAACGACAATCGGCGAAACAATGGCAATAATCGCGGGAAATAGCATCTCCCTCTGAGCTGCTGAAGTTGCAATTGTCACGCAACGGGTGTAATCGGGTACCGTTTCTCCGCTCATGATGCCCTTTATCTCATGAAACTGCCGGCGTACCTCCGTCACCATTTTAGCAGCTGCGCGGCCAACGGAATTGACCGTCAATCCGCAAAATAAAAACGTCAACATCGAACCAATGAACATTCCGATCATGACCTTGGGATTGAGCAAATTTACGTCGTAGGCATGCAAAACATTGCTCATGGTAGCCTTTTTCAGGGCAATATTGACCCCGTTAATAACGATATATTTCCCGCCCGCATTAATCAGGGCCAATTTCACGCCCTCAACGTAGGAGGCGATGAGCGCCAATGCCGTCAATGCCGCAGAACCAATGGCAAAACCTTTGCCCGTGGCCGCCGTCGTATTTCCAAGAGCATCGAGGGCATCCGTGCGGGCGCGGACGTGGGCCCCGAGTTTACTCATCTCTGCGTTACCGCCGGCATTATCTGCGATCGGCCCGTAGGCATCGGTCGCCAGCGTTATACCCAGCGTCGATAGCATTCCAACGGCCGAAATCGCCACACCGTACAGCCCCATGGTCGTGTTCCCGTCGCTGCCATGTACGGCAAGATGGTAGGAACAAATCATCCCCAAAGTAACGGCCAATACTGGCAGCAAGGTCGATATCATACCATTTCCAAACCCAGCAATAACAACCGTTGCCGCTCCCGTATTCGCGTATTCCGCGATTTTTTTTGTTGGTTTATGGGCCTGTGACGTGAAATATTCCGTCGCCTCGCCGATGAGCATCCCCATCAGCAATCCAACCATGATAGATCCCCAAATGCCAATGGCATTAGGGATTCCAAGCAACTTTAGGATCAAATATGAGCCCACGCAGATGATGATCGAACTGACTTTTATGCCCTTGAACAGGGAGCGCAACAGGTCCAAGCTGGAACTGTTTTCCTCGGTTTTCACAAAAAATACGCCGACAATGGACGCTAAAACTCCCAGTGCGCAGATCAACACCGGTGTCAAAACCGCATGTAGCTGGGTAATGGCACCCATGTGTCTAAATGCAACGGCCCCCAATGACGCAGCGGCCAAAATGGAACCCGAGTAGGATTCGTACAGATCGGCACCCATCCCCGCCACATCACCCACATTATCGCCCACATTATCGGCAATGACAGCGGGGTTACGGATATCATCCTCGGGGATCCCGGCCTCGACTTTTCCAACCAAATCCGCACCAACATCGGCGGCTTTCGTAAATATTCCACCACCAACGCGCGCAAACAACGCTTGCAAGGATGCCCCCACCGCGAAGGTTAGCATCGTGCTCGTAACGGCTAATATTTTCGCGGAAGGCTTGGCCAGGTCGATGAACCAATTCAAGATAAAATACCAAAACGAGTAATCCAGCAGTGCCAATCCAACAACGACAAGCCCCATGACCGCACCACTGCGAAAGGCCACCCTTAACCCGGCGTTCAGCGAATTGGAAGCCGCATGGGCCGTCCTGGAAGACGCCGCCGTCGCAGTCCTCATCCCAAAAAATCCCGCCAATGCCGAACAAAACCCCGCCGTCATAAACGCCAGTGGAACCCACCTGTTCTGAATTTCAACCACATAGGCGAAAAATGCCAGCATTAGCCCAACTACGAGAAAAACGACGAACACAACCTTATACTGCTGCTTTAAATAGGCCATCGCACCTTCACGCACCCTCGACGCAATGGCAATCATCGTTGCATTGCCTTCGTGAGTTTTTTTCATAGTTGTAAAAAAATAGCGCGCAAAACACAGTGCAATGATAGCAGCTAGCGGCACAAACCAAAATATCCCTGTCATAGTATCTTCCCTCTCTGAAATTGCGAATTTTACACTCGCGTGCTGCTGTTAAAGCAACCTACGCCGCCATGATCAAGATCAAATGCAAAAAACATTTCAAATATGAAAATTCCACGAAAAAATGCGTTTTTTTGAAAAATGCAAGTCATAATTTAAATTTTATACTTGCAAAAACGACATTAATTATCCATCACATCCTTGCAAACGCGCCATATGGCCAAACATTCGCCAATGATCCGGGCAAAATGGCCCAATGGCAGCTGATTCGCAGCGTCACAGGTTGCTTCATCGGGATTCGGGTGAATTTCAAAAAACAGACCATCGGCACCTGCCGCAATCGCCGCTTTGGCGAGGATTGGTACGAATCCACGTTGCCCCAATGTTATGCCATTCCCAGCGCCGGGAAGCTGCACACTGTGAGTCGCATCGAAGACAGCCGGACAGTCATTTTGCTTCAAAATATCAAATGCGCGCATGTCGACGACGAGGTTGTTATAGCCAAAACT
>JAITOW010000005.1 GCA_031289835.1 Puniceicoccales bacterium | reverse complement strand
ATGAAACAACCTTGGTCTTCCATCCTAGGGGAGAGCCTATGCGGATTTGGCGTGGCATTGCCGGTTGTTTGGCTGGTGTCCTATTTATGGCTCACGCTGCTAATATTTTTGAACAAATGTGGCCTCAATGTTCCGCTTTGTGAACAGGGGACAGTTGTGCTATTCACCAAGCTAAGCGGATTTTTTCCCAAATTTTTATTTTCAATAATGGTTGTTATTTTGGCACCTATCATGGAGGAATTGATTTTTAGAGGTGGATTATACCGCGCTTTTAGGAGTAATTTGAGTCGCAGATCTGCTGCAATTTTGACCAGCGCTATTTTTGCGACTTTACATTTCAACCTCGTATCATTATTACCATTATATGTTTTAAGTTTTTTGCTAATAAAAAGTTATGATCGCTTTGGAAGTGTTTTAATCCCCATATCTATCCATGCCGCTTTTAATTGTAATTCTCTGCTGTTGATATTGTTATTTAAAGCGCAAATATAGTAGTCATGCACGAGTTGATTTGGCTTAGTAAAACGGAAGAAGAAACACGGCGATGTGGGTATTTGTTTGCAGAGAATTGCCGAGGGAACGTTGTTGTACTACTTAACGGTGCGCTCGGAGCGGGCAAAACGGTGTTCGTTCGTGGTTTGGCAAGTGGCTTTGGCGTGGAACAGGAAATAAGCAGCCCATCATTTAACCTGATGAATATCTACTCTGGTTCCCGCCACAAACTTTTTCACATCGATGCTTTTCGTGAAAAATTTTTGACCTGGGGCGCTCTAAATCTGGACGATATCATCGTAGAGCCCTTTTGCTGTGCGGTAGAGTGGCCGGAGCATTTTTTTGAATATCCCGAAGATTTGGCAAAATTTTATGTCACCATCGAGCCAAGCAACGAATGCAGACTCATTACCATCAAAACGCAGGATAAAAACCTTCTATTCCAGCTTTCCGTAAAAGATTAACGCTCCAATGCGAAGATCGTTCCCTTCGATTATTTCTGTTTCTTCCGCTAAATCAAAATTTAAGTCTCTCGAAAAATCTTCCATGCACCGAGGCGGCTCCCATTGTATTCTCCGATTTTTTTTGTACTTGCTAAGCTGGCTAGGCCATATCAATCTGCCTTTTCGGCTTTTTAACCTTTCAAACAACATGAACAACGACAAAACAAACGCGAATTGCCCTTTTATCAGTCCATGGAAGATATTTGCAATTTCATTTGCATTCATGGTGACCACGCTTTGCATCTCGCGCATTTCGTTGATTTCAGCTTTCCCAGCACTGCTAGGTGAAGTAACTCCATATAACTTGCAAATGTTTGCACTGAGAGCCTGGCAATTCGATTGCCGCGTTACAGGAATGTTTATTTTGCCATTTTTCACCGTTTCGATATTTTTACCCCGATCCAAAGATTTTCAAAACAAGCTGTGCAAATTGCACAAATTGTGTGTCGCTCTGTTCACGTTTGCAACCGTTACTTTGGCAATAATCGACATCGAATATTTCAAAGAATACAATGATAGGTTCAACTTTTGGGTCTTTAATTTTTTATTCGACGACAAAAGGGCAATTTTAACTACGATTTGGAAAGACTACAGCCCGTTGGCCGTAATTCTAAGTGCAGCGGGGATATCCATTTGCCTAATTCTCCTCTACCTAAAATTGAGCGCTCGCATCGCATTATCGGAACATAAAAATGCTTCAGCGTGGCTAATAATTGTAGCATTGATGTTGTTTGCTTTTGTGGCTGCTGCCCGCGGTTCGATCTCCCGGCGTCCACTCCAACAAATAGATGTGGCCATAACAGGACACACATTTCTTAACAAATGCGTCCCCAATGCGTACTACGCGCTATACTTTGCATTGAAAGAATTTCGCAGGCAAAATAGCATCAAACTGATACAAAAATCCCTTTCCCGTGAAAACTTGATTGCTGCCTTGAACGTTTTAAATGCTCAAACGAAAGATGTGGACGAACTCATTTCCCGCACATCGAAGGGGGCAAAATTGTCCGAAAAACCGAAACATATTTTTTTAGTAGTTATGGAAAGCCAGGATAATTGGCCGTTGTTTCCCGAAAATTCTGCGCTGAATTTATGCCCAAATCTTGCAAAATTAGCAAACGATGGTTTGTATTTTAAGCATTTTGTCCCCACCGGTCAGGGAACTATGTCGGCGATAGCGGTGCAGATGTGCAACTACCCCAACATGGGATTTTTGATCAACTATGCGGAAAATGGTTTAAAAAATTGCGATTTATCGGTTGGCACTTTGTTTCAACAGCTCGGTTACGGGACAAATTTCTACTATGCCGGGTACTTGAGTTGGCAGCGCGTGGACCGATTTGCGCCGATACATGGCTATCAGCACTGCTACGGCGGTGATATTATGTTGGCATACGAGGGGAATGAATGGGGTGTCAATGATAAGGATCTATTCAAATTTATAGAATCCAATTTTAATCCCGAAGTACCAAGTTTCAATCTGATTTTAACGGCATCAAATCATCCGCCGTTTTCCGTGGACTTACGTTCCGAAGACGTTCCACTCGAACATCTTGCAAAATTTACCAACAATGAGAAAACGCTAAAATGCCTCGGCCATGCCTGGTATGCGGACAGGTGTTTGGGAGATTTTGTAAGAGCAATTGGAGCGCTAACGGATGAAGCTCTGTTTGTCATAACCGGCGATCACTTTTCACGGAAGCATTACAAGGAAAATTTCCCTCTGTTAGATGAATGGAGCGTTCCTTTGGTAATATATTGGAAGCGATTCAACGGCGAATTGAAAAAATACAAGCCTCAGCCGGGCAGCCAGGTTGACATAGTTAGAACAATCATCGAGCTGATTTCCGAAAAGGGCCTGAAATACAAGAGCTTTGGGAAAGATTTACTATCAAACGACGAGCTGCATGAAGGCTACTGCACGAAAGTTACAATAACGGATGAGTTTATTGTCACAAACGATGGCAAGAATATCGAATTGATCTCCAATCAAACGCGTAAAATTGGTGATGATGAAAAAAACGGCAGCATAGTGCGCAACAAAACCTGGCAAACGCTCGCAAAGTGGAAATTTTTCACAAAAATTCCTTTTCCCTGAATGGGGGAGCCGATGACCAAAAACAATCCCCTTTTAGCAGCTCATCTTCCTTCCTTGCAAAACCATGTACCTACGCGATGCGCTCGCTGATAATATCTCCCTGGGTTGGACGCTTAGGAGCGAGTCGGTAGGCATCGCGAAAATATTCCAATGCTTTGTCGAGTTTTGACTCGTTATTGTAGTGGATCATCATCAGCGGCTCACCTTGCTTTATTTGCATGCCAACTTTCATAACGTCAGACACACCAACGGCATAATCCAGGGTGCCATCTGAATTTTCAGCCAAAATGCGGACACCGCGCGCAATCATACCGGCGTTGACGGTGTGTATATAGCCACGTTTTTGAGCGGAAAGTTTACGGACACATTTGGCTTCTGGGAATTTCTCGGGATTATCAATGTAGGAAGTGTCTCCCCCCTGCGCATCGACAAATTCTTTAAATTTTTCCAGGGCAGTTCCATCGGATAAGTGCTTAACTATCATCTGCTTAGCCGACAAAGTCGAACCTGCAACACCCGCCAAACGCACAATCTCCATTCCGAGTTTTAGAATGAGATCTTGGAGTTCCGCGTCACCACCACCCTTTAGAAGCTCGATTACCTCCTTAATTTCAAGCGCTGTCCCAACGGTTCTTCCAAGTGGTTGATTGGCATCGGTTACGAGTGCGATGCACTTTCTATTCAGAGCGCGTGCCACCCTTGTTATCATGCGGCCAAGCTGCTTGGCATGCTCAACGTCCTTAATGCAAGAACCGCTTCCCCATTTCACGTCCACGACCAAACCTTCCACCCCGGAGGATAGCTTCTTGCAAAGTATACTACCAACTAGCAATGGAACACTCGGAATTGTACCGGTCTCCTTGCGTAATTTTATCAATCGCACGTCAACGGGAGCCACCGTATCCGGTTGCTCACAGTAGCAGCAGCCAACTTTTTTCAGTTGAGCTTTGAAATTTTTTGAATCAAATTTGGACGAAAACCCCGGAATGGAAGAGATTTTTTCAATGTCGGAAATTACGAAACCATCGTCCATGTCGGCAACCATCGGAACCGCAATGCCACACGCAGCGGCAATTGCAGATAGGACAAAAGTGGCCTTATCCCCGACGCCACCCGTGGCGCAACGATCAATCTTTGGCCAGGAAATGTTTCCCGTGTCGATCAGGTCTCCGGACAGCATCAATTCCTCCGTCCAAACGGCAGTTTCTTGCACACTCATCCCCTGAAAATAGACAGCCATTAAAAATGCCGACAATTGGTGCAATGGAATTTTATCATCTATTATCGCCCCCGTAACTTCGCGCACCTCATCGTCCGTTAGTTCCTCCGCAGAAATTTTCTTTTCAATTAGTATATTATACGGAATCTTGTATTGAACTTTTTTTTCTTTTTCCATTGCATAGCCGACTAAAGAATTTACAGTAAACCTACACAATTGGTGTATGGGGGAATTTTTGACAGTTGTCAAGTACTATCAAGTACTAAATTATGAAATATTTTTCCGAAAGATTGACAAAATTTATGAAAAAAAAGCTTTCATTTTTACCAAAGTTTCAGTATTAAAACAGCATGTTGCATCCCGTTTACCAGATCATGTGTTATCTGTTTAAAGCTGGGTTTTACGAGCTTTTTGACGGTTCCGCCTATGGCTTGGAAAATATCCCGAAAAGGGGAGCCTTCCTATTGGCGTGCAATCATTTCAGCTATTTCGATCCGCCATTTTTGGGTGCATTGCTGTGGAAAAGGGAAGTTTTTTCTTTCGCTAAGAAAAGTCTGTTCGGCTCACGGGTAGGGAAATGGTTGTTTACGCATTTGAACTCGATTTCGGTTGATAGGGACGGCGTCGATATATCTGCCATTCGTTCCGTGTTGGAGCTGTTGCAAAATGGTAAGGCTGTAATGATTTTCCCCGAAGGCACACGATCCGTTGATGGAAAATTACATAAGGCACACGCCGGTGTGGGCTTGTTTGCATGCAAGAGCGGTGTACCAGTTGTACCCTGTAGAATATTCGGCACCTACGAGATCATGAATCGATTTTCGCATTTTCCAAATTTTAACGAAAAAGCTGACATTATATTTGGTAAGCCGCTGCAGGTTTCAGAGTACGACAACAAAAACTCCGCTAGCCGGTACCAAGATGCTGCGGACGTAATCATGAACAGGATTAAAACCCTCAGGCTTCCAAAGCAAAATTATCTTTAGCTTTGTTTTGTTCATTGCATTGCCACTGATCGGGAGTTTTCCAAGGTGCTTTGTGCGCCTATCCGCCAGGTTAGGCAAGAAGAGGGACTTCCACTGCGGAACTTTAGCTTTAATTTTTGATTGCCTGATACGTTTCGTTCCCTAGAAAATGGATACATTATGAAGTACGAGGCTATTATTGGGTTGGAAGTTCATGTGCAGGTAAAAACGAAGTCAAAAATGTTTTCGGCCTGCGAATATAGGTATGGCAAAAGTCCCAATACATTAACCGATCCGACTGTACTTGCCCTACCCGGAACACTGCCGACCATAAATGCCGAGGCAATTCGCCAAGCGGTAAAAGCCGGCATAATTTTTGGATGTAAAATCTCCACCACTAGTAAATGGGATCGCAAAAATTATTTTTATCCAGACTGTCCAAAAAATTATCAAATATCGCAAAATGATAACCCGCTGTGCCGTGGCGGAAGCGTCGAAATCGAGCTTGAAGGACCGGCCAGAAATGTTATGGGCGAACACAAAAACATAAAACTTAACAGAATTCACCTCGAGGAAGATGTTGGAAAATTGACGCACTTTGAGAACGAATCACTGATTGACTACAATCGCGCGGGAGTTCCTCTCATAGAAATCGTATCCGAGCCGGATATTCACTCGCCGGAGGAAGCCTTTGCCTATCTGAATTCTCTGCGCATACATCTGGTGTATGCCGGGATATCCGATTGCGACATGGAAAAGGGGCAAATGCGATGCGATGCAAATGTTAGCGTTCGCCCGGTCGGCCAGAGGGAATTGGGAACGAAGGTTGAACTAAAAAATCTAAACTCAATTTCCGGGGTGAAGCACGGAATCGAGTACGAAATTCGCAGGCAACGGGATGTTTTGGGAAGCGGAGGCGTAATTCATCAGGAAACCCGCCGCTGGAACGCGGAGGCCTGTGTAACCGCGCTGATGCGTACGAAGGAAACGGCTCACGATTACAGATACTTTACCGACCCGGACCTGATGCCCGTAAAAATTTCCGAAAAAACGCAAATTAAAATTCGAAGCGAATTGCCGGAAATGCCCTTTGCGAAGCAGGAACGTTTTCGCTTGTTTTACAATTTACCATACGCGCTCACATCCGTGCTTTACCCGGAAAAATTCCTAAGCGACTATTTTGAGGAAACCCTAAAATTTCATAATAGTCCGAGGACCATCGCAAATTTTATAGTTAACGAGCTCCTGCACATGGCAGGTACAACACCTCTGGAGGTTGCCTGTGAAAAAGTAAGCCCGCAGCAACTGGCCAAGCTAGCGAAACTGGTCGACAGTACCACCATTTCCAAGCAATCTGGCAAGGAAATTTTCAGCGAAATGTACACAACGGGTGAAGCCCCCGAAGTTCTTGTTGACAAACGTGGCCTGCGACAAAACGTAAATACCGACGAGATCAAAGGAATCTGCAAAAATGTCATCTGCGACAACCCTAGGGCCGTCAACGAACTTCTAGCGGGCAAAGGCCAGGCCATAAATGTTTTAAAAGGTAAAGTCATAAAGGCAACCCATGGCAAAGCAAACCCCCAACTAGTTGACAGAATGATGCGCGAACTGCTAAACCTTCGACCTTAGAAAAATTAAAGTATGCCCTTTTTTGCTTCGTTAAGTGCACTTCTCAATATCCCGAATAGTGCCATCGCACCGCTATGCTCCAACACACGATTGCACCGATTATAAATTTCTCTCACATTTTTTCTATCGGATGTCCTGGCCAACAAATCACCGATAAACTTTCTTATTTCTCCAAGCTCCTTTGCCGATTCGCCGCGGGACATGAATATGGGCACAAACATGGTGCGCAAAGCACGCCCACATTCGTTCAAACCCTCACCCGTGCCACCGCGCAACCGCATAAACACTCGAACCCAAGAATTTTTAAGACCTGACACTTCCCGTGCCATACACACGGAACTAGAGAGGGAAATCCTTCTCGCAAGCGCATTACGCGTTTCCAAAGAACAACCAAGGCATTTCGATTTTCTAAATTCACCGCCATTCCATCCCTGGGACACCGCTATGGAACGCCCACGAAACCTGCCCACCTCCGTCTTATCTTGTTTGTTCACGGAGAAGTGAGTACAGCCAGCTGAGCCATTAATTTGTAAGATGCTCGGTAAAACCAACTGCACTGCGTTAGAGTCTGGAGTCACAATGACGCCTAACAAACGAAAATTATTGACGACTGCAAGCTTTTTCTACAAAAAAATTACTCCATAATGATATTATCCCCTAGTTCAAAATTCGCGAACACGTTTTTTACATCATCCAAATCTTCCAACTTTTCAATGGTGCGCATAAGTTTATCCGCAACATCTTGGTTATTGATTTCGACGGTGGTGTTTGGAATATAGGCCAACTCCGACGACTGTACCTCGATCTTGGCCTCGGCTAAGACGTTTTCAAGGTTATAAAATTCGGAAACTGGGCACAAAACTTCGTAGCATTCCTCGTCGTCAGTTTTTATGTCGTCTGCGCCGGCATTGAGCACAATGTCCATCAGTTTACCCTCGTCGACGGCAGACTTGGCTATGAAAGTTTGACCAAGTCGCTGGAAATTAAACATCAATGCACCGGGCGTAGCCAAGTTCCCTCCGCACTTAGTCAATGTGCTCCGCACCTCGCTTGCCGCGCGATTTTTGTTGTCGGTTGTGACCTCAACGACCAAGCCAACACCACCGGCAATGTACGCCTCATAGAGCAGCTCATCGATCGTAAAACCCGGCACTTCCCCCGTGCCCTTTTGGATGGCTTTTTTAATATTGTCGGCTGGCATGTTGGCAGCTTTCGCTTTCTGAATGAGATTCCTTAACCTGGCATTAAAATCGGGATCACCGCCACTCAATCGGGCAGCGATTGTCAATTCTTTCCCAATCAAACTGAATAATTTGCCGCGCTTGGAATCAACGGCCTCCTTATGCCTCTTAGTTGTCGCCCACTTACTATGTCCTGACATATTATCCTTCTATTTAGTAAAATTTTTCTTCCCTCGGCCGCGCTTATTTTTTTTAGCTTCCGTTTCCGTTTCCATTAGCTGTTCCACCTGCATATCCCCGCGTTTGGATACTACATACTGTTGCACAATAGTCAAAATATTTTGTACGGTCCAGTACAAAACCAAGCCCGATGGTAAGCCATAGCAGCCAAACAAAAGGATTAGCGGCATCAATTTAAGTATCATCTTTGGGGATCCATCGGCGGAAGGTATCGGTGTCATGTGCATTTGGAGCGCCGTTGTGACACACATTATTATTGGTAAAATGTTAATTGGGAAGCTGCCCACATGCGCCACCGTATCGGCAACGGACAGGTCTTTTATCCATAAAAAATGCGCAAATCGCAGCTCAGACGATGTCCGCAGCATGAAGTATAAGCCGAAAAATATCGGAATTTGTACGAAAATTGGCAGGCAACCGGCGGCGGGATTGATACGGTGAAGCTTAAATAACTTAATCGTTTCGGCCTGAATTTTGCTCGGATTATTCTTGTATTTTTCCCTAATCTCCTTGAGCGGTGCCTGTACGGCAGACATCTTTTTCGACACTCGAACCTGGGCAGTTGTCAGCGGCCATAGACACAGCTTGACCATGACCGTGAGAAGAATTATCGCCAACCCCCAATTTGACACGAATGAGTGAATTCCTAACATCATGAACAGCAAGAACTTACTTATTATTCCAAAGAATCCAAACTGCATCACGAGATCCTGCCGATCGTGCATTCTATCCAACCTTGCGAGATCTTTCGGACCAACGTAAAAGTCCAAACCGAGCGCATGCTCACCCCGCGCGGAAATATTATCGACCCTAAATGTCATCTCCGCCGCAATTCCTTCGTTTTGGCGATTCAAGGCGGCATCACTCAATAAAACTGGCCGTGCGCAAAACCCGCTCGCGCGCATGGACGAAGTCAAAATTGCCGTAAAAAATTGATTCTTTATGGAGCCCCAAATAATGGGCCGCTTCCCACTGATGTGATCGCGGCTATCGCGCTTGCCGAGGCCAAAAAAGCCCTTGCTTGCCGTGAAGTCCCGCGGCTTTATAAACTCAATGGATTTCCCATCGTAGTACCCGAAATTTAAATAATCACCGGTAATATCCCCTTCCGTAGCGGGAATGCTTCCCAGACTCAGACTAATGTTTTTCAGGGAAATTTCTGAATTCGAAGGATTTATCAGGTGGGTCCTATGGGTTAGGGTATAGGCATCACCTTCTCCCTTGCCGTCTTTTTCGGGCAAAAAGTAGTCGCGCACTATCTCAAGCCCAGTTTTATCGACCTTGCTAAACACAATGGATTGACCGTCGAACGACTTCACTGAAAATCCCGAAACATATGCCGCTTTATCACCTTTCGGTGAGCCCATAATCAGTCCGAGTGCCGGACAACGCCCCCCATCGTTGAACACAACTAAGTCATCGCCATCTTGTGTTTTTTTGTACTTTTTTAAAAATACGCGGTCGATGGCCCCGTAGTTTGTCGAAAATTCAACCTTTACGAGACCATTTTCCAGGAAAACTTTTTTATCCTCCCCATTCTCCCTAATTTCCGCCATGGAAATGGCATCTTCGACAACTTCCACCTTGCCATTTTCAGTAAGCGGTTCCACCGAAATAACCTGCTCACTTTGAGCCGCCATCATCTCATGCCTGTTGCCGTCAAACTTGAATAGCAAAACAAAGGCGCATATTATGCACAGGATTCCGATTATTTGATTTTTTTTATCCATAGCAAGTCCACCAGATAGATTCACGGGCCCGGTAAAATTGCAAGCGCAAAAACATCGGCTAAATAAATAAAAAAGATTTTATTTGTTGCAACCGCGAGGCATCCAAATACACCTTCGACTTGTTAGTATGCATAGTTTGGATGCAAAATTTTTTACACTCGGCAGCGGTTCCATGCTCCTATTGGTGGCGCTATTTTTGATATTGTTGGTATGCGTCGTCGAACGGGCAATCTTCTTGCACAGTGGAAATGTAAAGCCGCAGCAGTTCATCGACGGGATAACCGCGCTTCTCAGCAACGACCGATATAAGGAGGCGATGACAATCTGTGAGGAGACATCCGGCTTTGTGCCGATGATGGTAAAAATTGCCCTATTTTTTAGCAAAGAGAGCAAAGAAGCGGCCGATTACGCCATAAAAAATTTTGCCTTGTCCATGATACCCACGCTCGAACGTGGGCTGCGTTCCATAGCGCTAATCGGCAAAATTGCCCCAATTATAGGATGCATAGGTGCCTGTGTGATATTTTTCAAATTCATGGCTAACACTTCGGATATCAGCTACTTACAATCGGAATCACTCTTTGCTCCGGTAAAAAACATTCTAACAATCATCCCCTTTTCACTCTTCATAAACGTATTGGCTAACATCGGGTACAGCTTTTTGTACGGGCGCGTGCGAACGCTCATATATAATGTGGAATGGAGCTACGTTGAAATAACGAACTACCTGTCACGGGCCCATGAAAAATAATCCGTTCGAAGAAATATTTTGCACGAAGTTGCCGATTCCAAACGCAAGCATCGACGCGTTTGTGGTGGTTTGCGCCCTGATTATAACCAGCCTGGGATTTTTAGCTGGATATCGACTCATCCTTCCCGCGGGGATGGGTATCGAACTCCCAAAATCAAGCGAAGTTCAGTACTTGCAGACGGCCCACATAATTACCGTAAAATCTGAAAATTTGCTGATTGTTAACGATGAAATTTCCTCCATGAAAGCGCTCAGGCGCGATATCGAAGCAAAAATTTTGCGTGAGGGAATTTTTGATCCAAATACCCCGATTTTGCTCAGAATAGACACATCGATCCCACTCGGCACCGTGGTAAAAATTTGCGAAATTTTAAAGGGGCTTGGGTGTACCAACGTTCATCTCGCCCTGAACAAATCTTTTTAGGAGAAATTTTATTGAGAAAAATGATACATTTTTAAGCTAAGTTTTGTGGCTAAAATAAATGTTCTCCCCGAAATCGTGTCCAATCAAATTGCAGCCGGTGAGGTTGTTGAACGGCCGGTTGCGGTAGTCAAGGAACTGGTTGAAAACAGCATTGATGCCGGTGCGGATCATATAATCGTGCGTTTTTCCCACGGAGGAAAGCAGTTGATTGTGGTTGAAGATAACGGCTGTGGGATGGGCGAGGAAGACGCGCTAATGTCGTTCAAACGGCATGCGACGAGCAAAATTTCCAACATTGAAGACATTAGCACCATAAACACTTTTGGGTTTCGTGGCGAGGCTTTACCATCCATCGCCAGTGTGTCGAAGTTCACGATGTACACGCGCGGAAACAGCGAAGATGGCCATGAGATTTGCTACAACGGTGGAAAATTTGCGTATTCCAAAGCGTTTGGGATGCCGCGGGGAACAATCGTCCAGGTTGAACAGATCTTTCACAACGTGCCGGCAAGGCGAAAGTTTCTGAAAACTGACCAAACGGAGGCCGATCACATCGTCGAACTCATGAAAAATTTCGCATTTGCGGAAAAATCGATCAAGTTTGAATTGTACTCCGAGGGACGTAAAATTTTCCAATCGCCGACTGGAGATTGCTGGGTAGAAAGACTCAACCAAGTATTTTGCCCGGACGAGCACTTCCTATCTCTGTCCCATGTGCACAATAACTGTTCCATTGGTGGGGCCATCGGCGATCCCAACAGCGGAGCACCGTGCAGGCGATTTTTTTTATTTTTTGTAAATCGCAGGCCAGTGGAGAGCAAACTTCTGCGGTTCGCGGTCAGCGACGCTCTGAGCGGCATTTTTCCGAGACACCGGGAAATAATTGCCTGCCTGTTGTTGACCATAGATCCCGAATTTGTTGATGTCAACGTGCACCCAACAAAGCACGAAATAAGATTTAGGAATGAGCAATTTGTCAGGGAGTGCGTTCAAAATGCGATAATTGCCGCCTTACATGTGCCACAGCGGATTAACAGTGAAAATGTTGCAAAAATTTTTGTGCCGCAATATGTGGCCATCGGCAATGGGGTGCTAACTTCAAATTCCCCAAATTGTGGCCATTATGCCCGCGTTGCATCGGCGATGCACAAACCGATATTTCACAGCACCGGCGAAATTTTCGACACAAGGCCCAGTAACGGCTTGGAATGGAAGTTTATCGGAAAAATATTTGACAATTCCGCGCTCTTCGAAACCGCAACTGGCCTGGTAGTGTTTAATATCCGGCTGGCCGTGCGGAAAATTTTATTCGAGCAACTGAGGCAAAACACGCAGGAAATCGAGCGGCAGGGCCTGCTGATACCCATCGACATTTTTACAAATGACTTCGAATCCCATGCCATTGATATGCTAGCGGACTTTTTTGCGAAAAAAAATATCGAAATTTATCAATTTGGGAAAAATCACTACCGCGTTTCAAGCATTCCCGCATGGTTATCCCCGAATCAGGTTGAAACTTTTGTTCGGGATGTGGTTCAATCTTCGGCGGAGTACGACTTTAGCGAAGACGCAAAATCAGTGGATGAAAAGTTTTCCAAAATCGCTTCCCAATACGCCAAGTATGAGCATTATACGACCGGCGACGATATAATCGACTTGGCCAGCTCACTTCTCAAGTGTGAAAATTTTTCCCGTGGACCCAGCGGTGAAGCGCCATTTTTTGAAATACCGAAGTGTGATTTTTTGAAACGATTTCCGTTTCTGTAAGGCTCAGGTGCAACATTGGCAAGAAAATATACTGCCAAGTAAATCCCTATGCAGAAAGAATAGTTGAAGTTTACCCGCAAATTGCTTTAACTCGAGAAGCGTTTTAAGATGTATCAGCTAAATTTTAGTGAACAAAGCCTGGCGGAGATGGATAAATTGGACATCTATGCCCGGTTGCACCTAATCGAACAATTGAGCTCGCTGTCAGATCAGGCTTTTAAGGGTCAAGGTGGAAATTTGCCAAAAATTCAGCGCGACGGTGTATCATTTTTCAGGATAAAAATCAATTCCTTCCGGGCATACCTTGAGCCGCGCGCAGATGGCCAACTGTTCTGCCACTACATTTTGCCCCAACACACCCTATCGGATTTCGTGTTCCGCAGCAAGCTACCGATCAGCGAAGAACAGATGATCGAGCAGCATTCTTCGTTCTGGAAATACGTTGATTCATTGAGAAAGAAGTGAGCCCTATGCATATAAAACTTTCACACCAGGACATTACGCTGATATTTCTTGTAATAACCATTGCGCTTTCACGGCTTTCGTCCATAATAGCGTCAAAGTTTGTAAATTTTGTGTGGAAATGGCTGCTATGTTTGTCGACGTGCACGTTTTTAACATTCGCCCTAAGTATATTTACAGATCACTCTCGGCCGCTTTTTGTGCTATTCGCCAGCTCGTTTCTGGGATATTGCCTGATCGAGTCGATACACATTTGGCTTGTGATAGGCCGGTATTCCAAGTTCGATGCCCCATTGTTTGCGAAGTATACGCACGAGGAGGATAAGCTCGTTTGGCCGGCTAGGAAGACATTCGGAAAAATTCGCCGGGCGTTGGCTAAAAGTGAATTTAAATTTGCGACGACGCTCCTCGTAAGGGTTAAAGCAATGTCGGTAATGAGTTCGCCGATATTTTACAGCAAAGAGGGAGATATTCGCCTGCAGCTAATATTTTCGCACATCGGTACGAGGCGCACCCTTGTAAATTGCATACTAATTTCACACATGCGGAGCGGAGCAATATTTGTAACACACAACTTACAAGCGCCCATTGCCGCCTTTTATGTACCTCCATTTGAAGCCTGCCAAAGGCAATTTTCAGCGGTGAAAAACTTGATAAATATTCACGTTAAGCGCATAAAAAAATCGCCAAAGAAAGCCCTGTGCCTGTGCGGCGAAAATTGCTTGCAGACAATCAACGACGAACAATCGAAACTCGAGGAAGCAAACATCGCCCACGGGTACTGCGAATTGGTCGACGGAAGAGCAAATACGACAATTTCATTCTTTGGTAGGTATAGACTTTGGGTGAAAACTCTTCTTTCCGGATACTTCGGCCTATGATCAGCACAGTTGAAAAGCTGTGAACGCGACAGCAAACTAACTTTATTCGAAAATATTACTTTTTGCCAAAATAGAACCCATGGTGAGCGCTACTTTAAACAAAAAATTGACCATAAATTTTAGTAAATATGCAAAAAACTCGCCCTAATCATGAGTGTCGGTTGAAAATTTTAAAGTGATTTATGCGTCGTAAAAACAGATTCCACAATATCCTTCGGAAGATCAGCGAACTCAAAAATTTCTTCCGTGGCGGATCGTGTGAAATTGTACCTCACATCGTCGCCATGCCAGGGGTACACGACTTTAACTAAAAAGAACATAATTAATCCGATACAAAGTTGCCATTTTGTTTTTAACAGGAAAAAGAAAATTACACTTTCAATGATGGACTTTACCAGGGATACAATCCATTCCTTGGATATATTTACAATGCATCCCCAAATGTCGTTGCGATCAAACGCTTTTTTGGAATTTATCGCAGCATCAAAAATTACCGCGGCGCCTTTGCTAACTGACATCACAGTTTTTAGCGCAACTATGTTGGTCCCCAAAATTGTACTAGGGACTATTTTAAGCATACAATTTAAGGTTTTGAACAGCGGCGCAAAGGTAATTTCTCCGTGTTTGTTAACGAATATGCTCCGTCCAGTAACCTTGGTTGAAATAATTCCGGCCGTATTAGCCACCAGACTGGAAATATTGGGCAACATCTTGTTACTGACTCCAAGCGTCAGTAAGCTTACGTTGCTAGCTAAGCCCGCTAGCGTATTTAAATTTTCAGAAATTTGTTTAGTTTGTAAATTTTTCATTGGCAATGGAATTACCATGCAAAAAACTGGTGAGTGTCAAGTTTTTTCACAAAGATGCCAAAATTTTCTCTAGCGCGTCCCGTTTCGCCACGTTATCTTCAAATAACTTGCGAGCTCCGGCAATGACATTTTTAGGAGCTTTTTTGACAAAATTTGTGTCATTGAGCTTATTTTCGTTTATCGCTATGAGCTTGCTCAGCTCATCAATTTCTTTTAAAATTTTGTCCCTTCTTGGCTGAAGACTTTCAGCCGCCGCATCGCTGGCAGTATCCATGTAAATTGTTCCCATGTCACCGATCGTTGCCGGCAAGGGAAGTTCTCGATCCGTGAATTCTATGGAATTTACGGCCAGTATTTTTTGCACGGATTCCGAAAATAATTTACACTCACTTTTATCACGCAGGTTGACGATTATTTTAACCAATTTCTTCGAAATGTGTTTATTTTGAGCAAGGAGTAGGCGGCAGAAATTTACAAAATTGCGCTTCTGTTCAGCTTCCAGAAGACTTTGTTCCTTCAATTTTAATGGTTTAAAAATTGCCAGCAAATCATCCGCCGTTTCACAGCATTCGCATTGAATGAACGAGCCTTCTTTGGCATAGCCACACGCATGCCAGAGTTCCTCGGTTATGAACGGGATGAACGGGTTTAGCATGAGCAAAACTTGGCGCATGACGATGTCGTGGATCATGAGTGCACCGCGTTCACCGCCCTGAACCCTATGCTTGGACACCTCGACGTACCAGTCGCAGTACGAATTCCAGAAAAAATTGTGAATGCATTGCACGGCGGATGTTATTTCGTATTTTGCCATGTGGGCGTCAATGTCTCGCTTACATTTAACAAGTTGCAGCAAAATGGCATGATCGTCGCTTTCCAGGTTGTTTACTCCAGCTACCAACTCTTGGAGGCTTGTTTTTGAGTGATCGGATTGCTGCATTAGGCGGAAGCGAGCGGCGTTCCACAGTTTGTTGCAAAAATTTCTGCCTTGTAGGATTCGTTCCTCATCGAACAGAACATCCTGGCCGTAGGGGGCAATCATGAGCAATCCGAGCCGCATACCATCGGCGCCGTATTTTTCTATGAGATAGAGGGGTTCCGGTGAATTTCCCAAGCTTTTTGACATTTTTCGCCCCAGGGAATCGCGTATGATCCCCGTAAAATACACGTTTTTAAACGGTATCCTATCCCTCACTTCATCCGGTGTCAGCGGTGATTTTTCACCGCCGATGAACTCCAAAGACGCGATGATCATCCTTGCAACCCAGAAAAATATAATATCGGGGCCGGTCACGAGGTCATCGGTGGGAAAAAAATAGTCAAATCCATTTTCAATCATTTTGTTGCGATCCGGCCAGCCAAAGACGCCAAATGGCCATATCCACGATGAAAACCAGGTATCCAAGACGTCTTCGTCCTGTTCCCAGTTTTCTTTGTCCATGGGACCATCCACGGATATGTGCCAATTTTTGCTGTCATTTTTATCGCTATTTTTTCTGTACCAAACCGGGATCCTATGGCCCCACCAAAGCTGTCGGCTAATGCACCAGTCCTGGATATTATCCAGCCAATGGAGGTATATTTTTGTCCAGCGCTCGGGGAAAAATTTTATGAGGCCGTTACGCACGGCGATTTTAGCCTCCTCAATTTTTGGGTAGCGGAGGAACCATTGTTCGGAAAGTCTTGGTTCGATTGGAACATTGCCACGCTCTGAAAACCCAACATTGTTTACGTATTCCTCCTCTTTTATGAGGAGCCCGATTTCGCCTAGCTTCCTTGCAATTGCGACCCTGGCATCGAAGCGGTCCATGGCGCACCACTCCCCGCCGTGCTCATTCAGCGTGCCGTCGGGATTTAGGACATTTATTATTTCCAGGTTATGTTTCCGTCCAATTTCGAAGTCCACCTTGTCATGGGCTGGCGTGATTTTCAGAGCTCCCGTTCCAAAGTCCTTTGCCACAGCCTCATCCGCTATTATCGGGATTTTGGTGTCCGACAATGGCCTCAGGCAATGCAGCCCCACCAAGTTTTTGTAACGCCCATCGGTTGGATTGACAGCGATGGCCACATCCCCGGGGATTGTTTCCGGACGCGTTGTTGCTACGGCGATGTACTCTCCGGGACGCTCCGCTATCCCATACTTCACATGGTACAGTTTGCCGGTTTGTTGCACCACCTTGACTTCCTCGTCACTGAGCGCCGTTAGAGATACCGGACACCAGTTTACCATGCGCTTGCCGCGGTAAATATATCCGCGGTCATACAATTTAACGAATGCCGTTAATACGCCGCGGCTGTATTCGGCATCGAGGGTGTGCTTTATGTTTTTCCAATCGCAGGAAACTCCGAGTTTGCGCAGCTGCTTGAGAATAATGCCCCCGTGCTCGTCGCGCCAACGGCAAGCGTGTTCCAAGAAATTTTCCCGGCCGATAGCTTTTCTATCGACCCCTTTTTTAGCTAACTCTTTCTCGACTCGCACCTGCATCGAGATGCCGGCGTGATCCGTCCCGGGGACCCAAAGCGCAGACTTGCCGCTGTGGCGGGCATAGCGGATGAGTAAGTCCTGCAGGGTGTTATTGAGCAGATGTCCCATGTGCAAAACCCCGGTGACATTTGGCGGTGGAATTAGGATGCAAAACGATGGTTTTGCCGGATCAATCACCCTGTCGAAGCAGTTATGTGACAACCACTCGCCGTACCACTTGTCCTCTATGTCCTTCGGGGAAAAAGTTTTTGCCAATTTGCTCATTCTAAGCCGACATGGAGTACATTTGTTTGCAAAAGTCGAGCACAAGAAGGCCGCCCTAGTAATTTTTTACGGTGACGAATGTGGAAAAATCTTCGCCAATGCCACTTAAAACTAAACCAAGAGGATCTTCGTTGACTTTAAGTATCCTGCACGCCAAGGGAATGTAGTATCTTTCCTTTGGATTTTCATCCGCGAATAGGATTGCCATTGGCTCAATTTCGACGGCATAACCGAGCCGCTTGTTGCCGTCCACCGATGCCCAGTCACTCTTTGGGATAAACTTTCGGTAAATTATGTCGTCGTCTTCCTCTTCGGTTGCGTAGAGAGTGGTGTGCGCATCCCTAAGCTTCCTTATATCCTCGAAGGAGCTTATTTCAACAAACGCGCAGAAATCTTCCATTATTTCCATGCCCTCGGCAAGATCTCGATTTTTGGATTCGAAGGACATTTGGACATTGATCAGCCCAACGAACAGCGCAGCTGCAAATGCAAACATCCCCATCGCTAGAACGACTTCCAGCAATGAAAATCCATGCTTACGACTGTCTATTCCTTTGACCAAGATGAAATAATTGTTTCCTGTTCCTCATCGACGGAAAAGATGGCAATCTGTGCATTCACTAGATTACCGATGATTTGCCTCTGAATTACTTTCGGCAAGACCGACTTCGGAATCACCGTGTCATCGTCGAGAACGCTTTCCAAAACGATACATATGCTCGTGTTGTTGAACGCGTCCGCCACTTGCGACCGGTCTATGCTTCCATCCTTCCTCTTGAAAAAATCGCCATCGGTAAAGGTATAGAACCTTTTGCCGAAGGGGTTAAGATATTCCATATCACGCCGCGACAGTTGGCTACCGTCGGGGTTTCGGCCGGACAGTGCTTTGATTAGAAGCGCAGAATTTCCGTCGTGATTTAGCCAAAATGGCTCTTCCGGTGTGATAAATGGTGGCATTTCGCCATATTCGCGGCAATAAGCTTTCAGCGCAGATTCGTACTGTATGAATTGAATGCGTGTGCGAGCCGTTAACCCGGCATCCCGGTGCATCATGACCCCCACGACTAACATACCCCCCAATGCTCCAATGATAAGTATGAGTGCCAAAATTCCAATTAAACCGAATGCGCGAATTCTTTTGTTCATCTGCTGTAAATGTCATCTAGCAATCCATGCTCGTCAACATAGCCGTTTGGCCCCATGGAAAATAATATGTAATTGTCTTCGGGCTTGCCGGAGCATTTATATATATAAGGGCGGCCCCATGGATCAAGTATTTTATTCGATGCGATTTTCCATTCGTGTCCGGTAAGAAAGTTTTTTGAACTTTTCGTCAAAGCGGCATACATCGAAATTGCATTTTGTTCTATCGACCGCTGATTACCGACCGGATACTCACCGCAGGATGAGTGATAATATTCCAGGGCGCAATTCAAAATTGACAGCTCTTCGCGGGCGATCTGGTATTTGATATCATTGTCGCGATATGCGTATATTCTGAAAAATACAACGAACAAGATAAGCATCACCCCGAGGGCACACAAAATTTCAATTGGAGAAAATCCCAAATTACGTTTCCCATAAATTACACTTCCCATAGTAGGAGAATTGTGCACATAAAACGGTCGATGTCAATTCTTCTTTAAAATTTATATTGCATAATCTGTAAAATTTGTAAACATATTGAAAACCATTGAGGACGAAATTTATGGAAAATTTTGAATCTAGTTGCAGAAAATTTATCAAACAGCCAGGTTTTTGGCTGAAGATACTTGTGGGAGTTTTGCTGGGAGCAATCCCTGGAATTAATTTCTTATCATTTGGGTACATGGGCCGTGCCGTTAAAGAAAATGGGCAAAATGGTAGTTTTTTTCTACCCCATTGGGACCTGTCATTGCAAAATTTGAAACAAAATTTTCTGACCGGTGTTAACGGGGTGGTGATTTTGCTTGTGTTCCTTGGTGGGCCAGTTATTGTCGGCTACATGGTTGGACTCGGACTGTTTTGGATAAGTGATTCGATGCGGCTTTTGTTGGCCTACTTCGGTCTGTTTATTGGAGCTCCAACGGCTGCCTATGCGATGCTGTACATAGCGGACCTCAATGAACTGGCGTCGGTGAGAGTTTTGTGGTCAATGTTTTCTAGGACTATCAATACGTGCAAACACGTGCTGATTCCCTCATTTTTGTTTCTGTGCCTGATTATTTTGAGTGTGCAGTTACTTCCATTGGCTATGCTGGGGGCACCCATATTTTTTGGCTTAATTTTCGTTGTTGCGTTCTTGCGTAACCTGAAAATTATTCACGAATAATCATGGTCAACCATATTATTCCCGGTCTCATCGTATATCTACTTCTGCTGATAAGTTTAAGTGTGCACGAATGGGCCCATGGGTATGTCGCTTGCAAGCTCGGAGACCCAACACCGGCGACATTTGGCAGGCTAACCCTCAATCCACTCGCCCATATCGATGTCATTGGCACAATTATCGTACCATTGGCCGTGATATTATTGGAGCCAAACTTCGTGATTCTTGGATGGGCAAAGTCAGTCCCGATCGATCCGAGGTATTTTAAAAACCATAGAAAGCTTTGTGAATTGATGGTGAGTTTGGCTGGGCCGTTTTCCAACTTGATTTTGGCGATATTTTCCGCCGTTGTGGGCTCTTGCTTGGCAAAATACTTCGAAGGGAACATTAGGGCGCTGTTTAGTTTGATGGCATTGTTGAATATCGCTTTGTTCGTATTTAACCTTATCCCAATTCCTCCCCTCGATGGAGGGTACATGCTGAAAGTTATTTTTTGGATTTCGGATGAGTTGTTTTTTCAAATTTCCAGATGGGGACTTTGGGTTCTGCTTCTTTTGATAAACATTCCGGCATTTCACTCAATTTTGTTCAGATGTGTGACGGAGACCTTCGGAATGATTAACACCCTAACGGACAGCTTATTCGGGCTTCCCCAAGGCGCACTGCTACAGTTTTGGTAAAGGGTGAATTTCGAAAGTGATTCCTAAATTCCTGGCCCGTTGCCCTATCCATTTTCTCGAATGTTCGGCTCCAAATTAGTGTTGAAATTTGCGTTGTCTCGTTCATTTCCTTCTGGTTTTCCTTTTTTTATGAAAATATTTTAAAATTTACAACTTATCCCTACTAGAATCGCGCTGGCTTTGTTGTGCTTTGAATATTCACCCTGATATGCCACATCGGCGGCTATGGTGTCCTTGAGTAAGATGGACAGCCCTGCACCAATTTTGACAGAATTACGTTCCCTTTTAAATAGTGTTTGAACAACTTGGTTTCCCTGCGGATCGCGCACTGTTTTTGAAAGTTTGTCACGGCTGTATAGGTCCCGCGCTAGCCCGACGAATAGGTGAGGCTTGGCTTTGCGTGAACCGATACTTGTGGACACTTCTAGCTTAATACCTAGGGTGGCTTGCAAGTAACTTGCGCGCTGCCTTTCCACCGATATGGTGCCGTCATCGTGTTTCTTTTGCATGATCGTTTCATAGTTTAGGAACGCCATCGGTTCGATGGTCAGCCGTTTGCAGGGACATTTGTAGGAAATTCCGAGGTTGCTATGCGTCGAGCGGCCACGAAATGTATGCGGTTCCACATTTTTCAATGGCCCGGACAAATTATCTTCGGAGTGCACCGATAGGCGGTTGTTGTACTTCGTTGTGGCAAACAGTGACGATGAAAAAATCGTAAATCTTTTGAGACCATACCCCGAATAAAAGCCAAACGTGAGCGAATTTTGTTTTGTTTTGTCGCCCTTCAATGATTCGGAGCCCTTGTAATCCAAGGACGTGTCTGCGTAGGAGGCGAATAATCCCATGATGCTTCGATCCAGGAATGAAAATAGGCTGGAATACTTGAGATCTGCGCCGACGTTTACCAGAAACGTGTCAGCGCTGTAGCCCAAACCAAGCTCTTCCGTTTGGCAGTGGTTGACATGGCCACTGCTCAACCAAATGTGCTTTGCTTTGGCATCAGGTTCGTTTAGTATGCTATCCGCGTAACATATAATCGAGTCGCCCATCGCATTGGCATTTTCCCTAAACACCCTCACGTTTTCGAAAAATGGATTTCTAAATGCTATGCCAAATGATAGCAGTGGCGCTACGACCAGCGCGAACAAGCACAGCATAGTTTTAAAGTTTTTCATATTTGTATCTTATTTTAATTAATTTAACTTGTAAAAAATTCTCTAAATCCTCTGCGGAGGGAAGGTGAAGATTTGAAATATGTATGTCAACGTTTTTATCTACAAGATGTTATGAGCTAATCTTTCCGCGTCTTATTGGGGAAATTTAACAAACGCATCGAATGGATCAAACTTAATCAGCATAGCCAACGGTGCACTTCTCAATGTGGAAATTTTCGCTATCATTGTCCCATAAATTTTTTTGAAATACGATGACAAGCGACCAAAAGTTATCCAAAACGGCGATCAAACAACTGATAATTGATCAGTTGCTTGCTGCAAATCCGGCTAGTTTGAGCGAAGACATCCTCATTAGAGGCTTGGGCTATGTGGTGAGGATTCCGAATGCGGGTTACATTTTCGGCATTTTGGATGAGATGTTGGGTGAACGCACCATCGTAAAAATTGTTGAAGATCAGGTCGGGCCGAGGTTTGCCCTAGCATCCAGGCCAACGAACGCTTGCGAGGAGCGCTGCGATGACTGATTTTCAGCAACATCTCAAGCGGATATCTCTGGCTAAAAAGAGGGCGGGGGAAATTTTAAACGTATGGTTGCCGGCGGAGGATGCCACCATGGCATCGGTGGCTTTTGCCTGGGAGCGTATTTTTGATACACTTTGCAACAGCGAGGACATTTCGATCGCCGATCTGAATACCATCACCGGCGTCATGCAGAAATTGTCAGCGATGAAGTTGGAGAAGTTTGCCGCCGATTCAAAGCCGTCGTCCTGTGACGTTATCACCCAAGCGGAGGAGCAATTGAAACTGCTATGAAGGCGACGACATTTTTTCTTCCCTATCAAAAGAAGTGGATCGCCGACGATTCCCGCCTGAAGATCATGGAAAAATCTCGGCAAATCGGAATAACGATGTCGACGGCCTATCGGCTTGTACGCCTACACGCTTCCGAAAAATTTACCTTTGATTCCTGGGTATCATCGCGGGATGAGCTGCAGGCTAAACTGTTTATCAACGATTGCCGGAACTTTGCCAATATCTTTCAGAGTTTTGCAAAGCTGTACGGCATGGAAATTTTTGAGCAAAAGACCTGCTCGTTTTCCATCACGTTCAGCAATGGATCGTCGATAAATTCGCTATCATCGAGCCCCGATGCGCAGGCCGGCAAGCGCGGAACGAGAATTTTGGACGAATTTGCCCTTCACCAGGACCCGAAGCAATTGTTCATCATTTCACTCCCCGGGATAACCTGGGGCGGGCAGTTGGAAATCGTTTCCACGCACCGCGGCTCGAATAATTTTTTCAATGCGCTGATCAGCGACATTCGCGAAAATGGCAATCCGAAAAAGTTTTCCCATCACCGCGTAACCCTGGAAGATGCTCTGAATCAGGGATTTTTAACGCGGCTGCAGAGTAAGTTGTCCGCCGATGATCCGCGTAAGACGATGACCAACGGGGAATATTTCGACCATGTGAAGTCGAGCTGTCCGGACGACGATTCGTTCATGCAGGAGTACATGTGCCAGCCGAATGACGACAGATCAGCGTTCCTGTCCTACGAACTGATTGACGGTTGCACGTTTTCAAAGCTGGATGATTGGGCATTGAGCTTCGATGCGATGAGGCGCTCTAGGTACGATTTTTGCCTGGGTGTTGATGTCGGACGCGACCATGACCTGACGGTTATGTGGTTGCTCGAGATCCAGGAGGGTTTTCTGTTCACGAGGCGTGTAATTTGCCTAAAGAATGAGCCCTTTGCCAGCCAGGAGAGGGCGCTGTGCGAATTCGCTCAACTGCCAAATCTGCGCAGAATTTGCATCGATCAAACGGGGATCGGACGGCAATTTTACGAGCGTGCATGCGAATGTTTCGGCAAGTATACCGTCGAAGGGATCACTTTCACAAACTCCGCCAAGGAGCAGCTTGCCTACCGTGTGCGCACAGCCTTTGAGAATTGCTTGGTAAAAATCCCGAACGACGATTACATCCGCGCAGACATGCGGGCGATCAAGCGGGAAATCACATTTGCGGGGAATGTTCGTTTCGCTGCCGATCGCGGAAAAAACGGACATGCTGATAGATTTTGGGCCCTGGCTCTGGCGATACATGCTTCGGCGGTGTTCAAAAATTCGGCGGCGCAATTTTTTGAATCCCTGGCGATGGAAAGGTATTCGCGAAACTTTAAATACTAATTTCTATGAAAACTGTTTCACAAATTTCTGAAATTCGAGTGCGGCATTCGATGCGCGCGCGATTCAATCCGATAAAAACTTTGACCCCCGATTCGCTCTCTAACATGCTCGATGGATTCGCATCGGGATATTTAAAGTCCGCTGCATTGACCTGGGATGCAATCGAGCACAGGGATGACGTCATTCAGGGGGTAGCCGGTAAGAGGAAGAAGTCCGTTTCGCGCCTAAATTGGGAAGTATTGTCCTTGGATGATTCCGATTTGGCGAAGAAGCAAAAGGAAGCGTTGGAGTACTTTTATGACCACTTGACGGCCACAAATGCGTGTGACGGCAACGAGTGTGGCGGGTTCAAGCTGCTTATTCGCCAGATGATGGACGCCGTCGGCAAGAAATACGCCATTCATGAGATGATTTTTTCACCCCAAGTTAGTTCATATGCCGATTCAGGTAACTTTAAATTAACGGCGAATTTCAGGTTTGTTCCCCTATGGTTTTTCGAAAATCGTGACGGGTACTTGAAGTTTTTGCTGAACGAAGGAGCAACGGAGGGAACTGACCTCGAGCCGGGAGCGTGGCTTGTGACCGTCGGCGATGGTCTGATGGAGGCGTGTTCGATCGCCTATCTGTTCAAACATTTGCCCCTGCGCGATTGGTTGGTGTACTGCGAAAGAAACGGTATGCCCGGGGTCAAGGGGGTTACGGATGCTCCGCCAAATTCCACCCAGTGGGAGCATGCGCGGGAGGCCGTGGAGGACTTCGGTGCCGAGTTCCACGCTTTAATGTCGCGGGGGACCGATATCGAGGCCATTGACCTGTCAAGCCGCGGCGAATTACCCTATCCCGCGCTGGTTGACCGCATGGATCGCGCGATTGTGGCCATGTGGCGCAGGTCATATTTGGCTACACTGTCCCTCCAAAGTGGCTCCGGTGCATCGGTGCAAGCCGATGAAGCCACAATCCTCGAGGAGGACGACGCGGCGATGATCTCCGAAACGCTGAATGCGCAGGTTGATAAATTTGTCCTCAAATATCTCTTCGATAGCGAAGAGGCCAGGGCATACGTCCGCTTAATCCCTAGCACAAGAAAGAATATAAAAGACGAACTGGCATTGTACAAGGAGTTGTACGACCTCGGCGTTCCCCTGGCCCTGGGCGATATTCGCGAGCGCTTCGGCCTGACAACTCCGACCGATACCGACGTTCTCCTCGCAAAAACTTCAGCGGAGGACGTGAAATGAATGGAGCTTTTTCGGAATCAAACAGC